>JBGPKH010000162.1:0-14966 GCA_041485845.1 Bryobacteraceae bacterium
CGCGATTGGTGGGAATCGCGCCGGACGGAGTTCGATCTGTACGCCTCCGAACTCGTGCTTACGGAAGTGCGCGTGGGTGACCCCCAGCTCGCCAACCGCCGCCGGGGCTCTTGGCGGGTGTGCCACTCTTACCGATCAGTGACGAGATACTGGAATTGGCCGAAGACTTGATTGCCGAGGGCACAATTCCGCGAAAAGCCGCGCGCGATGCTGCGCACATCGCGATTGCTACGGTGTATGGCTGCGAGTACCTGCTGACCTGGAACTGCCGCCACATCGCCAACGCCGAACTGGACCGGGCGATCCGGAGCGTGGTCGAGCGCCACGGATATGACGTGCCGAGCCTTTGTACGCCGGAAGAGCTGATGGGAGAAAACGAGCCATGAAGTGGAAAGACGAGATTGTCGAAGAGGTCCGTAAGGCCGGAGACGCCTACGCCGCGCAATTCGATTACGATCTGAAACGGATGTTCGAGGATTTGAAGAACAAAGAGGAGCAAGACCCAGCGCCACGTGCAGATCTCAAGCCGCTGAAACCGCACGCGCCGCGCCGGTAAGGTTTGCGGCATTGGACAGGCCGGGAGGCCTGTCCCACAACTGTTGTAAGCTTGCGTCATGCGAAAGCTCGTTGCCATAGCTGCATTCCTCTCCCTTGCCGCCGCCCAGGAATCCCGCAAGGAGATCACCAACGCTCCGAACCCCGCCGACATCAAGGCCAACTCCAGCCAGGTTCCCGACGCCTACGCGGTGACCTCGCAGTTCGAGCGGGTCCTGATCTTCCGTTTCAAATACGAGACCGATCTGCTGGCCGGAATGGAGAACATGGTGAAGGTGAACAAGATTCGCAACGCCGTGATCCTGGCGGGCGCGGGGTCGGTGAAGGGCTACCATGTGCACCAGGTCAGCAATCGCACATTTCCGTCGAAAAACATGTATGTGAAGGACCCCACGGCGCCGGCGGATATGATCGGCATGAACGGCTACATCATGGATGGCCGGATCCACGCCCACATGACGCTGGCCAATCCGGACAAAGCCTTCGGCGGCCACCTGGAGCCGGGCACGAGCGTCTTCACGTTCGCCATCGTGACCGTGGGGGTGCTGCCGGACAGCGCGGATATCAGCCGGCTGGACGACAAAACTTACCGGTAGCGCGGTCATGAGAAAATGGTAGACATGGGTTGCCGTATTCTGGCTGTCTTCTTCGCGGTCTGCCTCGCCGCGATGGGCCAGGCTCTGTCCGTCGAAAAGCTGGTCGCGTTTCTGCAGTCGTCCGAGAAGCTCATCGCCGAGGGCAAGATGACGGACCGCGAGCTGGCCAAGTATCTCGCGACGGTGAAGCTCACCGAACGGCTGGACAACCGGACC
Organism: Bryobacteraceae bacterium; assembly: GCA_041485845.1. Classification (GTDB taxonomy): domain Bacteria; phylum Acidobacteriota; class Terriglobia; order Bryobacterales; family Bryobacteraceae; genus OMOG01. Next base: position 1,368 of record JBGPKH010000162.1, read on the forward strand.
CTCGAAGAGATTCAGGGCTACGGCAAGATCGGCCCCAACACCCTGCGCGCGCTGGAGGGCCTCCGCGACCGCACCCAGGCTCTCGCAGCGGCCAACCCGATCCTGCCACCGGTCCCGCCCACGCCGATTCCGCCGCCTTCCTCCGTCGAACAGGCTGCCATCATCGACGACATGCGCTCCTACGCCCTCAATTACAGCAAGAATCTGCCGGACTTCATCTGCACACAGGTGACCAGGCGCTACGGAGCGGCCAAGCCCGGCACGCGCTACGGCGGCAGCCCCGGCGGCGATCCCTACTGGCAGCAGTTGGACACTTTGCAGATCCGGCTCAGCTACTTCGAGCAGAAGGAGCAGTACAAGGTGATTCTGGCCAACAACACGGTGGTCAACAAGGACTACAGCGAAGTGGGCGGCAGCAAGTCCTTCGGCGACTTCGGCAGCATGATGCGCGAGATTTTCGAACCGGCCAGCCAGGCGCGTTTCGAATGGGACCACTGGGGAACGCTGCGCGGCAAGCGCGTGATGGCCTTTGCCTACCATATCGCGCAGCTCCGATCGCAGTACCGGATCACGGTGGACGAGGCCAAGCTCAGCATCGTGACCGCGTACCGCGGGCTCGTGGAGGTGGATCCCGAAACACACGTCATCATGCGGCTTACTACGGAGGCCTTGGATATTCCGGAGTCCTTCCCGGTCAAGAGTGTGGCCACGGTCCTGGATTACGATTACACGGATCTTTCGGGCCACACGTTTCTTCTGCCGATGAAGGCACGGGTGGATGCCAGCTTCAGCGACAATCTGCAAAGGATCGACGAAGAGTTCCGGCTTTACCGCAAGTACTCGGCCTCGACCGAGATCACGTTCGACTCGGACGCCACGACGCCTCCGCCGCTGCCCGACGACAAGACCAAAGAGACGCCCGCGATCGATTGCAGGAACCCCAAGAACAAAGACGCCAAGGAGTGCAAGAAGTAGGTAGGACAGACGATCGGTTTTTGTCGTCTGTCACCCGCCGGCGAAGCCCTTGACATCACCCCGGGCTCAACACGGCCTCGATCAGTCGCGGGCCGCGCTCGCCGATGGCGGTTCGAAACTGCGCCTCGAATTCCGCGGCGCTGGTGGCGCGCGTGGCGGGCACGCCCATCCCTTCCGATAAGCGGACCCAATCCAAACCGGGCCGCCCGATATCGATGCTGTCGCGGACGCTTTCGCTGAGAGCGGCGACACCCACGCGGCGCATCTCGATCTCCAAAATCTGGTAGCGGCGGTTGGCGAAGATCACGGTGAGCACATCGAGATTCTCGCGGGCCATGGTCCAGAGGGATTGCAGACTGTACATGCCGCTGCCATCGGCTTCGAGCGCGAGGACTTTGCGGTCCGGACAGGCGAGCGCGGCGCCCAGGGCCACGGGAAGCCCCTGGCCGATGGAGCCGCCGGTGACCGGCAACCGGTCGTGTGGCGCGGCGTGCAGCAAGTGTGGCACCACGGCAGCGCCGGCGGAGACCATCTCATCGGAAAGGATCGCGGACTCGGGAAGCCAGGCCGCGAGCGTGACTCCGGCTGCGCCGGCGGTGAGCGGGCCTTCGCGCGGAGAGGCGGCCGGCAGCGGGGTCTCCGGGATGGCGGATCCCGCGGCGCCGCATTCATCCGCCAGAGCTTCGAGAGCGGCGGTGCCATCCTCGGACCGTTGAGCGAGCACGGAAACGGAGCATTCGGGTGGGAGCAGGTAGCTGGGCGTGTCCGGATACCCGAAGAACGAGACGGGCGCTTGCGTCTCCACCAGGACGAGGTTGCGAACGCTGGCCAGCAGGGCGATCGCGGGCTCGGGAAAGTAGGGCACGGTCTGCGGATGGAAGCGCCCGCGGCCGGAGGCGATGCGCGGCGCGTTGCGATCGGCGAAGATGGGCGCGCCGGTGTGAGCCGCGATGCGGCCCGCGGCGGCTAGCGCGCGATCGTTGATGGTGGCGCCGCCGAGCAGGAGGGCGGCGCCTTCCAGCCGCAGGAGTTTAGCGGCGTGGGCGATGGTTTCGCCGGACGGCGGCTGCCGCTGCGGCCGCGGGACCACCGGTCCGCAGCCGCCGGCTTCGGTCCACGAGACGTCGGCCGGTACGATCAGGGTGGCCACCTGTCCGGGAGGGGCGATGGCCGCGGCGATGATTTCCGATGCCGCCGCGCCCATGTCCGGGGCGTGGTTCACCACGCGGACGTGGCCGGAGACGGTTCGCGCGAAGGCCTGGATGTCCGAGGAAAGAGGCGCGTCGTACTGCAGGTGGCGGGTGGAGTGCTCGCCCACGATGTTGATGACGGGGCTGCGCGCTTTGCGCGCGTTGTGCAGGTTCGACAAGCCGTTGGCCAGGCCGGGGCCAAGATGCAGCAGGGTGGCCGCGGGGGCGCCTTTCATGCGGGCGTACCCGTCGGCGGCCCCGGAGCAGACGCCTTCGAAGAGGCAGAGAATGCCGCGAACCGCCTTCACGCGATCGAGCGCCGCCACGAAACGCATCTCGGACGTTCCGGGGTTCATAAAGCAGTGGTCGACCCGGTTGGCTTCCAGGGTTCGCAGGAGGGATTCGGCGCCGTTCATTTCAACCAGACCACCGTAGCACAGGCTCCGCGCCTGTGTTACGGCGGCCTGGTGTGAGTCCCACAAGACTCAAGCTGGTCGAGTGTCTGGAAAACGGTGAAATCGCGAACTCGCTACCGAGGCTCGCAAATTGCAGTGACAGATCTGGCAACGCACGTGGGGCAATCCTGCCTTGCAGCCGGCTTTCAGCCGGCTTCCGCCAGCGCGCAGATCATTGGTCCGGACGAAAAGTGTCACCGTATTTTGCGAGTCTCAATGAAACGAGTCTCAATGAAATGTGGATGATTGATGTTAATGTGCCGGTTGTTTAGTACCATCCAACTTCTCGACTCGATGGGGGACTGGATCGAAAAAGCACCCGCACCGTGGGAAGCGTGCGGCCGCGCGATGGCGTCAGCAGCGTCAGCGGCAGGCCGCAGCCATCCGCCTGCCCCTTTTGGATATATGATGTATGGAGCGTGAGGGGACGCACATGCGACGATTCCTGCTGAGCTTTTCCACCTGTTTCACTCTCTTGGCCGCCCCTGGTGTCAAAGAGGTCACTTTTCACAAGGATGTCGAGCCGGTCTTGCAGGCCCGCTGCCAGGGATGCCATCGGCCGGGCGAAGCCGCGCCGATGTCCCTGCTGACCTATGCCGATACCAGGCAATGGGCCAAAGCCATAAAAGAGGCCGTGCTGATCCGCAAGATGCCGCCGTGGTTCGCCGATCCGGCTCACGGACAGTTCGAGAATGACCGGCGCCTGTCTAAGACCGAAACCGACACGCTAGTGGCTTGGGCCGACAGCGGCGCCAGGGAGGGCGATCCCAAAGACGCACCCAAGCCGCTGACTTTCGCCGAAGGTTGGGCCATGGGGAAACCGGACCTGGTTCTGGAGATGCCCCAGGCTTACCAAGTTCCGGCGTCGGGTACGGTGGAATACACGTACTTCGTAGTGCCGACGGGTTTCACCGAGGATCGATGGGTGGAACAGGTCGAAGTGCGTCCCGGCAACAAGTCGGTGGTACACCACGTGGTGATGCTGGCACGACCTCCCGATTCGGACTACCTGGCGGACTTGAAGCCGGGCATAGCGTACGTGCCGCCCCAGAAAGAAACGCCGCACCGCCCGGACACGGGCCAGGGCGCTCTCGGCATTACTTCGGGAGCGGAGATCGTCGGTGTGTACGTGCCGGGAGGAGTGCCGTATCAGTTGAAGCCGGGGCTGGCGCGGCTGGTCCCCAAAGGGTCCGACCTGATCTTCCAGATGCACTACACCACCAACGGGAAGGCGGCCGCCGACCGCACGCGCGTGGGGTTCGTTTTTGCCAAGCAGCCTCCGCAGTACCGGGTGTTCAATACCTATGTCGGGAATCGCAATCTGCACATTCCGGCAGGTGCGGCCGACCAGGCCGTGACGGCGCGGGTCAGGCTCTATGAAGATACGCAATTGCTTTCGCTGTTCCCGCACATGCACGTGCGCGGGAAATCGTTCGAGTACCGCGCCACCTATCCGACGGGCGAATCCGAGACTCTACTCACCGTTCCGAAATACAATTTCAACTGGCAATTGACGTATTACCTCGCCCAGCCCAAGTTGCTTCCCAAAGGCACCGTGATCGAGTGCGTGGCGCACTACGACAATTCGCCGAACAATCCGTTCAATCCGGATCCCAAGTCCGATGTCTTCTGGGGCGACCAGACCTGGGAAGAGATGCTGGCGGGCTTTGTCGACCTGGCAGCACCGGTGACGACGACGCTGCGCGACGTTGCAGTCCCCAAGAAGACGGCCGCGCAGTAACGCCGGTTCGGACCTTCGGCAACCACTCCGCGCGTTGTGGGCGTTGGGGCAGCACAGGCGGCCGCGGCGGAAGGTCCTCACCCCTCGAGCAGCGCCATCCGCGCCAGCCACTCCAGGCTCGCCGGAAGCTCCGCCCGAATCCGCTCCGCCGCCGGCGCCCCCGGAACCGCCGCCAGGTCTTGCACCAACTGCTCATGGTCGCGCGTGCCGTCCATCAGGCACACCAAATGGCGCCCCACTTCATCCAACTTCACCACGTGCTGGCAGGCGCTGGTGACGTACACCGAGAGCGCCGCCTGATGCCGGACCAGCCGGCTTGCCCGCGGCTTTGCCGTCACCGTTTCCTCGCACGGGAAATCGTAGACGTGCAGATCCGCGAAGCCGCCCACGATCAGGCCGTACAGGATGTCCCGCAACGCCGCACGATCGCCGGCATAGGGCACCAACTCCTCGAAGGCCACGGGCAGCGGATAAGTGTCGCCCAGGGCGCCCACCACGCGGTTGACCGCCTCGTGAACCGCCGTGATGCGGATACGGCGCAAGCCCTCGATCTTTCCACCCTCCACCGTTCGGGCGGGAGCCGAAAAGAGAAATCGATCCATAATCTCGGGACCAGGTTGACGCTGCAACGGGATCTCGTCGCGGCACAACAGCGTTTGGCGGAATCTGCGCACGCGCAGGAAATCGCGGTACTGCTCGCGTTCGAGCGCGTCGCTCCCCACCCACGCCAGCGAGTTATTCAGGTCGAACATCTCGTGCAGGTCGGCTTCCCCCAGGTACTGCAAGCCGTGGCGTCCCGCGTGGGCGGCGAAGTCCCGGAAGTACACCGGGTCGTTGAATTCGGCAAGGTCGTCGTGAAACAGACTGCCTTCGGGGCGTTCCAGCATCGCGCCGATCTCTTGTTCGAGCATCGCATGCCAGCCGCCGGTAGTCCGGCTGTCGCGCAGCAATTGCAGGAACCACCGCGCCTTCGCCACGCGCTCGCCGGGTTCCGGCTCATTGCGCGTGTGGTAGAACATCATCTCGCGCAGCATCTGGCGGAGGTGCCGCCCCGGATAGACGTTGTAGCTGACAAAGGCGATTCCCTGGGGCGCGAGCCGCTCGCGGCACACCGCTATCAGGCGGTCGCGCACATCCGGCGGAACCCAGGAATACACACCGTGCGCCAGAATGTAATCGAACTCCCCATACTCCGATCCGATGTCCCGCAGATCGGCCGCCTCGAGCGATATGTTGCCGAGCCCCAGCGCGCCGGCCGTGCCGCATCCCGCAGCGATGGGCGCAGCCGCCAGGTCGATGCCGGTGAAGCGGCTATCCGGCAGCGCATAGGCCATGGGGATGAGGTTGCTCCCGTCACCGCAGCCGATCTCCAGTACGCGGCAGCGAGTGACCGGCGCCGGGGACATTCCGTAAAGGACGCCCACGGCCGCCAGGCGGTCGGGATGCGTGGCCAGCCGCGGCAATGTCGTATAGGGAATCGCGTTGTACGGGTTATCGGGCATGCATCACCATGGCGCTGGAACCGCCCATCAGCCGAACACCATGTTCGATGGCTCCACGCCGCGACGCCGGCGCCAATCGAGGTACAGACGGGAATAGCTCAGCGTGATGTAGTCCTTCTCCGTGAATCCCAGCCGGCGCGCCGTGCGGTCGATCCAGGCTGGAGACCCCTCCAGTTCGATAAACACGCCCACCGGAGTTTCATCGATGGTCGCGATCCCCCGGCTGCCGGGCTGCCGAAACTCGGTGCGGTACTTTTCGTACTGAGAGACGGGCCCATAACCGAGCCTCTCGAAGATCGCGCCTAAGACCCGCGGATCGGAGATCTCCAGCTCCAGTTCTTCCCTGCTCTTGTGCTTCGATATGAGCGGAGGCCCCTTGTAGGTGAGTGTTGCCATACCGCCCGCCTGCCGCACGCGCAACAGCCTCGCCCCTTGGCGCAGAGTGTTGCCGGGAGTGTCGTACACCGTATTCGTCTCGAACACCCTGTGCCTGGAAACCAGGAAGCCCGCGGCGCGCAGGAGCCGCCGCGCCGTCTTCACATCCGGCGCCGCGAGCTTGATTTCCGTTTCGTGCGCCCCCAGTGCCATCGACGTTTATTGGGCCCGGTCGCCCCGGTGGTGGTCCAGAAAATCCTGGTCGATGGCTTTGCGCCCGCGAAAGCCTTCGTCCACGCCGTGCCAGAAGGCGATGCCGGGCTCGCCGAGCTTCCAGCAAAGGTAGACTTCCACGCCGCGAAACACCGTGGGGAAATCGACCAGACCGATATCCAGGTCTTTCACCACGCAGCCGAGCTCCTGCACCTCTTCGATCGCGCTGCGCAGGCGCGTGGCGGACGATTCGCGCCGGTTCCGCCTCTCCAGCACCTGGTCCCGGTCCACTACGATACCGCCCATCAACATCACGCGCTCGCTAAACGACTGGATGGCCTTCTCGCTCTCGTCGTAGGCCGACTTCGCCGCCAGCGCATCGCGCAGCAGGCGGTCCACTTCCGGGATCAGGTTTTGGGCTTGCGCGAGGGTGAAGCGCTTAGGCATGCTTGCCGCCGCGGAAGCGCGGTCAGTCGATTATATCAAGGGAGGCAGGTCCCCGACCTGCCGATCTCACGCCGCGTAATGTGACGTCACGTACTCATTCAGAATACCGATGAACTCCGCCACGATGCGATCGCCCTTGAGCGTAGTCATCAACCGCCCATCCACATACACCGGCGCTTTCGGCTCCTCGAACGTGCCGGGCAGCGAGATTCCGATATTCGAGTGCTTCGATTCGCCCGGCCCGTTCACCACGCAGCCCATCACCGCGACCTTCATCGTCTCCACTCCCGGATGGGCCGGCTTCCACACCGGCATCTGATCGCGCAGGTACGTCTGGATCTGGTCCGCCATATCCTGGAAGAACGTGCTGGTGGTGCGGCCGCATCCCGGACAGGCGGTCACCTGCGGGGTGAAACTGCGTATACCCAGCGATTGCAGAATCTGCTGCGACACGAGGACCTCTTCGGTGCGGTCGCCGTTGGGCAGCGGCGTCAGCGAGGCACGGATGGTGTCGCCGATGCCCTCCTGCAGCAGCGGCGCCAGAGCCGCGGTGGTGGCCACCACGCCCTTGTTTCCCATGCCGGCTTCGGTGAGACCCAGGTGCAGCGCGTAGTCGCACTGCGCCGCCAGCGCGCGGTACACGTCGATCAGGTCCTGCACGCCGCTCACCTTGGCGCTGAGAATGATCCGGTCGCGCGAAAGCCCATGGCGCTCGGCGGCCTTGGCCGATTCCACCGCGCTCACCACAATGGCATCGAGCGTCACCTGGCGCGCGTCTTGGGGCTCCGGCAGCTTGGAATTCTCGTCCATCATGCGGGTGAGCAGGGCGGAATCGAGCGAGCCCCAGTTCACCCCAATGCGCACCGGCTTGTTATTCTCGATCGCCACCTCGATCATGGCGCGGAAGTTATCGTCGGTCTTGCGGCCGATGTTCACGTTGCCGGGATTGATGCGGTACTTGGCCAGCGCGCGGGCGCACTCGGGATACTTCTTGAGAAGGATGTGGCCGTTGTAGTGAAAGTCGCCGATGATCGGCACGCGCACCCCGAACTGGTCCAGCGTGTCCACGATCTTGGGCACCGCCGCGGCCGCCTGCTCGGTGTTCACGGTGACGCGGACCAGTTCGGAGCCGGCTCGCGCCAGCGCCATGACCTGGTTGACGGTAGACGGCACGTCCACCGTATCGGTATTGGTCATCGACTGCACGACAATCGGATGATTGCCCCCGACCTTCACGCCTCCCACGTCCACCACGACCGCCTTGCGGCGGGGTTTTACAGCCATCCAGTTCCCTCCATCGAGACTTCAATTTTACCAGTGGGGCGGACCTCCTCGCAGATTCCCAGGTCTACCGGCGGCTGAGAATTCGCAACGTGCGTTTCGGGGAGGCGCCGGCCCCCTCGAGTTCCAGCCGATCGGCATAAACATTCACGATCGTGTAAGACGTCTGGTCCCCGGACTCGACCATGCCCGGGAAGGTGACATAGTGGATGCCATTTCGCTCGGCGTATCCGCCCTGGTGGTCGTGACCATTGAACCACGCCGCCACGGATGGCGCCGAGTCCAGGGTTTCGCGGACGGCTTCGTGGTTCCAGAGCAGGTGCGCCGGCGTGCTCGATTCCGCAAGCACGGGGAAGTGGCAGAAGACCATGACCCGCTCGCCGCTGTTCGAGGCACGCTTCAAAGAATCCCGGAGCCAGTCCAACTGCCGCTGCCCGATGCCGCCGTTCCAGTCCGTAGCGTTCGCGGCGCGGATGGCGCGCAGCGATTCGAACATCGCGCGGCCCTGCTCGCGCTCGGGACTGCCCTCCGGGCGTGAGCCGGCAGCTACGCTCAGGTCCATGCCATCGAGAATCAGGAAGCGCCATCCGCCGAAAGCGAACTCGTAATACGCCGCCGGCATCGCCAGCCGTCGGACGAGCGTATCCCGCGGCATGGAGAAATCGTGATTACCGAGTACGTGCCGTTTGGGGGCGGCAAGCTGGTTGTAAAGGGAAAGGATCGGGTCCAGGTCCATCGCGCGGGAATCGATGAGATCCCCCAAGTGAATCGCGAATGCGAGATCCTCACGGGCGTTTAGGGCCTCGACCGCCTCCCGCAGTTTGGTCAGCGACTTCCGGTACTCGCGTTTGCCCGCGGTGGCCTGATCGCCGTACTGAATGTCCGTCAAGACTGCGAACGAGAATCGGAGCCGCGTTTGCTGGCTCGACGCCACCAGAGGCACGAGCAGGAAGTACGGCAGGACTCGCATGCGGCAAGCTTACCAGACACCCGGACATCGCGGAGGTGGCGCGGGAACTCTATCCCCTACGCAGTGGACGGCGTGAAGTTAGAAGACGATGGCGCCAAGGTGACGGTGACCGATGGCAAGAACATCCCCATCGCCGTTTTTGTTTGGGCGGAATTGCAGGGGTACACGGTCGAAGAATAGAGGGGCCTTACCCCAACCCCGGCACCCCACCCAGGGTCTTCGCCAGCTTGACCGCGCGCAGGATGGCCTCGGCGAGCGCTTCGGCCGCGGCCACGCCGAGCGTGTTGACGTCCTTTTGGCGATCGCCGAGGGAGAGCGCGAACACCAGGTCGCCATCGCCCATGGTGTTGACGGGATAGATGGTGCGGGCCATGCCGAGGCTGGCCAACTGCGCCAGTTTGTTGGCCTGCACCTTCGTCAGTCTCGCGTTCGTGGCCACCACCGCCAATGTCGTGTTCCTGGCGCCGAATCCGCCCACCGCGCCCAGCTTCATCTGTTCTTCGGTATTGGCGAACTCGCGGCTGTCGGCCGCCTGGCGGGCCCCCGCGACGATCTTGCCGGTCGCCGGATCGCGCACGTCGCCGAATGCGTTGACCGCCACCAGGCTCGAAACCAGAACCCCGCCGGGCAGCGTCACGGTGTACGAGCCGAGCCCCGATTTCATCGCCCGCTGCATGCCGAAGAGCTTGCCCACGGTGGCGCCGGTGCCCGCGCCCACGCAGCCTTCCTGCACTGCATCCGCCGTCGCCGCCGCCGCTGCGGCTTCTCCCATGGCCAGCGTGGGACGCACGTGCGCCTTGCCGATGCCGAGATCGAACAGGATCGCCGCGGGCACAATCGGCACCTTCGCCGGTCCCGTGTCGAAGCCCACGCCGCGGCTCTCCAGGTATCGGCGCACTCCGGAGGCCGCTTCCAGGCCGAACGCGCTGCCGCCGGCCAGCAGGATGCCGTGCACCTGTGGGGTGACATGTCCGGGATCGAGCGTGGCGATCTCCTGGGTGCCGCTGGCCGACCCCCGAATATCCACGCCGCCCACCGCGCCCTGCTCGCACAGAATCGCAGTGCAGCCGGTGATCGCCTCGTAGTCCGAGACGTGCCCGACGCGAATCCCCGGAATGTCCGTGAGGCCCGTCATTCTGACTTCTGACTCCTGACTCCTGGCTTCTCTCTCCTTCCAGTATGGTAGCATCGAGTTTCGGGGACCGACCCATTGCTGGATCTGCTGAAAGAGCCTGTTCTCGCGGTTCAGGAGTTCCTCTTGCTCGCAGGACGGGCCTTCCGGAACTTCGTCCGCAGACCGCACTACTGGGATGACGTCTTCCTCCAGATGGACTTGATCGGGGTCGGCAGCTTGATCATCTGCGCCTTCGTCGGATTCTTCGCCGGTGTCGTCATGGCCATGCAGTTGTCCCGCGCCCTCTCGCAGTACGGCCAGGTGGGAAAGACGGGGACGCTGGTTTCGCTCACCCTGGCGCGCGAGCTGGGTCCCGTGCTCACGGCGCTGATGGTGGCCGGGCGCAATGCTTCGGGCATGGCCAGCGAGCTCGGCTCCATGAAGGTGACCGAGCAGATCGATGCCATGCGGGCGCTGGGCACCGATCCCATTCAGAAGCTGGTTACGCCGCGTCTCATCGCCACCTCCGCTATGCTCCCGATGCTCACCGTGATCGCCGATTTCGTCGGCATGTTCGGCGGGTTCATTATCGCGGTTTCGGTCCTCGGGCTCAGCGCCAAACAATACTGGACCACGGTGTGGCAGGCGCTGGCATGGAACGACATTGTGCAGGGCGTGGTGCTGAAACCCCTGCTCTTCGGCGTTACCATCTCACTGATCGGCTGCTTCTACGGCCTGCGCACCACCGGCGGCACCCAGGGAGTCGGCCGCGCTACCACCCAGGCCATGGTGACGGCCTCTATGCTCATCTTCGTGCTGGACGCGCTGGTCACGAAGATCATCCTGTGGTTCCTCCAGACCTGATCGCCATGCCCCAAGGTTCCCGTCCCTCGATTCTGCGCTTCGAACACGTCAACGTTTCGTTCGAAGGCGAAGCAGCGCTTTCGGACGTTTCGTTCGAAGCCTTCGAGAGGGATTCGCGGGTTATCCTGGGGGCCGCCGGCAGCGGCAAAACGGTGCTGCTGAAGACGGCGCTGGGACTGGTCAAGCCGGACTCAGGCAAGGTCTACGCCTTTGGCAAAGACCTTACCGCCATGCGGGAAGCCGCCCTGTTTCAGATTCGCAGCAGGATCGGAATGTTGTTCCAGGAGAGCGCCCTGTTCGACTCCATGACCATCGGGGAGAACGTGGCCTATCCGCTCGAAAACCAGAAATCCATCGAGTGCCCTCCGGACCAGGTGCTGCCGCGAGTCACGCAGGCACTGGAGTTCGTGGAGCTGGGCGGGACGCTCGAAAAGTTCCCCAGCGAGCTTTCGGGCGGTATGCGGCGCCGCGCGGCCATCGCGCGCGCGGTGGTCACGGAACCGCCACTCGTTCTGTACGATTCGCCCACGGCGGGCCTCGACCCCATCACCGCCCACACCATCATGGCGCTAGTGATCAAGGAACGCGACGTGAGCCGCACCACCACGCTGATTGTTACCCACCGCTACCAGGATGGGAACCTCATCGCGAATTTCCGCTACAATTCGGAACATGGGGGATTGGAGCCCGCTCGCAACGGGGCGAGCCGGGACGGGCGAACCACTTTCATGGTGATGAAAGAAGGCCGGCTCGTTTTTGAAGGCGATCAGGATCGGCTGGAATCTTCGACGGATCCCTACATTTCGAAGTTCGTGAAGCAGCGGGAATAGAGCATGCCGGATCGCAGCAAAGTACGCTGGTCGCAACTCAAGGTGGGAATCGTAGGGCTGTCCGCGTTCATCATCCTGTTCGTGCTGGTTTTCCTGCTGACCAGCTCCAAGGGAGGCTTGTTCTCGCGCAACGCCTTGCTACGCACCTACATGGACGACGCGTCGGGGATCGCCGAGGGCTCCATGGTAAGGCTCAACGGCTTCACCATCGGTTATCTGGACAAACTGCAACTTTCCACTTCGCGCGATCCCAAGCGCGCCGTGGAGTTCGACATGATCGTGCAGGCGAAATACCTCAAGGACATCCCGGTCGACTCCGTCGCGGCTATCGCCGCCTCCAACCTGCTGGGCGACAAGTTCGTCAACATCACCAAGGGTCAGGACACCCGCACCGTGCCGGATGGCGGAGAGTTGCCTAGCCTTCAGGGGCAGGACATTCCCGAGCTGATGGCGGCCAGCGCCAAACTGCTGCAATCGTTCCAGACCATCGTGAACCGCATCGATTCCCTGCTGGCGGGAATCGAGGCAGGCAAGGGCAACATCGGGCTGCTGCTCAAAGACGACGAGCTCTACACCCGCGTGAATGGCATCGCCGCCGAAATGCAGAAGCTGCTGGTGGACGTGCGCGACAGCAACGGCACCATCAGCAAGCTGCTCCACAACGACGAGCTGTACCAGGAGCTGCGCGCGCCGCTCAAACGCCTGGATGCTATCCTGGCGGACATTCAGGGCGGGCAGGGAACCCTGGGCAAGGCGCTGAAAGACCCCGGCCTCTATGACGACTTCCGCAAGACCGTGGGAGAGCTGAACGGCCTGCTGGCGGACCTGAACGCGGGCAAAGGAAGCGCCGGCAAGCTGTTGAAGGACGAGCAGCTCACCAAACGCGTGGACCTCCTGGTGGCCAAGTTCAACGGCATCCTGGACAAGATGAATTCGGGTCAGGGAACGCTCGGCCAGTTCCTGGTGAATCCGCAGCTTTACCAGTCGATGACCGAAGCTACACGGGAGTTCCAGTCGCTGGCCAAGGACATGCGCGCCAATCCCAAGAAATTCCTGACCATCCGGCTGGCGCTGTTTTGAAATCCCGCAAGCAACTCGTAGTCAACGCGGACGATTTCGGCTTCACACCAGACGTCAACGCCGGCATCGTGGAAGCGCACCGCCGCGGCATCCTCACCGCCACCACGCTCATGGCCAATGGCGCGGCCTTCGAGGACGCCGTGCGGCTCGCGCGCGAGGTTCCCACGCTGGACGTCGGCTGCCACCTGGTGCTGGTCGGCGGCCGCGCGCTGGTCAGCGGCAAGCCGCTGCCGCCGACGGTGGCGAAGCTGCTCGGCGCTCTGGCGCGCCGCGACCTGCGCATCTACGACGAGCTCGCCGCGCAGGTACGCTCGATCGTGGATGCCGGCGTCCAGCCCACGCATCTCGACACTCACAAGCACACCCACCTGCTGCCGCCGGTGTTGGATGCCGTGGCGCGCCTGAGCGAAGAGTTCGGCATTCGCTGGGTACGCCGCCCCTTCGATTTCCCGTTGAACGCGCTCGGTGGGACGGTGCCGCGAGCCAAGCGCCTGACCAGCGATGCGCTGGGATTGCTGCGGCGCAGGTTCCACCGCGTACTGGCAAAGCACGGGTGCCGGAC
>JBGPKH010000163.1:0-14959 GCA_041485845.1 Bryobacteraceae bacterium
CGCTCAACACCCCCATGTTCACCACGTGAACGGCGTTCTCTGGAAGCCCCTTCCTTATGAAGACTCCGCACGCCTCGTGATGTTCAACGAAGCCCGGCCGTCGGGGCAGATCAACTGTTCCTATCCGAACTTCGGCCGCTGGCGCGGGCTGCAATTGCTAATCGCCAAAAGTCTGGCGGCGAGACCGCACACCAGCAGGATCGAGAAATTGCGAAAGTGCATTTGTTGACGAGGGTATCACGGGCTCGTGGGGCAGGTTGGAAACCTGCGGCGGGTTGGTAACCCGCCAGTTGCGCCGGTAAACAACCGGCGCGCAGCTTGCCAAGCTGCCCCACACCCAATTGCGGCCAATACCGGTTATCCTAGAATATCCCATGCGTACCACAATCCTCTGTGCTCTCGCGTTGGCCGGCGCCGCCCTGGTCGCGAATGAGACCGCGGTCTTCTCCGCGCTCAAGACTACCGCCGCGCTCGGCAAACAGGCCGCCGGCTACTACCTGGTGCCGACGAATCAAATGCTCCGCCCATGGGGCGAGCAGAACGTGATCACCGGCCGCCCCGTCGACATGGCTTTCGATTCCGGAAAGCGCATCCTGGCGGTGCTCAACTCGCGCAGCATCCTGCTGCTCGACGGGTCCACCGGCACACAGGTGGCGGAGATTCCCTCGCGCACCACGTCCTTCGCGGGCATCGCCTACCGCCCCGGCAATCGCGAGTTGTGGGCCAGCGAGACCACCCGCAGCGGTCCCGACGGCATCCTGGTGGCCGAATTGTCGGATCTCGGTATGCCGGGAAAGATCAGCCACATCGAGCTCAAGGGCCACCCCGTGCCGACCGGCATCGCTTTCTCCCCGGACGGGAAGACCGCCTACGTGGCTTTCAGCCGCAACAACGCGCTGGGGATCGTCGACACCACGACCCGCGAAGTCACTCGCCAGGTGGATGTCGGCATCGCGCCCTTCGGCGTCGCCGTGTCGAAAGCGCGGGGCAAGATCTACGTCACCAACCGCGGCGGCCGCAGGCCCGCGGCCGGCGACACGGTAGCGCCTTCCAGCGGCACGGCCGTGGTTACCGATCCCGTCACCGGTTCGTCCGCCACCGGGACGCTCAGCGTGGTGGACGCCGAGACGCTCGCGGTCCGCGAAGTGCCGGTGGGACTCGCGCCGTCGCAGTTGACCCTCAGCGCCGACGAGAAGACTCTAGCCATCGCCAACGGCCACTCCGATTCCATCTCCATCCTCGATACCAACACGCTGGCCCGCACCGACGTCAAGATCCCCACCTTCCCGGAGGCCCCGCTGGGCAGCCAGCCGATCGCTTCGGCCTTCGCGCCCGACGGCAAGACGCTCTACGTGGCTTGCGGCGGCAACAACGCCATCGCCGTCGTGAAGGAATCCGGCAAGCGCTGGAAGGTCGAGGGCGCCATGCCCACCGCCTGGTTCCCTTCCGCCGTGGCGCTGGCCGGCGACGGGTCGCTACGCGTCCTGAACATCAAGGGCCTCGGCAACACGCTTAAGAAGGATGGGACGTTCAACTCGCACGTGTATGAAGGGTCGCTCGAGCGCATTCCCGCGCCCACGCCGCTTCAGGTGGTGAGCGGCACGCGGGAAGTGCGCGCCGCCAACAGTCCCGTCTACGAGCCCGCGGGCGGAGTCGCGAATCTTTCGACTCTCGGCATCCAGCACGTCTTCCTGATTGTCAAGGAGAACCGCACCTACGACCAGCTCTTCGGCGACATCGCCAGGGCCAACGGCGATCCCAAGCTGGTCATGTACGGCCGCGACATCACGCCCAATCATCACGCGCTCGCCGAGCGCTACGTGGTGCTCGACAATTTCCACACCGGCGGCGCCATCAGCTTCGACGGCCATCACTGGCTGATGCAGGCGTTCGTCAGCGACTACGTGGAGCGCGCCTTCGCCGCATCGCCGCGCGGGTACGCCTGGGACATGAGCGATTCGCTCACCGTCGCGCCCACCGGATTCTTCTGGCAGGGCGCCACGAAGTCGCTCGACGTGCGCATCTACGGCGAGTTCCAGTTGCCGGCGCGCTGGGACCCGGCCACCCGGAGCGCCATCGACATGAACGCGCCGCGGGGCCTCAACTGGAGCCAATACTGGCAGCTCTATAAGGAAGGGAAGTGGGAGACCGTGCTGGGCGCCAAGAGCGGCGTCCCGGCTCTGGCGCCTTATTGCAGCACGCGCTACCCCAACAACACCACCACCATTCCCGACCAGATCCGCGCCGAAGAGTATCTCCACGAGCTGGCCGAGCGCGAGAAAAGCGGCCGGATGCCCAACCTGAACATCATCACGCTCACCGCCGACCACACCAACGGCACGCGCCCCGGCTCTCCTACGCCGCGCGCCATGGTGGCGGACGACGACTTGGCGCTGGGCCGCATCGTCGAAGGCATTTCCAAGAGCCGCTTCTGGGCGAAGAGCCTGATCCTGGTGGTGGAGGACGACGCGCAGGACGGCGTCGATCACGTGGACGGCCACCGCACGGTGGCGCTGGCCATCGGCCCGTTCATCCGCCGCGACCTGGTGGATTCGAACAACTACAACCATACGAGCATGATTCGCACCATCCAGGAGATCTTCCGCATCCCGCAGCGGACGCGTTTCCTGAAGGCCGCGCGCGCCATGACGAGCGTCTTCACCGCGCAGACCGACACGGCTCCCTACCAGCACTTGGTGCCGAAGGTGGAGCTCGACGAGATGAATCCGCCGTTGAAGGCGCTGGCAGGGCGGCAGTTGTGGGGCGCGCGTCAATCGCTGGCGATGGATTGGGACGAGCCCGACGACGTCCCCTACGACACGTTGAACAAGATCCTGTGGTGGGACGCCAAGGGGTATGACACGCCGTACCCGGCGCGAGCCGGTCTACACCAACCTCGATAGGGCCGGTCTAACGGATCGACTGGCGGTCTCGTGCGTCTGATACACTACCGGGCAGCTAGTGTATACCAAGCGTAATCAGGTCTTTTGAGGTGGTCCGGCGAATCGATTTTTCGGTGTTTCGGATCACCCATACTCCGGTATGGCCGACAATTCCATTGGCCACACCGGGGGCTTTTCATTTATCGGCAACTACTCAGCCGGCTCAAGCCCATTTCTGGCGGCGGGCAGCACTTTCAATCCGGCGTGGATGACCGTGCAGGCCAACACGATCAACTCCAGGAGTCCCGCGCCGATTCTTATTCGTAACCAAGGGCCGCTCTTACTGTTGGACAATATAGTTGGATCCATCGGAAGCGCTCCTCCCGGTGTATCGGCGAGCTCCCGTTCCGACTTGGATGTGGTCTCGGCAGGCAACCGCTTTGCGGCTGCGGCCGGCGTGTCTGTCCGGGGAAGACTGACCAGCGTCGATGATATGACGAGGCAATCGAATCGATTTGCGGCTCCGGCGCCGATGCCAACACCGCGCAACCTCAAACGGACGATATTCGAGGTTCCGGCGGGCGCTGCGTCCGGCGTGATTCAAGGGGCCATCGACTCCGCTGCCAGGCTGAACGGTCATCGGCCGGTAGTCCATATTCCATGGGGACAATTCACCGGTGTATCGATCGCGGTCCCGCCAACCGACATGCAAATTGTCGGTGACGGATACGCGACGGAGCTGCGCGGGACGGTTAAGCTCCTCGGCCCGGCCAGTCACGTCATCATGCGCGATCTCAGTGTAATCGGTTCGCGAGCCGGAGACGGAATCCTTCTCCAGGGGGCCGATCAGAGTGGCGGGAGGGTGTTCTTGCAGCAGGTGCAGGCAGCCTCTTCCGCTGCCAACATCGTGTACGACGGGCTTACCAAGTCAACGTTGGAGGCGCGGGATATAGACCACAAAGGGTCAAGTGGAACGAGTATTATATTAAGGTGCTT
Organism: Bryobacteraceae bacterium; assembly: GCA_041485845.1. Lineage (GTDB taxonomy): Bacteria > Acidobacteriota > Terriglobia > Bryobacterales > Bryobacteraceae > OMOG01. The sequence goes on from JBGPKH010000163.1 coordinate 3,879, forward strand.
GGAGCGGGCAAGGTGAATATCTTCAGCGGCGCATCGTCTAACAACGCGTCATGCTATTCAGTGTCCGGTGGCCGCCTCCTCGTGCGGGACACATGGTACGAGGGAAGGGGAGGCGGATTTCTCAGCGCCTCGGACGGATCTACGGTGACTGTCACGGGATCGCGGGTGGCGCTGGCTTACGGACTCAGTTCACCGGCATTCGATTTCGCCAGGTTTACGGGCATTGCCGCTTTGTTGGCGGACAGCGAAGAGGACCGCGTAGTAGTCTCCGGACCAGGCACAGGCAAGCTTCTCGTGGCGGGAGTTGTGGGTCCCAACCGTTACTATTTCCAGAACCAGTCTTCCGCGCAGGCTGTGTTGTTGAACGGTAAACGGGTTTCCCGCGGTCTCGGGATGGGCAGCACCACGGTTTCCAATCAGGGCAACTACGACTCGGATTTCCTGCGTGCCACCCTGGCTCAGACGCGACGCGAGCTTCCGGCCGCGATCGGGGATTTGCCTGCCGGCGTGACGGATGTGCGGCTATGTCGGGTGGCGATCGCGGGGTTTGCTGTCGGGCTTCATATCGTGGCGTGAGCGGCGCCCCTGGAATGTTGGGTTCTCTTCCCTGCGATTTGCGATATTCTTGGTGTCAGGTATGGGCTCCCCTATGAAAGAACTGGCGATCGCGCTTTGGTTATGCGGAGCGGGAACGGCCGCTTCGCTGCACTTCCATGAATCGGCCTTCGTCGCGGAGGCGGACGGCAAACCCGCGGGCTGGAAGACGTGGAGCGCCCGGCCGGAAACGGCGCCGCGCGTCTTCGTCGATCGGCTGCACTATCGCGCGCACGCGGGATCGCTGGCGATTTCCGGAAACAGCAACGCTGCCGAACATGGCGGATGGGAACGGCAGGTCTCGGGCATAGAGCCGGGCGCCTGGTACCGGTTTGTGGCGTACTATCGCGCGGAGGCCGTGCCGTGCGAGTCGTGGCAGGTGGTGGCGCGGCTGGATTGGCGGACCTCCGGGCCGGGCCGCGCGGAATATCCGGATTACGTCTACCGGGCGAGCAGCGAGGGCGCCTGGACCAGGGTCTCGCTGGACGCCCAGGCGCCCGCTAAGGCGGCCTCCGTGGCGCTGCAACTCTATCTATCGAACGCGCCCCAGGGCACGGTGTGGTGGGACGATATTTCGCTGGACCAGATCCCCGACCCCGGGCCGCGCAAGGTGACCATCACGTCGATCAATCTGCGGCCGGAGCGCACCCGCTCGGCCGAGGAGAGCGTACGCCAGTTCCTGGAGGCGGTCGAGAGAACGGCGCCGGCGAAGACCGACGTGATCCTGCTGCCGGAGGGCATCACGGTAGTGGGCACCGGCAAGAAGTATGAAGAGGTCGCCGAGACCATTCCCGGTCCCACGACCGTGCGGCTGGGTGAACTGGCGCGCGGGCGGTCGTCATACGTGGCGGCGGGAATTTACGAACGGGAAGGAGCGGCGATCTACAACACGGCGGTGCTGATCGACCGTTCCGGCAACGTCGCCGGCAAGTACCGCAAGGTATATCTGCCGCGGGAGGAAGTGGAGGGAGGACTGACGCCCGGCAGCGACTATCCGGTGTTCCGCACGGACTTCGGGACGGTAGGGCTGATGATCTGCTATGACGTGTTCTTCGCCGATCCGGCGCGCGCCCTGGCGACCAAAGGCGCCGAGGTGATCCTGATGCCGATCTGGGGCGGGGATGAGACGCTGGCGAAGGCGCGGGCCATCGAGAACAAGGTCTTCCTGATCGCGTCCGGCTACGATCACCCGACCTATATCATGGATCCCGGTGGAGAGCGGCTATCGGAGGCGAAGACACGCGGCACGGCCGCCATCGCGACGGTTGACCTCAACCGGGTTTATCGGGATCCCTATCTGGGCGACATGCACGGCCGGCGGATGAAGGAACTCCGCCTGGACGTGAAGCCGCCGAATCCTGGATGGGAGCATTGAGTGGCTGACTCGCTGGTGACGGCCGCAACTTCCCCACGGTGGTGGAAGCGAATTTCGCCAAGGGGTGTCTCCAAGCGGCCGGCATCGCGGCTTTTCTGGCGGATGAACAGATGGTGGGGCTGGCCTGGCACCTGGCGATTGCGCTGGGCGGTGTGAAGCTTCAGGTGGGCGAGGACGACGCGGCAGAAGCCCTCGAGATTCTGGGGCTGGCGGTCGAACCCGGCTAAGTCCCCGCGGGGTTTTCCGCGTGCTCGATCACCAGAATTCCAGCGGGCCTTTGTCGGATTCCAATCTCAGGCCGAGCCGCTCGCGGAGGGCGGTGAAGATGGTAGGGCCCTCGGGGAGGCCGGGGGCGTCAGCGCGTTCTGGTCTGGGAACGGCGCGGTCCGATGCGAATTTTCCGCCCTTTTTGACCTCTAGGCACTGCGGAATCCTCAACTCTCTGCGGTCCATAGGGAGAGCCTTTCGTGAAGGCGATCCGCACTTTTCCATGCGGGCTGGAATATCGCACGGTGTCTCCGAAATCGTGCCAATAAAGTTTCTGAGATTCGGCCCCTCTATGAAGTTCATATTGCCGTCCAACTTCCAGGTCCCCGAAATGTCCACGCCGACGGCCGGCAGAATCGACACGGTTAGTAAGGCGAGCAGAGCCCTCATGGCTTCCCTCCTACGGAAAGCTTCTACATAATGGAAGAAATGCTGCGGGACTGTCAACCTGGCATTCCACGTGCTTTTCGAAACACCTGGGAGGGGAAGGTTCGATGAAAAGCAAAATACTTGTGCCGTCAATACTTGGGTTTTTGTGTACATCCGGCGCCTGGAGTCAAACTCCGTCCGCCGGTAGCGAAACCGTTCCGATCTACCGCGTAACCGTGATCGAGCGCACGGTCAAAGCTGTGGACTACCAATATCGCGGCGGCCCGACCCCGATCGACTTTCGCGGCACCGTCCTGCTGCCGCGCGCCAAGGGCGATGCGATGGTCGAATCGAAAGCTGGCCGCACCGAGATCGAAGCCAGGTTCCAACACGTGGAGTCGCCCACGCGCTACGGCGCCGAATACCTCACCTACGTGCTCTGGGCCATTACGCCGGACGGGCACGCGAAGAACCTGGGGGAAGTGCTTCCCGGCAGTTCGGACCACGCCCATTTGCACGTCACCACCGGCCTTCAGGCATTCGGCATGATCGTGACCGCCGAACCTTACTCCGCCGTGCGGCAGCCCAGCGACGTAGTCGTCATGGAGAATGAGGTTCGCCGCGATACTGTCGGGCACATCGAGTTGGTCCAGGCGAAGTACGAACTGCTTCCGCGAGGGCACTACACCTACAACGTTCCCGCGAGTTTTCAGGCTGACGAGGCGCGGGCCGAAAAGCTGCCCATGAGCCAGTACGAATCGCTGCTCGAAGTCTACCAGGCGCAGAATGCCGTCCAGATCGCCCGCTCGATGGGGGCCGATCGCTATGCGCCCGATACATATGCCAAGGCCGAGAGTCAGCTTCGCACCGCGCAGAATTTCCTGGCGCGAAGAGTCGACCGGACCACGGTGGTGACCGAAGCACGACGTGCCGCGCAAACCGCCGAGGATGCCCGAGCCATCACCATCAAGCGCAAACAGGACGATGAGTTGGCCCAGGCGCGCGACGAGGCCGCCCGCGAGCAGGAACTTCGAGCCCGCGCGGAAGCCGATGCGGCGCGGCTGCTGCGGCAGTCCTCGGCAGACCGCTTGCAGTTAGCGGACGAACGAACCGCCCGCCTGCGGGCGGAGTCGGAAGCCGCGGCCGCCAAGGCGGTCCAGCCGCAATCGACCATCACGGTGCAGGCAGCGCCGCCAGCACCGCCCCCTATTAATATGGATGCGCAAAGGACCGAGCTTCGCGTGCGCTTGCTCCAGGATCTCCACACGGGGCTTCCCGTGCGGGACACGCCGCGTGGACTCGCGATCACCGTGCCGGACGGGGATATCCGCGGCGCCGTCCTCAGCGCGGGCGTGTACGGCAACCTCTCGCGCGTCGCGTCCATCGTCACGGCCCATCCCGGACTATCCGTGGAGGTGGATGGGCACACCAGCAGCGGAGGAAGCGCTCTTCGCGACGAGGAGTTCTCCTACCAACGTGCAGCCGCCGTGCGCGACGCCCTGGTGCGCCGCGGCGTACCGGCGACCGCAATTACGGCGCGCGGTCTGGGAAGCAGCCAGCCGCTGGTTTCCATTTCATCGGCCTCCGGCCGTGAGCAGAATCGCCGTGTCGAGATTACCATCTCGGGCGACCCGATCGGCACCGTACCCTATTGGGATCGAACTTATTCCGTGATTCCGCGAAGGTGACCGCGCTCAAACGGCCCATCGCTTTGAGAATCCTTCGGCTTTTCTGCGAGTCGCCTGCCTCGGGTTGGCGAGTTGCCTTCGCACGAACTCGAGCGTGCGCTTCTTACGCGTCACGTGGGAGAAGAACCGGTCGAGGGACTTGATTGGCGTGGCCGATCGCCACGTTGCGGCACTCCGGAGTGCGATAGGACGCGCGGTCCACCTTGAGGATCTCGACGGCGATCCGGTCCGCCAGGTGCGGCTTCGCGAGAGCGATCTGTCCGGCGGCCGCGATCACGTTGGCCGCGCCAATCAACTCACAGCCCCGGATCGGGGCGAAGAACCGGTCGAAGACCTGTTCCAGCTTGCCATCCCGATCCACCGCCGCGAGATTGCCGAGGATGCGCGTGGCGCCCCATCGCAAGAAGGTGTTCTCGCCCTGGAACAGCCCGAAGAACATATCGAAACGGGAATACAACTTCTCCGGCGACGTTTCGCTCAACAGGCGCAATCGCTTCGCCGCGCCATACTTCACACGCGGCGCCGGCGCCCGCAGGGCATCGGCGAGCATTTCGACCTGTTCCTCCCCCGCATACAGCAGAGTTTAGCGCCTGAAGAGCGGCGGTAGACAGACGACGAAAAACCGATCGTCCGTCCCACTATTTCACAAATCATTTACAGCGTCTTCATGCCCGCTGCCGGTAAGATCGAGGGTAGGGAGTTGCCTTTGGCTTCGATTCCGGTTCCCCGGCAGGTTGCGCCGGCTGCAGATCTGACCTGGCAGACGCTCGAGATCTGCGAGCGGCTCGCGTCGGTGGCTCTGCTCGCCGCTTTGACGCCAGCGATGCTGGCCAGCGCGGTGGCACTCGCGCTGCTCTCGGGGCGTACGCCGCTGATCGCCCATCGACGCGTGGGATGGCGAGGTTCGACGCTTTGGATGCTCAAGCTGCGCACCATGTGGAACGAGAATCGGCCCGCAACCGGCGGCACCATCTCGCGCTGGGTGGAGTATATCGACGACGTCGCCGGGCCGCAACTCAAACAAGATCGCGACCGGCGGGTGAGCAACTGGTTCGCGCGGTTCTGCCGGCGCCACTCGATCGACGAGGTCCCGCAGCTTTGGCACGTGATCCGCGGAGAGATGTCGCTGGTGGGCCCCAGACCCGTGACCGACGCCGAGATGCGACGCTACTATGACACCGACGCGGTGGAGGTGCTCCAGGTGAAACCGGGAATCGCCGGTCTGTGGCAGATCTCCGGCCGCAACCGGCTGAGTTACGCGGAACGCCGGGCGCTGGATCTGGAATTCGTGCGCCATCGGTCGCTGCGGATGTACCTGCGGATTCTACTGCGCACCGTTCCCGAGGTGTGGAGCGGTTCAAATTCCTGGTAGCGAATTCGTTCGCATGACGCAAACCGCTCGGTTGAAAAACCCGCCATTTGTTCGCCCCTTGTTCCCCATATCTTCGCCTCGGCGGGTTTTTCATTGCCTTTGGTGGGCCGCAGGCCCATGCGGAACTCGGTTCTTCGCCGCGTTCAACCGAGCGTACTAACGTTCTGTCTGCGACAGGCTACTAAACTAATACCTGCCAAACATGGGCATTCCGGCGTCCGAAAAATGGCGTGACGTCCGCGACGAGTTAGAGTTCACGTCGCGATGGTCGGAGTTGGTACCCACGGTGCGGAATTCATGCTGGGTCATCCGCAGCGCGACCTGCTGGCCGTCGGACCGCACGATGCGCCCGGATGCGACCAACTGCATGGGAGCCACCTGATGCAACAACACCGGCCAGGAGATGGACAGTTCGACGTTAAGCCCCACCGGCAGTTCGCGGGCGGCCTCGAAGAGAATGCCGCCGCTCGAAAGATCGACCGTGCGGCCGACGCCGGTGTCCTGGATCTTTCTGCGGCGGATCAGTTTCCAGCGCAGGTCCAAGCGGATGCGGTAACGCCGGTCGGAGCGGCGCTCCCCCGCGATGCCCCCACTATCTCCCCAATCCTTTGACCAACTGACGATGGAGTCCATGGCGCTCTCGTGTCTTCCGTGTACGAGTCCATTATGGGGTGGATAGGGGCGCAGGCCAAGTAATGCGAGTACCCAAACGGTACTCTGAGTCCTAGACCGTCTTGCTATTCTCAAAGAGGTACAGGAGTCGAGTAGATCGTGAGAGGATACCGCCTTGGCGCCGTCCTGTCGGCTCAAGGTACAGGAGTTGGAAAAGGTGAATTGCAAAGTCTTCCTGCTGATTGCCGGCTTGGTGCTGAGTGCAGCGACCGCCGCGGAAACTCGCCAGGAGCGCGGAAAGCGCGCAGTGGATGAGTCCTTGCGCGCGCTCGGCGGCGACGCCTATCTGCGCATGGAGGACCGCATCGAAATGGGCCGCGCCTATTCCTTCTACCGCGAGCAGCTCTCCGGGCTCTCAGTGGCGAAGATCTACACGCGGTACCTGACGCCGTCCCCCGGCAAGCTTGCGGTGCGCGAGCGGGACTCGTTCGGAAAGGTGGACGCGCGCAGCGCCGAGCTGAAGGAATCCAGCGCCGTGCTGTTCGCCGAAGACGGCGCCTGGGAGATCACCTTCCGCGGCGCCCGTCCCCTGGAGGATAAGCGCTACGCCAATTACCAGGACAGCACGCTGCGCAACATCCTCTACATCCTGCGGCAGCGTCTCAAGGAGCCGGGGCTCGAGTACTACTCACAAGGCTCGGATTTTTGGGAAAACCGGCCAGTGGAGATCGTGGACATCACGGACGCCGAGAACCTCACGGTGAAGGTGTATTTCGACTCCAGCACGAAGCTGCCGGTGCGACAGGTGTTCCGCCGCCGCAACCCGGAGTACAAGGACTTCGATACCGAGGTGACGATCTTCGGCAAGTATCGCGACGTGGGCGGCGGTGTGAAATGGCCATGCACCATCGAGCGGGTGCGCAACGGCGAGAAGATTTTTCAGATGTATTCGGACTCGGTCGAGATCAACAAGAATCTGACCGATAATCTGTTCACCCTCCCGGGGAATATCAAGGTACTTCCGAAGGCGAAGTAGCGGTGTTAAACCACCAGGGTGCACCGGATCAGCTCCAGCGGCCCCAACTTATTGAACCGGCTCGGCCATCGCTCAATCGCGCCGCGGATCGATTCGAAATCCTCGGCATTGTTGTGAATCAGCCGCATCCGCAGCACGAGTGCGGTGACGGCAATCAGAATATCGAAACGCCATCGGGCCAGTCTTTCCTGACGGGATTCCGCGAGATTATGCGCGCGCCGCGGAGGCGTCGGCGGATGCGGCAGTAGAGCCATGACCTCGCCGGCAACTATCCCCATTCCGGCGTCGAGAGCCCATACCCGACCCAATTGGCGGAGGTAGGCTACCCGCGCAGCCTCAATTCCGGGGCGGCGTTTTTCCTCCGCGCGTTGCCAGCTCAGCGCATATCCACGAGTTCTCTCGACGACCGTCACCACCGACACGTTTACCTGGTGAAGCCGCAGGTAAAGCTGCAGCCACTCCTGAACAGCGGGTTCGGGTGACCGGGCCAGCCAACTCTCCGCGCTCGTATCGAACAGAAACGGTCCCCATGCCGGGTCGATCATCGCTTGCGCCTGAGTGGTTCGAGGACGATCCCATCCAGCAGCATCATTTCCCGTTCGGACATACCGCCGAACGCCTGCCGATACGAATTCAGCACTTCCTCGCTCCGTTCCGTGGCCTGATGAATCCGCAGGCCGTCGGTCAGCGCTTCCCCGATCACCGTGCTCAGATTCACCTTGCGCGATCGCGCGATGCGCCCCGCGTACTCCAGGGCTTCGGCAGGTAGCGTCAGGGTTGTACGCCGCTTGGCTTTGCTACGTGGTCCACGCCGTGCCATGGATGCAGTATAGCATCAAAATGGTCATCAATTCGTATCAAGTGCCGCTACTGCCCGGTATACGTGATCCACATGGGCGAGACCCAGACCAGCTCGCCGTTGTCCTGCTCGCCGCGCACGTAGTAGTAGCTCGCCTTCCCCGGCGTCACCGCGTTATCCGACCACGAGAACGAGACCTTGGCCGTCTTCGGCTCGGTGGAATAGACATACTCGTTGTTCTTCACGATGAACACCCTGGCAAACGGCGACGTGCCGGTCAGGCTGACCTGGAAGACCGGCCGCGACGATGTCGAGAAGACATCGCCCATGACGTGGCTGCCGCTGCGGAACTCCGCCAGGATGTTGTCCGTCGCCGCGTACACGTGCCGCTGGCGCAGCCCATCGATCACACCTTGCCGCGTCAACTCCTTCACCAGAATGTTGGCGTAGCTGATGTGCGTGGAAACGTGGTCGGAGCTCGCCTCAAACCCCAGCACATAGCCCTTCGCCAGAGCCAGGTTGACGAAGCCCTTGGGACGCCATCCTCCGATGGCATCGGTCGCCGAGATCGAGCGCGTGGCCTCCGGCATTTCGTAATTCTGGCGGTCGCCCTGGTAGATTTCGACCGCGGGTTCCAACTGCGGATCGTTGTCCCGCCAGTCGGTGCCCATATTGGTCGCGCTGGTGTGCGACGCCACAATCCCGCCGAAGAATTTCAGGTAGGCGTAGAGCATCTGCGTATCGGGGGCCTGGCCCGGCGCGTTCTCGTTTACCTTGGGCAGCCGCGGCAACGGCCGAATGCCGCGCTCGGTGAAGATCACGTTGCGGTGGCCCTCGGGATAGGCCACGCTGCGCTCGTAACTGAACATGGGCGCGAAGACACCCGGCGTGTGGTAAATGTCGGTGAGCTTCTGGGACAGCCACCAGGTATACTCGCGGCCGCCGCCGTTATCGTGATCGCAGCATCCCACCCAGTCCATCGCCCCGGCGTCGAGGATGTAGCGCCACTGGTCGTAGATCGAGCCATCCGACCCGCCATCCATGGAGATCTCGCTGTGGCGGTGGAATTCGCCGCGCGCAATCCGGTACTGCGAGGGCGCCGCGCTGTGATACTCGCGCAGCAGTTTGATGGCTTGCGCCTCGACGGCCGGAACTGCCGCGGGCGCCGAAGCAGCCGATGGCTTGGCGACCGCCGCCTGGGTCGCGGCGCCCAGGCGGATTTCGTTCATGTAGAGATCGTTATTGAAGGGATCGACCGGCGGCGCAGGCTCGCTGTTCGACGTGGGGCCGGCCCGCTCGCTCACATGGAACTGGCGGCGGTTGTCGGACGATCCGATGGCCAGCAACTGGCCCGGCGCAATGGAGGCCAGCGCCGGCCGGTTGTCCAGCAGGTTGTCCGTGTGGGTCAGGAAGATCGGACGCGTCCACTGCGAGCCGGCAAGGGAAACCACGTACTCCGTCCACACGGTGCCGATGGGGTTCCACCAGATCGGATGCGCGCTGCGGAACGCCAGCCAGATTCTTCCCGACGCATCCGCCAGCAGCCGCGGAGACGTGTTCCTCGGATTCTGCTGATTCCCCGCCGCCTGGTTGGGGCCGCGGTTCTTCGCGCGATCCGGATCCGGGTCGAGCGCCTCGCTGCCGCTCTGCAGGCCGATGTTGTCCGCCTTCGGCCGCGGAATCCCAGGGAGCACTGCGCCCACGTCGCTCGCCAATTCGATCGCGCGCCCATCCTTTTCGAAGCCGCGCACGCGGATCGCGCGGCCCTGGTAGAGCGCCACGCCGTCGGTGCGGTATGCGCCGAAGTCCTTGCCCCATCCACCACCGCCTTCCTCGTAGGCCACCCACAGGCGCCCCGAGCCGTCGTAGGCGATCGAAGGATAGGCCTCGTAGCGCGCGCTCGCCGCCGCGGCTACTTCCCCACCCCACGTCCCGGAGGCCGCCGTCCGCAGGTAAACGTCGTAGTTGCCATGGCGGTAGGAATCCCATGCCACGGTGACGCGCCCGTCCGAGTCCGTGGCGATCGCGGGATTCCATTCGTTGCCGGCCGACTGCGAAACCTGTGCCGGCGTTGTGAAGCCGGAGCCCCGCTGCGATGCCGCGAAGATGGCCGCGCGGCCGTTGCGCCATCCCTGCCATGCCACCCACACCTTCCCCGTGGAATCGGTGGCCGCCACCGCATCCACATCCGAACCGGGCGCGTTCGAAATGCGAATCGCACGCCCGGCTTTGCCCCCTTCGATGGCGCAGGCGAAAATCTCGAAGTTGCCGCCCACGTTTTGCGACCAGAACACCCACGGAGCGCCGCGCCCGTCCACCGCGACCGCCGTGCGGTACAAATCTCCGCCGCCCGGCGTGACCGCGATCGGCTGCTCCCACGCACCTTGCGCGTAGCGCCGCACGAAAATCTGGTCGCCGCCGGCGGCGGCTTTGAGCGGCGCGAAATCTGTCAACTGCTCACGCACCGGCGCCCGCAGGCGGTTGTGATCGGGATGGTGCCGGAACGTGGAGTAGGCGAGCCACACGTTGCCGTTCCGGTCGGCAGCCGCCGAGGGGAAATCCTCCTCGTCCGGCGTATCGGTGATCCTCGCAGGCGGCGGCACGCGATCCGCAAAGACTCGCCCGTTCAGCCGTGTGACGCTCGTGCCGTAGGGGATCTCGCTCAGGCGCAACTCGAAGTTTCCCTGGGCGGTGGTCATGCGGAGTGTGGCATCCTCCGACCGCGCCGACAAGTGAACAATCACGCCGTTCGCCACCACCGGCCGGTTAGCTGCCGTGCCTGCGCCGAACAGCCGGATGGGATGGGTCGAGATTTTCCAATTCGTTCCGGCGATCGCGTCGGCGCCCTCGAACCGCCACGGTTCGAGCGAGGTCACCGCGGCGCCGTCCGCGTTCACCGAGCCATCCCAGTTGGTGGAGGCTGTGTCTGTGGCGCCCAGAAGGACCCGGACGCTGACCGGAGTTTGCGC
>JBGPKH010000164.1:0-14927 GCA_041485845.1 Bryobacteraceae bacterium
CTGGCATCAAAGTTCCAGACTCGGAAATGGCGGAGATCAAACTCCAGAGGGAGGCTTTTCACGGCGAATGGAATTACGAAATCCTGCCGCGAAAGTGACACTGTTATTTCTTAACAGTTCCTTAGGCGTCGAAACCTGGCGGGATGTTACCGCCTCAGGTGTGGCGTCCGGGCCACAATGGCACTCTGGCGAGTGCGGTAATCGCGCGCGCGCAAAAATAACTTGACCGTTTCGCCCTGGGACACGCTGCCGCGCCCAGGACTGCGCTCCTCCGCTCGCTCCGCGTTCTCGAACCCGATCGAGCCTGCTCGACCCGGATCGCAAAACGCTTGTCGAGGCGGGGCGCGGAGTGCTGGTGCAGGCCGGCCAGGACTTTCATTTCCGCAATGATGAGGGCCGTAAGGCCAGGGGCCGGGCTCGCCAAAGCGCGAGGGGGCCGGGCTCGCCAAAGCGCGAGGGGGCCGGGCTCGCCAAAGCGCGAGGGGGCCGGGCTCGCCAAAGCGCGAGGGGGCCGGGCTCGCCAAAGCGCGAGGGGGCCGCGGGCCGAAACTAAACTACAGTTGCGCGCGCACTCGTCTGGCCTGCTCGATATGACGGCGCTCATGCGCCGCTGCGATGGCGAACATCATGCCCAGACTCATCTTGTAAAAGCGGGAGATGAGCGTCGGCACCTTCACACGCGCCAGGTCGAGGCCCTCGGCACGGTCGATCTGCCGCAGAAACTGGCTTTGCAGGTGAAGGAACGTGGGAACCACCGCGGTGGGCGGCTGGCCGTGGAGGGGCCGCAAGCGGCGCGGGGCGGGGAACTTCCGGCGGACCGGGGGCTCGGTGTTGCGCACCAGCCAGCGCTCGATGATTCCGTAGCGAAACGGTCCGGTTGCGGTGAGGCCGCGAGCGCGGCCCCTCTCGATAGCCTGTTCGATGGCCTGGACTTGCCATTGTCCGAGGATCGTCAAATGTGACAGGCACTCCTCGATCGACCACTGATTGGGGGCCGGACGCCAGTTGAACTTCTCTTCGTTGAGGCCCTCGGTGAGCTCCCTGGCCTGAGTCTTAACGACCTCAAATTGTCCACGGTATTGCTCGAGTTCGGGGGCTCCCACACCCGGGATTATAGCGAAGATTGCGAGCTCGCCCTATTCCATGCTGGGAGTCCGCGTAGCATTCTCCAGCACCTCGTGAGCCTTGCCGTCGCGCAATGCCTGGGATTCGCGGGCCTCGAACTGGAAATCTTCAGCAAGCAACTCCTGCACCGAATAGGCGGCCTTGCCGGCGCCGCAGGTTCCGTGCTTGGCCGTGTTGGCGAAGATATGGTAAAGCTCGTGAGCCAGGACGCGGGCCAGCGCCCGCCCGAAGGCTTCTTCACGTTCCTCCGGGTGGACCGCCAGGAGCTCTTTCTGGACGAAGGACCGGATGCGGTCGCAATCGACATCGCTGAAGGGAAGGATGGTTCCGTCGCTCACGTGGGTCCAGCCCAGCGCGCCGGGGCTGCTCGCCTGCGGGAGCAGGGTGGCGATGTCGCACTTTCCTTTGAAAGTGATCACCGCCAGCTCGACGGCGACCTCATTCCCCCTGACGGCCGACAGCGAGCGCCATTCGAAGCTCAATCCCATGGGCGCCATGATGGTTTCGAGCTCGTCGTGGAGCGCTCCTGCGACGGCCTCCGAAGGTTCCTCCTGGAACTGGGTGTAGAGTGCGATGGGAGCGGCCTGGGTCAGCCGGGTTTCACCGAAAACGGGCGCCGCGGCCAGCGCCGGCACGAGAATAAAAAGAAGTTTCATGTAAAACGGCCCTTATATCTTAATAGATTGACTGGAGGACCGGTCGACCACCAGCTCCGGGTGCTCCCGAACCAGAGTATTTGCCATGTGGCAGGCGAAACAAAGCGGCAACGAGGCCGCCAGCACCTCAAACAACTTATCGGCTGGAACGCGACTCCACTCCACCGAGACTTTACCGGCTCCCAGCAGCGCCGGTTTGCTCCCCGACCACTCAATCTCGCCGATGGGCCGCCCGCACGAGGCGCAAACCTTGCCCTGGTACCACTTGACCAGGATGTTGCGGACCAGACAATCCTCGGGGGAGGCGGCGATTTGAGCCAGACACTCCTGCCCGCATCCCGCCTTTTCCGGCCAGCGGGAACAGGCGGAGAGTCGCAGTTCCGGCGCCTTTCCCAGCGCTGTGGCGGCCGCGTGCCGGGCATTGACCGTAATACCCGCCGGCGTTCGGTTTTCGGGACAGGTGATGACGCGGCGGCCGCGGTATTTGAACCAGGTGCTTACCAGACGCCCGATCACCAGCGCCGCCAGCGCGGCCACGCCGATCAAAATCCCCCATCGAAACACCATAAACAGCTCCGAAACTGCTTCAGCAACGCTAGGGCCACTGCCGGAAGTTACTGAATTGAAAAGGCCGAACGCTCGGGCGTGGGCCTCCGGGTGGGGGAAATCAGCCGCTTCCGGGTGCTATGCCCCAGAAAGGCAACGAGTTGGGGCTTCCAAGCGTCTAACCAACGTGAGTACTCGTGTCGTTTGGGCTCTTTCACTCCTGTCAGCGGCTACCATGGCAGCCGCTTATGACGACTACCTTTCAGCGAAGCTGAAGGTCGATCAGATTGAGGCCGGCCGCTTGCGAGCCGGTACGCGCGTGGAGTTGAGCCCTCCGGAACTGAATGCGTACATCGCTCGCGAAGCCCCCGAGGGAGTGCGCAATCCAAAAATCCAGTTGGTGGCGCCCGGCCTGGCCAGCGGCACCGCCCTGGTGGATTTCAATAAGCTGCAACGCGGCCAGGGGCACGAGCCGAGTTGGCTGATGTCGAAACTGCTGCAAGGAGAACGGCCGGTGAGCGTCACCGCGCGAATTAAATCGGCCAGCGGAAAGGCCACCGTGGACGTCGAGAAAGTCGAGATCTCGGGCGTCCCGGTGGATGGCCGCACGCTCGATTTCATCATCCAGAATATTGTGCTCCCAAAGTATCCCGACGTGATGGTGGGGCAGCCGTTTGAATTGGGTTATCACATCAGCCGGCTGGAGGTCAAACCCGCCGCGGTGGGCATCCTGATCGGGCGTTGAAGAAAACTTCCGGCCTTCAAGCGCTGAAAGCTCCCGTCCTCAAATCCGATGGATCGTGCATAACAACGGGCGCGGCGGTCTCGACGCCGGCCTTCCGATTACATGGCCTGCGCCGCGGCCACCGCCTTCCTCGGATCGATCAGATTGCGGCGGCCGTCGGCGGTCTTCTCGGCGGTCTTGCGGATCACGCCGATGACCTGGGCCGGCTTGAGCTGGGGACTCACCGTCAGGATTTTCGCGGCCAGATTCGCCACGTTGGGAGAGGCCATCGAGGTGCCCGACATTTTGAGGCGGTCCCCGCCGGGGATGTAGCTCTCCACTTCGTAGCCGTTGGCATGCACCACCACGGTGGGGCCGTAGCTGGTAAACGAGGCTTCGTCGCCGGCCTTATCCACGGCGCCGACGGTCAGCAGGTTGGGGACCTGGATGCTGGCCGGGATGGCCTCGTTGAAGCTCGAATCGGCATTGCTGTTTCCGGCCGCGGCCACAAAGAGGATGTCCGGCGCCGAGAGCATGGCCTTCTCCAGCCCTCCCTTCTGCATCTCGAACCATTCCCGCGCGGTCTTCTTGCGCTCCTCGATGGTCTTGCCGATGGCGCACTTCTCCATGCCGTCCTCGACATCTTTCACGGTTCCGCCCCAACTCATGTTCACCACCCGCACCTGGTTCCGCTTGAAGAAGTCCACGTAGTCCTGTGGGGCCGCGGCGTCGCGCTCGGCCTGCGCGCGCGAGGGGCAGGGGTCGGGGATCATCTTCCAGTCGAAGGTGATGCGGCCGGTCACCACGCGCGCGTAGGGATTCCCCGCCGTGAGGATGCCCGCCACGTGAGTGCCGTGCGCGTAGACACTGAACAGGGAAAGCTCTTCCATGAACGGGCGTACCTGATCGGGCTTGAGCTTGGCCATTGCCTGCTTCAGCTCGGTAGCTTCGGGGCTCTCCACGTTGGCCTGCAGGTCCGAGAGACCCTTCAATTCTTTCTTGGCCTCCGGGAAGCGCTTCGACTGCTCGGCATTGAGCGGGTACAGGTTGCCGGTGGTCTTACGGGTCTCGATGTCGTAAGCCAGCACCGCCGGCTGGCCGGAACCGTCCTTCACCACGCGATCTTTGAAGATGGCCAGGTCCACGCCGCTGTCCCACACGGCGACATTGACCGGCCGGTAGTTCCCGCCCGCATCGAGGATGACGCCGCGAGCCGCCCAGATGTCCTTCTTCTCTTTGGCGTGCGCCGAGATGTAAGCGCCCAGTGCTTCGCTCAGAGTCTCTTTTAGCGGAAGTCTCTCCACCAGCATCATGCGCATCCCGGGCAACGCGTGCGCCAGGTCGGAGCTGAGCCCGCCGGTCTTCGCGGCCACGGGGTCGAAGGAGGCGCGGATCTGTCCCACCACCAGCGCTTCCGACCCGATCTCGACACTGGCCTTGATGCCCTTCAGGTCGTTCTGTACGACGTCGAAGGGCAGGCCTTCGAGCGTGCGTTTCAACGCGGCGTAGACCGCCTGCCGGTAGGCCGGCGAATTGCGGTCGTGAACGTCGCGGCGGGCGTCCAGAATCGCGTTGATGATTATGCCGCTCAGAGCCTTGGCTGCCGGCTTCTCCTCGAGCGCCTTGATTTCGGCGAGGCGTTTGCGGGCATCGGCGTCGTGGCCTTCGAGCAGGTCGAGCAGGGCCAGCACGCCGAGCAGTCCGCGCCTGGTCCCGGCGTCGTCGATTTCGTAATCGCGCAGGACGGATTCCACGTTCCTCCGCACCTGCGCGGCAAAGGGGCGGAAGGCCTCATCGGATTTGACCAGGTCTTCGACTTTGCCGCTGATGGAATACTGGAACTGCGGCACGTCGGCGGCGCGCGCGATCTTCTTCTTGGGCGCTTGGGCAAGCAAAAGGGCCGGGATCAACAGACAGGCGAGGGGTGCAATGAGTCTGGTACGCATCACTCTGATGATGCACGGTTGGGGCGTGCCGGGGCAAGTGGGCTGAAATTCTTCTGCACTCCCGGCACTCGCGCCGCGTCACAGTGTCAGAACGTATGCCCAAATGGCTGTTCCTGGCGCTGGCTGCAGGCGCACTGCGTGCGGCGGTGATTCGCGGCGTGGTGGTGGAACACCAAACGGGAAGGCCGCTGGCGCGCACCCTGGTGACAGTGCAGCCAGTCGCGGGGACGGCGGGCGTGCCGGTCTCGGTGCGCACCAATGTCTATGGCGCTTTCGAGTTCCCGCCGCTGGCCGCCGGCGCGTACCTGGTCACCGCGTCGCGGCGCAGCTTTGCCCCGCTGCAATACGGTCAGAAACGCTGGAAGGCAGCCGGCGTACCCGTGGTACTGGAAGCGGCGGGATCGGCCGTGCTGAGTCTCCGATTGCAGCGATTCGGCTCCATCGCCGGCGCCGTAGTGGACGAAAACGAAGTCGGACTTCCGGAGCACGAGGTGATTGCTTACCGCAACACGCGGCCGCCGCAATTGGCCGCGCGCGCCACCACCGACGACCGCGGCGTGTACCGTCTGTGGGGACTCGAACCCGGCAGCTACCTGGTGCGCACGGCGGCCAAGAAGGCTCAGGACGACAGCTACCTGCCGACCTTCGCCCGCGAAACGGCACGGGTGGATGAGGCGCGTCCCGTGGAGGTCGAGCTCGACCGCCAGACGGACGACGTGAGCGTTCGCCCCTTCCCCGGACGCCTCTTCACGGTCACCGGCCAGGCGTTCCCGTCGCCCCAGGCTCCGGCTACCGTGACGTTAGTTTCGGACGTAGGAAGCCAGAGCGCCACGTCCGACGGTTCCGGCGGCTTTCGCTTCGATTCCGTGGCGCCCGGTATATACGAGATCTACGCCCAGGCACAGGCCGATCGCCGCGCGGGCGGCGGGTTGCAGGCGGCCTTCGCGCCGCTGGTGGTGGAGCGCGACTACACCGACGTGCGCCTCCGGATGGGCGGCCTGGCCGACTTGCAGATCCTGGTGGAAGACCTCCGGGGCCAGCCGGTGGATCTCACGCTGTTCCAGGCGATGTCGCGCCGTAAGGATCTTTCCGGGGACGGCAAACCCGAAACGCTGCGCCTGCGGCAGGGCCACGCTGCGCTACTTCCGGGACGCTGGGAACTGTCCCTGCTGACCACCGCCGGCTACTACGTGGCGAGATTCGTGGGACCGCCGGGCGCAGTCGCTGAACGGGGACGCGCCGACGGGTGGAACGAGATCGCCGCCGCGAGCGGGCCGCTCACGGTGAAGTTCGTGCTCTCTCCGAATCCCGGCGTGGTGCGTGGCGCTGTGACTGGAGCCAACCGCGCGCCCGTAGCCGGGGCGCCGGTGTACCTGGAATCCTACGATCCCGAGACACGCAAGCGCCTCACCGACCTGCGCCAGACGCGGACGGATTTGCAGGGCAAGTATGAGTTCTACGGTTTGCCGCCGGGGAATTACCGAATCCTGAGCACGTTCGAGTATCAATCGCCGGAGCCGGCGGCGATGGACGCGGCCGGGGCTCAGAGCGTGAAAGTGGAAGAGGCGCGCGATGTGGAGATGGCCCTCGCGCTGTATGTGATGCAATGAGAAACCGCTCCCTCGCTCGCCAAAGCGCGAGGGCGGCCGCGGCTCTGTTGGTTGCGGCGTGGTTGAGCTTCAGCCTCCAGGCGGCGGTCGTCCGCGGCACGGTGGTGGAGCACCAGACCGGAAAGTTTCTCGCCCGGGCGACCGTGGCTGTGCAGCCGATCGACGGGACGCCCGGCGCACCGGTTTCGATGCGCACCAATGTCTCGGGACTGTTCGAGTTCTCCTCGCTGGCGCCCGGCGCGTACGTCGTGAAGGTGACGCGCCTGGGATTCATGCCCGTGGAGTACGGGCAGAAGCGCTGGAACTCGGCGGGCATGCCCCTGTCCCTGGACGACACCGCGCCCGCGTTCCTGGCGTTCCGCATGCCGCGCTGGTCCGCCATTTCGGGCGCGGTGGTCGACGAAAACGATATCGGCCTTCCGGAGCACGACGTGGTAGTCTACCGCAACACGCGCCCGCCGCAACAGGTGGCCCGCACCAAGAGCGACGAGCGCGGCGTCTACCGGATTTCGGGACTCGATCCGGGCACGTATCTCGTGCGCACCGCCGGCGCGCAGTATGAGGAGGGCGCGTACCTGCCGACCTTCGGCCGGGAATCGATCGCGGTGGAGAACGCGCGGCTGGTGGAAGTGGATCTCGACCAGCAGGCTAACAACATCGACGTGCGGCCGGTTCTGGGCCGGCTGTTCGGGGTGTCGGGCAGCGTGGTTCCCGATCCGCCTTTCACGCCCACCCGCGTCACGGTGGCCACGGATATGGGAAGGCAGACCGTCACCACCAGCGAGGTGTTCCAGTTTGTGGGCCTGACGCCGGGGGCGTTCGAGATCTACGCGGAGGCGCCGGTTGGCAACGACGTGAGCGTGACTTTGCAGGGCGCGTACGTCGCGTCCACCCTGCGCGCCGATTTGGGCCTGAATCTGACTCTGTCGAGCCGGTCCAACATGGCCTTCGATATCCGCGGCGGTCCGCCACGGATGCTGACCACCGACGTGCGTCTGGAGGCGCGGCGGAAGGATCTTGCCGGCGAGGGCGAAATCGTGCGCGTGAAGTTCACCAGGGGCATGGCGCAACTGGCGCCGGGGCGTTGGGAAGTAAGGTTAATCGCGCCGGCCGGGTATTACGTCTCGGCCTTCTCGGGAAGAGCGTCGTACCGTGCCAACCGCGCGCGCCCCGACGGCTGGAATGAGACTCTCGTGGACGGCTACGGTGGAATCGTGCGCTTTACGCTCACCGCGGGGGGCGGGTCGCTCTCGGGAATCGTGAAGAACGGCGCGGAAGTGGCGGCCGGCGCGCCGGTCTACCTCGAAGCGTGGGATGCCGATACACGCCAGCGCCAGGTGGACCTACGCACTACGCGCACGGACATGCGCGGCAATTTCAGTTTCCGCGACCTCGCGCCCGGCGCTTACCGGGTGCTTTCCACGTTCGAGTATCGCGATCCGGATTCCGCGGCGTTCGACGCCGCGAACCCGCCATCGCTGCGGATCGAGGCGCACGGCGACCAGCAGCGGGATTTGGATTTGTATGCGATTCGGTAGCCCTACAAACTGCGCAGGTGAAACCCGCCGTCCACGTTCAGGACCTGCCCGGTGGAGTAATCCAGCAGCCCGTCGGCAATCGCGCGCACCGCTCGCGCGACGTCCGAGCCCTCGCCCATGCGCCTCTGCGGCAGCAGCCCGGCGGCGATCTTCTCCTCGTATAGCTTTTCCACGCGGGCGATCATGTCGGTGCGGATGATCCCCGGGCGGATCTCGAAGACCTTGACTCCCGCGGCTGCGAGCCGTTGCGCGTACAACGCGACCGACATGCTCAAGCCGGCCTTCGAAACACAATACTCCGCGCGGTTCACCGACGCCGTGTAGGACGAAATCGAGGTCACGAATACGATGCGGCCGTCGCCATGCTCCTCCATCCAGCGGGCCGCCGACTGGGTGAGGAAGTGCGGGCCTTTCAGGTTGGTCGAGATCAGCTCGTCGAAGCTCTCTTCGGTGGCCTCGAGCATATCGCGGCGCTCGCGGGGCGCCATCCCGGCGTTATTCACCAGCAGATCGAGCCTGGCAAAACGCTCGCGGGCGAAGCGCATCAGGGCTTCGCGATCCTCGCGGCGGCCCACGTCGCACTGGAAGATCTCGCAGCCGGTCTCCGTGCGCAGTTGCTCGGCGGCGTCGCGGCGGTCGCGATACGTGCCGATCACGTTGTGCGTTTTCGCGAGCTCCGTCGCGATGGCGCGGCCGATACCGCGGCTGGCGCCGGTTACGATGCTATTTGGCTTGGGCAAGAGTTCCTAAACTCGCTCACGTATCCGAAGATCGCTTGCTGACGCGCGCGGCTCCGCTCGGAGCCACGACCGTGAGGGAGTGGTCTTTGCCTAAACGGCCGGACGTTGCTGCCGGCGCGGCCTTCGGTGGTCATATGCGAAGGGGCGTATCGAGCGCGAACGTCAGCCGCGTCTCCGACGGAATCTTCACGCGCTGGCCTTTGGTGACCACTTCGGCTCCTGCTCCGGCTGCGCCGCCGGCCGCCGCGCCGATCGCCGCGCCCTTGCCACCGCCCGCGATGGCGCCGATGATCGCGCCCACCGCGGCCGTTCCCCCGGCGACTTTGGCCGTGCGCTCGCCGCGCGAGGAACTTTCACGAGACACGGTCTGGGTGTTGATATCCACCGCGCGCCCGTCTACTTTAACCGACTGAAGATCCAGCGTGAGCTCGGAGCGGCCGGTGAGCTTGCCGGATTCCTTGGAATCGACCAGTTTCACCACCGCGTCCGCGCCGCGCGGAATCACAACCTCGCCGTTCGGGCCTGTCACCGGTTCGTCGATGCTGGCCGAGAATGTCTGGCCGACGCGCGCGGTGTCCGAATCCACGCCATCGATCATGCGCACCACCAGGTTGGTCCCGGCGGGAAGTTCCACCGGACCGCGAGCCGGGGCCGAGGACGCGCTGCGGACTGCGGGATCCGGGCGAAAGACCACGCCGCCTCCGCTGTTCTCGGTGCGGCGCGGCGCCGGACGGTCGTTGGAGCTGTCGGCGCTGTCCGTGCGGCGGAGCGTCGGACGGCGGTCGTCATCCGAAACTGTGGCGGACGCGCCGCCGAACTCGATGCGGGTGACGTCCGAGATATCCAGCGTCTCGATGCGGTCGCCGACTTCCACCTTTACCGTACGAGGCGAACCGCCCAAATAGGTACCGTTGATCACCCGGCCGCTCTTCAACGTGATGGTATCCGCGAAGCCAGCCGTTGCCAATGCTACAGCGATTCCGATGTGTATCAGTCGCATATGTGTCCCCTTAGGGCTTATCCCCCTTATTGTACGACGCACCACACGGGGTATTAGTTTACGGGAGTTTGGAAGGCCGATTGACAATCGGCCGCAGGTTGGCAACCTGCCCCACGACATCCTTGCCGCGCTTGAGCCCATGGCGATACACCTCCGCGCGCTGCTCATCCGTGTAGTGACGATTCCCGTGGTGGTAATATTCCAGACTTTTCCCGACCGCGTAGGTCCCGGCATAGGCGATCGCGCCTTTAGGGATCAACCCGCCGCCGAGCGGGATGTGGCCGGCCAGCTCGCGCGCCAGGGCGCGAAATCCGAACGCGCCGCCCACGATCGAGAGGATCTCGGCCCTCTGCTGCGCAAACCCGGGGTCGCCGCCGCAAGCTGCGGAAATGAGGAAGGCCATACGAATCTGGTTGGCGGTGAGAAAGGCCGTGTCGGATGCGAACTCGCCGAAGACCCACGGCAATTCGAGCAGGTTGGGCACGACGTTGGGCAGCGCCGTCGCGATTGCGAACAGCGCATTCTCCGTCGCCACCGCATGGATCGTCCCTTCGACGATCGGCTTGCGGAAAGCCGGAAACTGGCGGGCGAGAGCGAGCGCCAGGTCCTCGTGGTCTTGCACGATTTGCGAGACCGTGCTCTCGGGGTCGCGGCGATCGAAGGTGTAGGCGTCTTGGTTGTGCGGGATTCCGTGCTGGTACAAGACCACATCCACCGCGTCGGGTACATCCGGATCGCCTGCGCGGTGGACCCGCTCCATCATGTTGAGGCGCAGATTGCGCGGCAGGCCCGCGGGGAGCAGAAAGTCCTCTAGCTCCGCGTAACCGGCGCCGTCGGCGGCTACCAATCCAACGTGGACCGGGCGCCGGGCGCGGCTGCGAACCTCCTCCGGGTTCAAAAGGGAGACGGCGGCTCGAGCCTGCTTGATCATGCGTAGCATAGAGGATCACTGAGGGCGTTGCGCGCCTCGCAGGCGGAACATCACTTGGAGGCCCCTCCGCCATTCTACCCCCACTCCGATTCGCTCCACATCGATCGCCGGTAAGAAATAGCTCAAAACCGTCTCGGTGGTGGGGTGGAACTCGAGCGATGGCGAGACCAGGATCAGCCGCGGCGGATCGGGCAGCAACGCGATACCGGGGAAATAGCCGTAGGTGCTGAATTCTCCCCGGTCAAGGTGCCACTTGACGCGGATCCAATAGTCCAGCGCCTGCAGCGGCAGGTGAAGATCCGCCGACGCTTTCAGTTCCACCACGGCGAGACGGCCGGCGCGGTCGGCCGCCAGCAGATCCATGATGCCGCGATCGCCGCCGGTGAAGGCGGGAACCTGATCGTAGATGGGATCGCTGAGCAGCGATGCGTCCAGCGTCTCGATCTGCGCGCGTGCCTGCGATTCCAGCCAGGCTTCGGGGTACTGCCGGTAGAGCGCATGCTCGCGGTCCGCGGCCCGGGGCGAGCGGGCGCGGTCGAGCTCTTCCACCAGGCGCTCGATCTCGGCGGCGTGGTGCTCGCGCGCGGGGCGCCGTTCGTTCAGGCCGAAGCGCAGGCTGCCGCCGGAGATCTCCGCGAACGCGATGCCGCGGACTCGCAGGCTGGTGCGCCCATCGTGTTTGGGGATGCGCTCCACTCCGGGAAGCGAGGCGATGTGCTGCCAGGCGTCCGGCTGGTTGGGCGGCGGCCGGCGGCAGGGCTCCAGGCGGGTATCGAGATTACCGTGATCGCGCGGATCGACCGCCGTCACGCCGTCCTGCTCGGAATAGGCGAACAGTGCGAACTGCGCGGCCGCGGGATCGAGACAGAGCAACCGCAGCGCGGTGAGGCGCTCGCGGCCGGAGGGAACGTAGATGGCCAGGCCCTCCACGGTGACGCGGCGTTCTCGCGTGCGCAGATAGGCCAGCCAGATCAGGCCGAAAGTGAGGACGCCTGCGGGGTCGCCCTCGGCCGGGCAGGCGATGGCCGCCCAGGCGTGCCGGCCGTGGCGGAGAAACGCGCGCGGGAACGCGGGGGAAAGGCTGAATTCCAGGTTCGCCTCGGCGCTCAATTCGGCCAGTTGCCAGTCGGGAAACTGCCGGCGCAGGAGGAGGCGGAATCGTTCACGGAAGACCAGGCGCCCGCTGCGGCGCCCCAGTTCCGCTCCCGCGCGGCGTGCCAGGTCGAGCAGGAAGAGCCGGCCCTCGCGGCGGGCGAATCGCTCGACGGCCAGTTCGAGACGCGCCGGAGTGGCCTCTTTGAGATCGGTGATGCGGCGCGAGAAATTGCGCGTGTGGTCCCAGGCTTGGAGGGTGAGGCGCGAGCCGCGAAGATCGAGGGAGAAGTTGTCGGAGGTGAGGGGGAGAAGTTCCTCGCCGGGTTCGAGGAGGGCGGGTTGCTTGCAGGTGGCGAGGAAGGATTCGATGGTGGTGCGGAGATGGTCGGGGCTGGAGACAGTTTTTAACACAAAAACCTTTTAGCCACGAATGAACACGAATGAACACGAATAAAAGATAAGAGCAAACTAACCGCAGATGATTCTTTTCCATTCGACCTTAGAGTTTTGAAAGTTGATCGGGAGGGCCAGGCGGAGGTGCGACGCCTTGAGGTAGTTGATGCACATCGCCAAATGTTCACTCGAGAAGCGATCCGCGCATTTTAGTTCCACGAGGACTTCATCCTCTACGACCAAGTCGGCCACATACTGGCCCACGTGCTCTCCCTTATAGTCGACGGGATAGGGAACTTGCGATCTGACCTCCAGGTCGCGCAACCCTAGTTCTCGAACCAGAGCGCGTTCGTACACTTTCTCCAGGAATCCGGCCCCGAGGACATTGGACACTTCGTAGGCTGCACCAATCACCGCCGTCACCACCGCATCGGCGTGTTCATTCGTGTTCATTCGTGTTCATTCGTGGCTAAATGTTTTTGTGCTTCGAGCCACCAGGATTTCTCACGAATCTTCGCCACCGAACTTCACCGCATGTTTCTCGGGGCCGAGCGCGGTGGCCAGGGCGGCCAC
Source organism: Bryobacteraceae bacterium (assembly GCA_041485845.1). Taxonomy (GTDB): domain Bacteria; phylum Acidobacteriota; class Terriglobia; order Bryobacterales; family Bryobacteraceae; genus OMOG01. The sequence continues at coordinate 12,878 of JBGPKH010000164.1, forward strand.
CAGGAACACTACCAGCGCGGTGAGCGACATGGCCGTCGCATAGCTCGTGCGCCGGGCGACGGTGGCCTCGAAGTAGGTCACATAGCTGGAGAGGAGCACGCCCACCTGATACCCGAATCCCGGCAGGAAACCGCGCACGGAGTCGGGCGACAATTCCGATAGATGCGCCGGAATCACGCCCCATGCTCCCTGCACCAGGAACTGAATCAGGAACCCGCCGGCAAACAGCAGGGGCACCGTCGGCGCGAAGGCCCACAACGGGATCACCAGCACGGCCGCGAGAAGGGCACAGGAGATCGTGCGCCGGCGTCCGATACGGTCGGAGATCAGGCCGCACAACGTACCGCCGATAATGGCTCCCACCATGGTGAAGGCGCTGAGGAGGTTTCTCTGTCCGACGGCAAAGCCTCGTTGCCGTTCGAGGAAGGTCGGATACAAATCCTGTGTACCGTGCGACACCAGGTTCATGCCGGTCATCAACACCACGAGATACAGGAAGAGCTTCCAGTGCGACAGGATGGCGCGGCCGAGATGGCCCCAGCTCTCGTGGCGGGTCTTCTGCCAGACCTCGGATTCTTTCACGCGATAGCGCACGAAGAATGCCAGAATGGCCGGGAGTCCGCCGAGGAAAAACAGCGGCCGCCAGCCGAGTGAGTTGAACAGGAAATAATTGCACAAAGCCGCCAGAAGAAAGCCCATGGCGTAGCCCTGCTGGAGAAAGCCGGAGAGCAGCCCGCGCAGACGCGGCGGCACCTTTTCCATGGCCAGCGACGCGCCCACGCCCCACTCCCCGCCCATGCCGATGCCGAACAGCGCCCGCAGGATCATGAACGTGGTGTAGTTGGGCGCGAGGCCGGAGAGCACCTCGACGATGGAGTAAAACACCAGGTCGATCATCAGCGGCAGGCGGCGGCCGTAGCGGTCGGCGAGCAGGCCGAAGAGGAAGGCTCCGACGGGGCGAAAGGCGAGGGTGGCGGTGAGGCTGAGGGCCATCTCGGCGTCGGACTTGTGGAACTCGCGTCCGATGGCCGTCAGGCAGGAGACCACCAGAAAGAAATCGAAGGCGTCGAGTGTCCACCCGAGATATCCGGCGAGCAGCGCCGCGCGATGGTCACCGGACCCGGAGGTCGCCTGCGGATTGGTATTTTCCACGTGCCCGACATATTAGCGTAGTTGTGAGGGTAGGTGTCAGCGACGCTTGGGAATTGACGGGCGCTCCCTCACGGTCGCGGCTCCGAAGCAACCGCCGCGAATCGAAGGCGCGTTACAGAGCCGCGACCGTAGGAAGCGGTCGCGTCCGATAATTTCACGGCTTCTCATCTCACGGTCGCTGCTCCGAACCGGCACCCGGACGAGTCGAGACAGGTTGCGTGGTTCGCGGATCGGAAGGGCTGGGCAAGATTTCCGTGACAATTGGCGACACTCTTTTACAGTGGCGGGATCGGGGCTGTGATAACCTGACCAGCGAACTCCAGATGTCCGGGTCAGCCCGCACTCCGCTGTTGTATCGCCGCGCGATCCTGATTTACCTGCTCGCCATCGTAGCGCCGACGGTGGTGTTGCTGTACCTCGGGCTGCTCTCGGTGGAGCGGCAGAACGCCGGCATGAACGCGCTGCTGATCTCGAATCGCAGGCTTTCGGCGGAGAAACTGGCGGCGGCGCGCGAGCAGCGAACGGCGTTGCTCGCGGGGACTTGCCTGCGCGAAGCGCAATTCCTGAAGGCCCCGGCGACCGTCGACTCGGCGCGGCAGTTGCGCACGCGTCTGGAGGCGCTGCGGCTGCCGCAGTACATTCTCTCGATTTACGGCGAAGGCTACAAGTTCGTCGGTCCCTGACAATGTTGGACAAAGAATTACGCGCGTTTGACAACTTTCCTGCCTCATCCCGGCAGAATCGGGATGCGTTGGAAAAACGCAAGGAGGCAGGGATGAAACGATTACTGACGCTGGGACTGGCAGTCGCGCTGGTCCTGGGGGGCGCCGCGGCGACAAACGGTGGCGGCGACGAGCAGTGGCGACGAGCAGTGGCGGCGAGCCGAGTCCTCGCCGCC
>JBGPKH010000165.1:0-14832 GCA_041485845.1 Bryobacteraceae bacterium
AAATCAACCCGTATACGGTGAGTTGGACTGCCGTGGGGCAGATCGCCGGTTCCATCAGTTTCAGTACGAGCTCATTCTCAATGTCCGATGGCGGGAGCGCGACTCACTACATTTACATCAACACGACCAACCTTGCGCCAGGCGATTACATGGCAAATGTGCAAGTCTCGGCCACCCCGGCGAATTTGGTCGGGGTATCGCATGGGCCCATCCATATCCAGATTCACGTCGTGGATCCGGCGGACCCGCCCAGTTGCTACATCACGGATTCCAACGGCCTGAAGCTTCAGGATTGCGGAGGCCAGGCGGTCTCCACCGGCGGCGAGTTCCTGGTGGTTGCCAACGCGAAGAAGATTACCGCCACCAATCCGGGGCAATTCTATTACAACCTGGTCTGGCAGAACGGCACGGGCAGCGATGTGACGTTCACGTCCCTGGTTCTGACCGGCAGCAACGTGGTTCCAGCGGGCGCCAATTCGGTCCATGTGCTGGTCTACAATGCCAATCAATTCACTGCCAGCTTCGACGACGTCAACACCAACGGCATACCGTGCGGGCAATCGGGGACAGCCTGTAAGTCGCCGATCGCGGTACCGGCCGGACAGACGCTATGGCTCACCTGGCATGTCGCCTACCAGTGGGCCGGGTCCGCGCTCTGGCCCGATATCGCAAGCCTCGCTGCGTGCCCGGCGCAGAGCCTGCACGGCACCATCGGGATGAACGCGCTGCTTGAGAATGCGGAAGGGACGGTGAGCCTCGCGTGTGGCGGAACCGCGACCGGTTACACTGCCAAATAGCGATTGCAGAAGCATTGTTTAATCACGAATGAACCCGGGCAGGTTGAGAACGCGAAGCCTGCCCCACGTGGCGGAGGGAGCGGTCTGATATCCTGAATTCGCAGTGCGTGCGATCACGGCGGGAAGCAGAATCTCGCACTTCGAGATCCTCCAGAAGCTGGGGGAGGGCGGCATGGGCGTTGTCTACAAAGCCCGGGACACGAGCCTGGATCGCCTCGTCGCGCTGAAGGTGCTTACGGAGAAGTCCGTGGCCAATCCGGAGCGGCGCCAGCGGCTGGTCTACGAGGCCAAAGCGGCTTCCGCGCTGAATCACGCCAACATCGTAACGGTTCACGAGATCGACACGGTGGATGACGTCACCTTCATCGTCATGGAGTACGTGGAGGGCAAGACGCTCGACCAGTTGATTCCGCGGCACGGGCTGCGGTTCACCGAAGCGCTGCGCTACGCGGTTCCCATCGCCGAGGCGTTCGCGGCCGCGCATGCCCTGGGCATGGTCCATCGCGACCTCAAGCCGGCCAACATCATAGTCTCGGAGGCCGGCGTCGTCAAAGTGCTCGACTTCGGGCTGGCGAAGTTCACGGGCCTCGATACTTCCCAAGCGGCCACGGTCGCCGGGGGCGATGTCACCTTGACCGTCACCACGTCACCGCAGACCGAGGAAGGCACGGTCGTGGGCACGGTCGCCTACATGTCGCCCGAACAGGCCGAGGGCCGGAAGCTCGACTCGCGCTCGGACATCTTCTCGTTCGGCATCACGCTGTACGAGATGCTCACGGGCCGGCGCCCGTTTACCGGCGAGACCAGGGTCTTGACCATGGCGGCGATCGTCAAGCAGGAGCCCACTCCGGTGAGTCAGGTCGTGCCGGGATTGCCGGCCGAGTTGGAACGCGTGCTCGCGCGGTGCCTGCGCAAAGATCCCGCCCGCCGCTTTCAGACCATGGCCGATCTGCGCGTGGCGCTGGAGGAACTGAAGGAGGAGTCGGACTCCGAAACGCTCGGCGGGACCGCGCCGGTCGCGTCGCGACGCAAGCCGGCATGGCTTTGGGCGGTCGCCGCCGTAATGGTGACGGCCGCCGCGGCCGGAGTGTGGATGCTGACGCGAAGCAGTCCTGCTCTTCCGCAGAAGGTCGTGTCGGTGACGACGTCTGCCGGCACCGAAATGCAACCCAGCCTTTCGCCCGATGGCAAGCAGGTGGCGTTCAGTTGGGACGGCGAAAAGGGCGGCAACTTCGACATCTACGTGAAGATCATCGGCGAGACCAACGCCTTGCGTCTGACTACCGATCCGGCTGCCGACACCAATCCCGCGTGGTCCCCGGACGGCAAGCGGATCGCGTTTCATCGCCCTGGCGGGATCTATACCGTCTCGCCTCTGGGCGGGTCCGAACAGAGGCTGACGAGTCTTCCAGCGGCCGGCCAGATGTCATGGTCGCCGGACGGGAAGTGGCTGGCCATCGCGTCTGCCGTTCCGGGATCGACCGCGATCTTCCTGGCGCCGGCCGACGGCGGCGATGCGCGCCAGATGACACGACCCGCCGCGACCGGCTACGACCAAGCCCCAGCTTTTTCGCCCGACGGGCGTTGGCTGGCGTACGGTGCTTGCACCGCATTGTATGCCTGCGATGTAGTCCTCCAGGAATTGGATTCGACGTACGCCGGCAAGGGATCCGCTCGCCCGCTCACCCACCAGACCCTGGTCGCTATCTCTGGTCTGGCATGGAGCGCCAGCGGCCGGACGCTGATCTACCATGCTTCGCTCGGAGTGCCCTGGTTTACTTATCTGTGGCGCGTGGGAATCCACGACGCGCGCCCGGAGCGGATCGAGATTGCCGGTGCCTTTGCCTCTGGGCCTGCGCTGGATTACGGCGGCAGGCGTCTGCTGTTTTCCCGGGCGTTCCGGGACTTCGATATCTGGAGTGCAAAATTGGATGGCGGGATGGACCCGCTCATCGTTTCCTCGGCGACCGATATCAATCCCCAGTTCTCTCCGCATGGAAACAGAATCGCCTTTAACTCGGACCGCTCCGGCGACAAGCCGGAAATCTGGGTGGCAGCGGCGGATGGAAGCAACCCCGTGCAACTGACCAATGGGGTCGGACGTTATCAGGGGACGCCGGCATGGTCACCGGATGGCCGCTGGATCGCGTTCGATTCGCAAGGGCAGGATGGACACTGGGACGTCTATCTCGTGGAAGCGGGAGGCGGCCGGCCGCGGCGAATCACGCGGGAACCCTCGGACGAGAACATTCCCTCCTGGTCGCGGGACGGGAAATGGGTCTATTTTCGCTCCGATCGCACCGGACGCTTCGAGATCTGGCGAACACCAGTCGACGGAGGTCAAGCCGAGCAGATGACCGTCAACGGCGGCCATACGGCTTTCGAATCGGCGGACGGACGAACTCTGTACTACACCAAGAACGAATCTTCTCCCCTGTTCGCCAGACCGCTATCTGGCGGGCCGGAGCGGCAGATCCTGCCTAACGTCACTCGTCGCTCGTTCGTTCCAACGGAGGGGGGGATCTACTATGTCGGCGCGGCGGGCGATGACGGGCAATTCCCGCTTCTGTTATTCGACTTCTCCACGAATGCAAGCCGTTTCCTGTTGAAGCTCGGTTCCGCAGGACAAGGCCTGTCGGTGTCTCCGGATCGCAAGACCATCCTGTTCTGTAAGAACATTCGCGACGGCGCGGACCTGATGATGATCGAGAACTTCCAGTGAGAATCACGGCTCTGCTCCTGTTTCACACCTTGCTCAGCGCTCAGTCCCTCACTGACTGGTCCGTACCGCCGGTCTTGAAGGCTGCCGGCTACTCCGCCGAGCTCCGCCGTGAGGGCTGCCGCGGCGCTACGCCGTGCGCCGTCCTGCTCGCTCCCGATGGCACGTTCGGAAATCTCAGTATGACCTTCGACGCCGCGCCGTATCGCGGCCGCTCCGTCCGCCTGCGCGCCTGGATCCGCATCGAGCCTGACGCGCCTTCCGGCCATGCCCGGATGTTTCTCGAAGTGAATCTCCCCACGGGGAAGACAGGCTTCTCCGACAACATGGGCGATCGCCCGATCTCTTCCTCCGCATGGCAGAGCTATGAGATCTCGGGTGAGGTGGCGTCCGACGCCGAATCCGTCGGCATCGGGGTGATGTCCTCCGGCAAGGGCCGCGTCTGGGTGGACGGCGCTGCGTTCGAGATCCTGCCGGATACGCCGGCCGGCGTGCGCGAGACCTTCCGCAAACTCTACGCGCGCCTCGACGCCGCCTACGGCCAGCGCGACATGGACGCGCTGGCCAGCCTGGCGCTGCCCGATGCCCTCATTCACATGGGGTCGACCACCGTCCGGTTGACCGACGCCGTGCTCCAGATCATGAACGAGATGGAGAAGGGAACCAAGTACACGTCGCGTTCGACCGTCACCAGCGTCCGCATCTCCGGAACGGACGCCACCGTTGCCGTGAACAACGAGTCCACACTCGAGTCGAAGGGCGGCCGTCGGACCGTGATCACCACCAATCGCGACACCTGGACGAAATCCGGCGGCGGCTGGAAGCTCAAAGAATCGAGCCTGATTTCCACCGCCCCGCTCACCCGCCCACCGGCCCCGGCGCCGCCGCGCCGGTAGTCGCCGAACTGGAGCAGCGCGACGCGCCCCTGCCGGAAGGCGTGGCGGCCATCGGCGCGTCCGCCGGCACGCGCGAGTTCGTCCAGACCAAGCAGCGTCCGTCGAATACCTGGTCCGAGAGAAGGGATTAATTAACGGTGCTGGCGGTGGAAGCGAACTGGCCCGAAGCGCCGGCCGTCGATCGGCTGGCGATGGTCTACCGGCAGATCGCCCACAGCGACGCGCACATGGCCCTCGACCACGCGGCCGGTTGGAGTTGGAGATTGATCAGTCGCCCTTCTGCTTCCTCCGCGTTGCTTCTCTCGGCGCCTCCGCGTCTCGGCGGTGATGCCGCCGCTCAGAACGCCAGCTTCAACGCGAACTGAATCACCCGCGCCGGGAACGTGCTGCGAATCGTGCCGAAGGCCGAGCTGCTCACCGTCGAATTGGGGCCCTGGAAATTCGTCTTGTTGAACAGGTTGAAGAACTCCGAGCGGAAGCTCAGTTTCTTCTCTTCCTTCAGCGTGAACTCCTTGTGCAGCCCCAGGTCGGTGGTATACAGCGCGTAGCTGCGCACCGTATTGCGCCCCGCATTTCCGAACGGATTGGGATTCAACGGGTCGACCGGAATCGCCACGTTGGCCTTGTTGAAGTAGTTGTCGATATTGCGCTGGCTCTCGGGCGCCAGCGGGTCGCCCAGCAGGTTCGGCCGGTACGACGGGTAGTTGCTCACCACGTAACGCGAAGCCGGACCGTAGGTCAGGTTGACCGGCAGCCCGCTGCCCATGGTGTTGATGAGCGTGCCGCGCCATCCGCCGAAGAAGGCGTCGAGTATCGGCCCGCCCTTGGAGCCGAAGCGGCGGCCTTTGCCGTAGGGCAGGTCGTACACGATCGTGGTCGTCAGGTTGATCGGCTGGTTGTAGCTGCCCACGCCCTTCTCGTTCTTGAGGTTGTTGAAGTTGACCCGCGAGTTGTCGCCGTTGGAGACTTCCAGGTGCCCGGCGGCGTTGTCGATGGCTTTCGACCAGGTGAACGAATTCAGCAGGTAGAAGCCGCTCGAGAACCTCTTCTCCAGCTTCGACTGGAAGGCGTGGTAATCGGAGAACCCGGCGCCCCACGCGATCTCCATTTCGCCGAATGCCTGGTAGGGCCGCCGCGCGTTCAACCCGGTATTCTCATTGGGATTCTGCGGCCGCGCCTGGTTGACGTCGCCCAGGATCACGAGCTTGTTCCCGCGGTTGCCCACATAGGCCAGATCGAGCACCAGGTTCTTGGTCAGCTCGCGCTGGATGGTGAAGTGCCAGCTCTGCACGTACCCCGTGCGCGTGTCCGGCGGCGTATAGCGCAGCGACACGTTTTGCAGGATCACCCGCGAGGGGTCGATCATGTTGGGCGTGTACCCCTGCGCCGTGCGGCGGAAACAGTTGGTCAAGGCCACGTCGGCTGCGCACGCAGTCGCCACCGACGGATCCGGATTGGTAATGCCCGTGTTGATCACCGAGGGTGGATTGTAGGCCAGCAGATTCTCGCCGCCCAGCCGGTTGAAGTGGATATAGCTGATGCCGTAGCCCGAGCGAATCGCCGTCCTCGTGCCGAGTTTGTAGGCGAACCCCACTCGCGGCGCCCAGTTGTTGCGGTCCGGATGCACCAGCGCGCGCTGGTAGATGTCGCCCGAAGTCGCGTAGATCGGCTTCTGCGCGGTGAGGTCGAAGTTGGTGAGGTGGCTGCCGTCCTCCCACTGCGGCGTGGCGTATTCGTAGCGCACGCCCAGGTTCAGGGTCAGCTTGCCGCTCACTTTCCAATCGTCCTGCGCGTAGGCGAAGTTCATCCGCTGGCGGTATTGCGCGATGAACGTGTTAGTCAGCGCGTAGCTGCTGCGCGCGCCGAACAGGAAGTCCGCGACATTATAGATGTTGTTGCTGACCGCTCCCGGCGGAGCGCTGAACTGTCCTCCGTAGCTGTCCTGCCCATACTGCGGGCTGAAATCCAGCACCTCGGTGTGCAGCGTCTCGAATTCGTACCCCAGCTTCAAGGTGTGCTGCGCGAAGATCTTCGAGAAATTGATCTTGGGGTTGATCACCCAGGGATTCTGGAACTGCGGCGTGCTGTTGCGGCGTCCCATGCCCGCGTAGCCCCCGATGCTCTGGGTGTTCAAGCCGCCGGCCAGCGCCGGATCGGTGGGCAGCCCGGGGATGCCGTAGGCCTCCTGCATGTTGGGCAGCCCGATCTGGATGGGAAACTTGCCGTTGATGTCGTGCGTGATGCCCAGGCGGAATTCGACGATCGAGGTCGGGCTCAGCGTGTAGGTGAGACCGCCCGCGCCCTGCTTGTTGATGATGGTCACGTTGCCGTTGCTGTCGCTGTTGCCGATGGGGAGCGGCAACACTGGCGTATCGGTCTGCGTATACTTGCGATGGCTGTAGCGGACAAAACCGGTGAGCTTAGTGCGGAAGTACTGATCGACGCGCACGTCGCCTTTGTCGCTGACCGTGGGAACGCGCGGCAGCGCCTGGTAGTTGTTGGCGAATCCGCTGGTGGTGGGCGCCACCAGGTCGCCGAAGACTTTCTTGGCGAACGGAGTGATGAGCGATGCGGGGATCACGCCATCGGAATAGATCTCGCCCGTGTAGGGGTTCTTGATGGGCATGGGCGCTCCGCCGGCCGTGGTAAAGATGCCGTTGCGCTGGTTCGCTGTCGGGATGGTCTGGAACGAGAGCGACTTGGTGGCCCGCCGCAGCCCTTCGTAGTCCATAAAGAAGAAGGTCTTGTTGCGGATGATGCGCCCGCCGAAAGCCCCCCCGAACTGGTTCTGCTGATAGATCGGCTTGCCCAGGGCCGGCTTGAAATAGCCCACCGCGTTCAACGACGTATTGCGCAGGTAATCCCACGCCGCGCCGTGGAAGCTGTTGGAGCCGCTCTTCACCGAAGCGTTGACAATCGCGCCTCCCGCGCGCCCGTACTCCGCGCTGAAGTTGTTGGTCTGCACCTTGAATTCGGCCACCGCGTCGGGACTCAGTTGCACCGACTGGTTCGAGTACCCCTGGTTGCTGGTGGCGTACGAGTTGTTGTCGATGCCATCGATCTGGAAATTGTTGAACGCGCTGCGCATGCCGTTGACGTTGAACGACGACTCGCGGTAGTTCGCGTTGTTCTGGTCCATGCCCAGCACCGAACGCCGCACGCCCGGCGCCAGCAGCGCGAGGTCGGCATAGTTGCGGCCGTTGAGCGGCAGGTTGACGATGGTGACGTTGTTGATCACCTGGCCGCGGTCGCTCGAGTCGGCCTCGAGCATGGCGGCGGCGCCGCTGACCGACACCGTCTGCGCCATGTCGCCGACGGCCAGCGTGACATCCACGCGCTGGCGGGCGCTTACCGTGACCGTGAAATCCTCGGTAACGGTGGTCTTGAATCCTTTGGCTTCGGCCTTCACCCGGTAGGTCCCGATGGGGATGCTGATGAAGTCGAAGTTCCCGGCTTCGTTGGAGGTAACCGAGTTCGTCACCCCGGTTTTGGCGTTTTCCAGCGTGACTTTGCCGCCCACGATCACGGCGCCCGTAGCATCTTTCAGGGTGCCCAGTACAGTGGCGGTTTCGAATTGCGCGAAGGCCGCGGCGGCGAGGGCAAATAACAGCCCGAATACCCGTTTTGACATAGACAGCGAACTCCTCCCGGTGACCGCCAGTATATACCATCACACTCCCGTCTGCGGCGTGAGAGTGACTATAAAGTGCTATTGCCACCACCTGGAATTGGGGCTACCCTCAGTCAGAAAGTGGGGAAGCGACATGAGACTGCGGATCCTGCCGATCGGTGGTTGGGTGTGGCTTGCGCTAGCCGGAGTGCTGAGCGCTCAAGAACCGGCCGACCCGCCGGCGCGCGTGGCGCGGCTCAACTATCTGGACGGTTGGGTCTCCTTCCGCCCGGGGAACCTGCAGGAGTGGGCGCCGGCGACCTTGAATTTTCCGCTGACCACCGGCGACCACCTGTGGGCCGACCGCGAGGCCCGCGCCGAGTTGCACATCGGCGCTACCGCCATCCACCTGGCGCCCTGGACGGCCTTCGCCATCATGCGGCTGGACGAACGGGTGGCGCAACTGAGCGTCGCCGAGGGAACCATGTACCTGCGGATTCCCCGCCTGGATGAAGATGACGTCGTCGAAGTCGATACGCCGAACGGCGCGGTGAGCGTCCTGCGTCCGGGCGACTACCGGGTCGATGTCGATCCCGGAAACGACGCGACCTCGCTCACGGTTCGCGCGGGCGAGGCCGAAGTCTCGGGCAACGGGCGGATCACGCTGGTTCACGCGGGCCAGATGCTGCAACTGGTTGCCAATGCCGACGTCGCGGGCATCATGGACGCTCCGCCGCCCGATCCGTGGGAGGACTGGTGCGTGGGCCGCGACCGTCTCTCGGAACGCGCTCTCGAGATCTCCGAGAGCTACGTACCGGCGGAGATGGAGGGCGCCGAAGACCTGGGCGCCTACGGCGACTGGAGCACGGACTCGTTTTATGGCGCCGTGTGGGCCCCGCGGAATCCTCCCGCGGGCTGGGCGCCGTACCGCTGCGGCCACTGGGCGTACGTAGCTCCTTGGGGCTGGACCTGGATCGACGACGCGCCGTGGGGCTTCGCGCCGTTCCACTATGGGCGCTGGGTGCAGGCCGGATTCCGCTGGGTGTGGGCGCCGGGGAATCGGGTGACGCGTCCGGTGTATGCGCCGGCGATGGTGGTGTTCGTGGCGAGCGGCGCGGCGCGCAACGGTAAGGTCACGGCGTGGATTCCGCTGGCGCCGGGCGAAATTTACCGTCCGAACTACCGCGCCAGCGAACGGTATATCCGCAGGATCAATCTCCCCAACGTGAAGAATGGCGGCGACGTCACGCTGACGGTGGTGAGTTACCTCAACCGGACACATGGGATCGCGGTGGCGCAGGATACGTTCGCCGGCGCGCGTCCGGTGGCGGCGGGAGCGGTACCCATCACGGGGAGTGTCAAGCCCGTCACGGTGGACGCGAGCCCGACGCGCGAGAGCTACCTGGGACGCCGCACCCCGGCGGAGGGGAAGGTAGCGGCTCCGCCTCCGCTGGTGACGGAGCGGGCGGTCATCGTGCGGCATGAGCTGCCGCCGGAGGTCCGGCCCGCGGCGCCGATTCGCGGCGCGGTGCGGCCGCCCGAGAGCTCGCCGTTGAGCCAGCCGCCCCAGAGCAATCTGCCGCAAACGGAGCGTCCGGCCCGCCGCGAGGAGGCGCAGCCTGAGGCTGCGCCGCTGGTGTACCTTGCCCTGCCGCCCGAGCGCCCGCAGCGGCGCGCAGAGACGCGCTACGAAGCGCCGTCGCAGCGGCACGAGGAGACACGGCAAGAGGCCGCTCCGCCGCCCCCGCCGCGGCACGAGGAGACACGGCACGAAGCGCCTCCGCAACGCCACGAGGAGACGCGGCACGAAGCGCCTCCGCAGCGGCACGAGGAGACGCGGCAAGAGGCCGCTCCGCCGCCCCCGCAGCGGCACGAGGAGTCCCGCCACGAAGCCCCCGCGCCGCTTCCGCAGCGGCGCGAGGAGTCCCGGCCCGCGGCGCAGTCCGGACGCAACGAAGACAAGAAAGACGACAGCAGCAGCAACAGCAGCCGCAAAAAGTAGGCGGCATCGCCGCCAGCCGCGCTTCAAGAATTTCCGGCACGAGGCCGTGCCCCCGGCCCCCTACGGCGTCACGAGGAGTCCCGGTCCTTGCGCCCCGGCTCAAGAATCTCCGCATTGATCCGAAAAGGATAATCGGAGTTCCATATCATGCAATGGTGGATTACCGGCTTGTGGTTGCTCCTGATGGGGCAAAGCGCGTGGGGTCAAGGGGCCATCCGGCTCAAGGCGTGCGGATTGGGGCCATGTACGGCGCGGAGATCCGAGGCGCCCGGAAAGCTTCTGCCTCACCGTCACTATATCCTGCAATTCCAATCCTATCCTGGGCCGGAGATCCGCGCGGAGCTGGCGCGCCGCGGGATCCGGATTCTGGGCTATGTCCCGGATTCCGCCTTGATGGTTTCGGCCCGCCAGCCTTCCGATCTCGCAGGCTTGGAGGTGGCGTGGGCCGGCCGCCTGGAAGCCGCCGACAAGATCAGTCCGGAAGTGGCGGCCGGTCCGGCCGGCGCTCTCCTGGTGGTGTTTCACGCGGATGTCGAGATGGACGATGCCCGCCGGCTGGTGGAGGCGTACGGCTTCGAGATCATCGTCAACCCCGATCTGTTGCCGGGCCAACTGGTGATCGCCGGCGGCGGCCGCGACATTGCGGAGCTGGCCGCGTCGGAGGACGTCGCCTACATCATGCCCGCGTCGGCCGACCTGGTGGCAGGCAACCCCGTGATGGGATGCGCCGGGCCGATCACCGAGGCCGGGCCGGTGGGTGAGTACGTCACGGTGGGGAGCGGCTGGGCCAGGGACGCGTCGGGCGGCGTCTCGCTGCAGTATTTCTTCCAGTCGCTTACCGGCAAGTTACAGGAGAGCGTGGTGCGCGGCGAGATTGAGCGGGCGTTTCGGGAATGGCAGAAGTTCGCCAACATCCGGCTCGTGCCTGGGAACCTGGCCACCGCCGTACGCACCATCGCGATCCTGTTCGCGCGCGGCGCCCATGGCGACGGGTTCGCGTTCGATGGAACGGGCGCCGTTCTGGCCCACACGTTCTATCCGGCCCCGCCCAACGCCGAGCCGATCGCCGGCGACATGCACCTGGACGCCGACGAGAACTGGAACGCCGGGACCAATACGGACCTGTTCAGCGTGGCCCTGCACGAAGCCGGGCACGCGCTGGGCCTGGGCCATTCCAGCCGGCCGGGAGCGGTGATGTATCCTTATTACCGCTTGTCGACCGGACTGACCGACGACGATATCGCCGGCATTCGCGCCCTCTACGGCAGTGTGGGGACGCAACCTCCGGTGCAGCCTCCGGTGCAGCCTCCGGTGCAACCGCCGGCGCAGCCGCCGGCGCAGCCTCCGGTGAAGGACACCACTCCGCCCGCGATCTCGATCACCTCGCCAGGTGCTACGATCGTCTCCACTTCTTCGGCGTCGATCCGCGTCATCGGTACCGCGAGCGACAACCGGGGGGTTGTGTCGATGAAGTGGACTACCTCCACCGGAGACAGCGGTACAGCTTCGGGCACTACGGCCTGGTCCGCCGATGTACCGCTGTTCGTGGGCAATACGGTCGTCACTGTCCGGGCCTACGATGCTGCCGGCAATTCGGCATGGCGCGCGATCACCGTCGTGCGGCGTTGAAAAGAACTGAAAAGTTACAAATTCTGCCTTAGTACTCTAGTCTTTTCCGGTGCGGCGCCGATATACCCAATAGTTCCATGGATTGTGAAACAGATAATCCGACCCGTAGTACTGGCGAACGCCGGACTTGCATACCTGCTGCGGTCTGGGGTACCTCGCGGTTGCTGAATACCTCCGAGGGCGACGGCCAATCGGATCTACTGTCAGACGCCGACTTCGCCATTGGAGAAGCGGAAGAAATTCTGTTCTCGCTGGCGGTGGCGGTCGAACAACGAGATCGCCACACCGCGCTGCACTGCGAGCGGCTGGCATGGATCGGCGTCGCTTTGGGCATCGCCATGGGGCTCGCCCGCAGCAGTCTCGCGGCTCTGTATCGCGGAGCGTACCTGCACGACATCGGCAAGGTTGGGATCCCCGATTCGATCTTGTTCAAACCCGGCAAGCTGACCGCCGAGGAATGGGTCGTCATGCGCAGCCACGCGGCGCGCGGGGAAGAAATCTGCCGCCCCATGAAGTCGCTCGCGCCCGTCCTGCCCATCATCCGCCACCATCACGAGCGCTGGGACGGCTCCGGCTATCCGGATGGTTTGCGGGGCGAGCAGATTCCGCTGCTGGCTAGAGTGCTGCAGATTGCGGACATCTACGATTCGCTGACCAGCCCGCGTCCGTACAAACCGGCATTCTCCGATGCCCAGTCGCTTTCGATCATCGAGCAGGAAACCGGCCAAGGCTGGCGCGATCCGGAGATTGTCCAACTCTTCCTGCGTTTGCACAAAGAGGTCCTCTCCAAATTGGATGGCACGCTCGCCGGAATACCGGATTCGCTGGCGAATCTCCGGCAGATGGTGGGAGCCGGGGCCGACTGACGCTAAAGCTTTCAGCGATCAGCCGTCGGCATTCAGCGCTCTTGACCCTGAGCCCCAACTTAACTTATGTCCTTGCTGACCGCTGATCGCTCGACACTAATGCCCGTAGGTCTTCTCGCCCGCTTCGATCCTCACCGCGAGGTGATTTTCCTTGGGCGGCAGCGGGCATGTGGCGTAGGGCGTAAATGCGCAGGGCGGGTTGTAGGCCTTGTTGAAGTCCAGGGTGACCTGGCCGTCCTTCGGCAGGTCCGAATAGAGGAACCGCCCGGCGGGGTAGGTTTCTTTCCCGGTGGTCTGGTCGCGGAAAATGTAGAAGACCTGCCGCGCGCCCGGCTCCTCCAGGATCGGATACAGCCGGAGCTCGCGGCCGCCCAGACGGAACACGGCGTATCCGGGGCACTCCGAGGGTTCGGTCTGGCCGAGAATATTCAGAATGGGAATCGTTTTGTGCCCGGAAACAAATCGTGCGCTCACGCGATACTGTTCGTTCGCCGGGAAGTACTCGATCCCGTGAAACTCGCGGCGGTACCGGCTGTCCGGATCCTTCAAGCGAATCCCGAACTTCTCACCGCGCTGGATCGCCAAGAGGCTCAAGCGTCCCACCTTGACCACGTCGCCGGAATCGTGAGCGATTTCCCGCGTGCTGCCGTCCATCGTCGCGGTCACTTTGCCGCCGTGTAGCTCGAAGGCCCCGGCGTGCGGCGGGCCGTCGGGCAGCACGATGTCGTTGGAGGCGTCCTTGCCGGTCCGGTTGGCTCCCTCGTGCAGCCAGAACAAACCGGCCACCGTCAGCCAGCCGCCGTCGGCTTTCAAGGCCGCCTCACGCGCACGGCGCCACTCGGCGATTTCCGACTGGTACGCCGAGACTGCGGCCAGCGCCACGCCGGCCAGCAGCATGATGGCCCATCGCCGGCTCATGACGGATCTCCCACGGAATCGAGCAACTGCTCCAGCATGCCCGCGAACTCGACGCTCTTGCGGTCGACGCGCGCCTTCAATTCACTGAGGTCGCGATCCAGCATACGGAGTTTATCCGCCAGGTGCAGGCAGGCCAGCACGGCGATCGTGGTGGAATCGGCATTGGGCTTTTTGGCGGCAATCGAGAGCATTAATTCGTCGACGGTCGCCGCCACTTCTTCCACTTCGCGCGGATCGCCGGTGGCTAGTAAGGTATAGGGCCGGCTCAGGATGGTGACGCGGACCGGCTGTTTATCGGGAGTTCCTTCCATGGCGGATCCGGAAAGCCGGCGCGCCCGCTAAGCGGGGCCCAACTGGTCGATCTGCCCCAGCAGTTTCTCGATGCGGCCGCGGACCTGTTTCCGCTCCGCCTGCAAGGTGTTGACTTCACCGGTCAGACGCCCCACCTCGGCTTTGGCTTCGGCGGCTTCTTCGAGCGCGGCTTCCTTTTCCTGGCGCAATCGCGTCACCAGTTGGATGGCCCGTTGGATACGTTCTTCCAAACTGCTGAGAGAATCGGTTTCCTGTTCGGCGGGGCTCATGCCTTCTCCAAAGCGGTTTTGGCCGTACCCACCAGTTGGCGGAATGCGGCGTCATCGTGCAGGGCGACATCCGCCAGAACCTTGCGGTTCAGCTCTAGGCCGGCGGCCTTCAACCCGTGCACAAACTGGCTGTAGGAAATGCCCGCTTCGCGGCATGCGGCGTTGATGCGGACGATCCACAGCGAACGGAAATCGCGTTTTTTGTTTTTGCGGCCGACATAGGCGAACTTGAGCCCGCGCTCGACGGCTTCCTGGGCTGCGCGATAAAGCTTGCTCTTGGTGAGAAAATAACCCGACGCCTGGTGCAGCGTCTTCTTCCGGGATGCCCGGCGGTGGGTACCTCTCTTGACTCTGGGCACGTTTGATCTCCTTTTGGTTTCGTTTCATGGATTGGCGGCTCGGGCACGTGCCACGCGCTCCGTCCGCGCAATGCGCTCATCCCTTAGTAGGGGAGCATCCGTTTCAGCACCGGTTGGTCGGCCGGATCGGCCACCACGCTTTGGTGCAATTTCTTCTTGCGTTTGTGCGGCTTCGAAGTCAGGATATGACGGCCAAAGGCGTGATTGCGAACGATTTTGCCCGTACCAGTCTTCTTGAACCGCTTAGACGCACCTTTGTGTGTCTTGAGCTTAGGCATAAAAATTCCCTGGAATCTTACAGGAAAGACTTTACGAGTATAGCACGCCCCAGAAAGGGTATTTGGCGTGCGTGCCGCGGGCAGCGATTCCGCAACCAAGTGGGCAAACATGTTCAAAAGGTCGTGGAAGCTTGGAGATGCCAGCATTGCGGGCGGAAGGGGAGATTCGTGATGAGC
>JBGPKH010000166.1:0-14803 GCA_041485845.1 Bryobacteraceae bacterium
CCCAGCAGTTGGTGCACGCCCAGCAGTTGTTGCACGGATATCCACGCCTGCCCGCTGAACTCCTGCAGGATGCGGGGGAGCAGCGCCGCCACCCAGCTCAGCACCAGGAGCGCCGTCAGCATCTTGACCGGGAAGGCCAGCGCCAGCAATTGCAACTGCTGGTTCAGACGTCCCAACAGCGCCAGCGCCACATCCACCATGACCAGCAGGGCGACCACCGGGAGCGCCATGCGGACGCCCACGGAAAAGAGACTCGATCCCAGACGAATGAGAGCCTGGGCGGAGAGAGGGCCGAACACGTAGGCTCCCGCCGGCACCTTTTCCAGGCTCAGCGCGAACAGCCGCAGGAGCTCGCGGTCGAGCCCCAGCGCAAAGAACAGCAGGCCCGCCATCAATTGCGCGAATACCAGCAGCACGCCCGAATCGGCTTCGGTGTTGGGGTCGATGGTCGAGGCGTACGCGTAGCCCGCCTGGAGCCCCAGGACCTGGGCGGCGAGGGTGAACGACTCGAGCACGATCGCCACCGAGACTCCGATGGCGATACCGAGAGCCGCTTCCGCGGCGGCCCAGCCCACCAGCGCCGCCGGCGAGGCGACGGCGGCGGCGCCGGCCGCCGGCCATCGGGGAAACAGGGCCAGCGCGAATCCCAGAGCCAGAGCCGCGCGTACCGGTTCCGGCGCCCCCTTGATGCCGGGCAGCGGCACGAAGACCAGGGCGCCAGAGACGCGCGCCAGCACCAGCAGGAAGCCGTACAGCGTGGCAGCCGGGAACGTCAGGCTAGCGGGCATAACGCCCCAGGTCTCCCAGCAGCGCGGTGGTGTAAGACATGGTCTTTTGCAGCATCCACGGCAGGAGCAGGATCAACCCCACCAGGAAGGCCACCAGGCGCGGGATGGTGCTGAAGGCGTTGTCCTGCATCGACGTCGCAATCTGCACCAGACTGATCGCGATCCCCGCGATAAACCCGATGGCCAGCAGGGGCGCGGCCAGCCAGAAGGTGGTCATGAGGGTCTGGCGGACGATCTGGACCACGGTTTCCGGGGTCATGAGTAAAACCCCTTCATGAGCGATCCCACTACCAGGTTCCAGCCATCCACCAGGACGAACAGGAGGATCTTAAAGGGCGCCGAAATCATCACCGGGGGCAGTTGCACCATGCCCACCGAGAGAGTGACCGAAGCCACCACCAGGTCGATCACCAAAAACGGCAGGAACAGCACCGCGCCGATCTGAAACCCGGTCTTCAACTCCGACAGGATATAGGCCGGCACGAGAACCTTCAGATCGAGGTCGGCGGGCGAGTGCGGCGCCGGCTGCCGGGTCATCTCGACGAAGAGACGGATGTCCTTCTCGCGCGCGAAGCGGGCCAGGAAATGGCGCAGCGGCTTGGCGCCCTGGTCCATGGCCTGCTGTGCCGTCAACTGGCCGGACTCCAGCGGTTCCCACCCCTGGTGGTACATGTCCGCCGCGACCGGCTGCATGACGATGATCGTGAGAAACAGGGCCAGCCCCAACAGCACCTGGTTCGAGGGAGTGGACTGCGTGCCCAGCGCCTGGCGCAGAAAGTGCAGCACCACGGTGATGCGCAAAAACGGAGTGATCGACATGACCGCCGCCGGCAGCAGGGTCATCAGGGTCAGCAGAATCACGATCTGCATGGGGACGCTGACGCTGGAACCGTTCTTGGCGGCCGATATGCCGAAAAGGGAGAGGGGTTCGGCCGTTTCCGCCAGCGCCGGAAGGGCCGCCAGCAGCAGGGGTAGAACGCGCCACGCTCTCACCGCCCGGCCTCCCGCGCAACCGCCATTTCGAACCGCGGAACGCTCTCGATCAGCGTGCAGCCCGCCGGCGTGGACGCCAGCAGCAAGGCGGTGTCGCCCAGGCGGACGAGGTGCAGCGTGTGCTGCGGTCCCAGGGACAGGCGCTCCAGGCACTCCAGCCTTCGGACGGCAGCCTTGCGCGCCGGCAATACCCCGGCGAAACCCTTGCGGCGGAGCCACCACAACGTGGCGGTCAGCAAAGCCAGCACGGCTCCTGCCGCCGCCATATGTTGAACGAAATCCATCGGCTTGGTTCCTCTTTTTGGACCAGCGGGCCGCCTGCGCCGGGAAGACGCAGCGCTCCCGCTAGTCGTCGCGGAAGTCGGTGATGCGCACGCCGAGCGTGTTTTCGACCACCACGATCTCACCGGAGCCGCAGAGCACGCCGCCGATGTAGATGTCGATATTTTCGCCGGCCGAGCGCAGCGTGCTGATCACGCTGCCCTCCTGGAGTTCCAGCACCTCGCGTGTGCGCATGATGCGCCGATCGAGCTCGACTTCGATCTCGATCGGAATGTCGCCGAGCGACGCTATCTCTTCCTGAGGAGTCATCGGCTGATTAACGGATCAGGTTTATGGTGTCCTGGCTCAAAGTGTCGGCCGTGGTGATCACTTTGGAATTCGCCTCGTACCCGCGCTGGTACACGATCAGGCTGGTGAATTCGCGCGCGATGTCCACCGTCGAAGCCTCGATCGACCCCCCGGAAATGGAGCCGCGCCCGCCGGTTCCCGGCACCCCGATGGAGGGCGTTGCGGTGCGCGAGCTGAGCATGAAATTGTTGTTGCCGGCGGCCACCAGGCTGTCCGGGTTGGGGATGGATGCCAGGGCGATCTGGCCCACCAGCACCTGCGTGCCGTCCGTATAATGCGCCAGAATCTGGCCGCCGTCCGCCAGACCCACATCGCTCAGCTCCGCGGCCGGAGATCCATCCTGAGAGTTCGCCGAGGGAGCCGACTTCTGTCCAAACTGCGTGATCCGTCCGATGCCGGCGCTGGTGTAGGGGTCCCAGCTCAGGCCCAGGTCCTTGGCCCCGTCGCTCAGCCCCGGAACCTGGAAAACCATGGGGCTTCCGAAAGCGGGATCGGTCAGCAGGCCGTCCTGGTTGCCGAAGGTCAAGGTCCCGCTGGCGCCCGATATGGGAAACGGCGTGCCCGCCGTGCCGCCGCCGATCTCATCGCCCGGGATGGTCACCTGGTAGCTCCAGGCATTGGGACCGGTCTTCTGGAAGTTGAGCGTCAGAACGTGAGAAGCTCCCAGGCTGTCGTATAGCGTCACCGGTGTGGTGAATGCGGAGGTCGCGTCCGCCGCCGCTCCGGAATCCAGGTTGAGATCCACGGTGAAGCTTTTGGTGGCTACCGGCGCCTTGACGGAGCCGACCGGGACCACCATATTGGTTACGGCGCCGTTGGTATTCACCTGGCGGGTGGTGGCATCGATGGCGGTCCAACCCAGGACCCGGTCACCCGTGCTGGTGAGCAGGTTGCCGGACTTGTCGACCTGAAAATTGCCGGCCCGGGTGTACTGCATTTGTCCCGTACTGGGATCCTGGACGACGAAGAAACCATCTCCTTGGATGGCGGCGTCCAGGAGGCCGGCGCTCGGTTGGATGGCGCCCTGCGTGAACTGCCGGACCGTGAGCGGCGTTCCCGTGCCGAATCCGACCTGGGTATCTCCCAGTCCCGCACCCAGGGACTGCGTGACCATGTCGCGGAAGCTCACCACGCTGGTCTTGAAACCGGGCGTGTTCAGGTTTGCCAGATTGTTGCCCACCACATCGATGGCGGTGGAAGTCGCGTTGAGCGCGGAAAGTGCGGTTGAGAAAGACGTAGTAAACATAAGAATTCTCCGTTCATGAATGCGAGACGTTGGCGCCGCTGTTGAGCGCGGCCACAAGCTGGTCGAGATCCCGCCGTATGGCTGTAAGATCCTGACCCGAGTTGACGGACTCTTCCAGTTGCTGGAACTGCGCGAGCTGCGCCACGAACTGCGTGCCGTCGCTCGGATTCATCGGGTCCTGGTTGCGGAGCTGCGCGATCATGAGCCGCATGAACATGTTCTTGTCCACGGCGTTGGGCGTGGAACCGGAAGTGGATGACGGGTGCTGGCTGGCGGCGCCGCTCGCGGCGTTGTACGAGGAGATGGCTGGTACCATGAGAGTGCTTTCCTTTACGCGTTCTTGACTTCGCACG
This sequence comes from Bryobacteraceae bacterium, assembly GCA_041485845.1. Classification (GTDB taxonomy): domain Bacteria; phylum Acidobacteriota; class Terriglobia; order Bryobacterales; family Bryobacteraceae; genus OMOG01. The sequence goes on from JBGPKH010000166.1 coordinate 4,011, forward strand.
CCACCATCATGTCGATATAGGACTGGGGATAGCCGTGCGTGTAGAACGAGGCCACCAGACCCGGATTGATCATGCGTCCGTCGGGAAGCTGCACCATCTGGTTCGGCTGCTGCTGCAGGAACGGACCGCCGTTGGGCGTGAACTGGCTGCTTGGAACGACCTTCCCGCCCACCATCTGGGCCACCATGGCCGCCGTCTGGGGCGTGGCGAAATAGTGAGGGTTGTAGCTGAACGCACCGTTCGGCCCGATTCCCGTGGGGTTGGCAATCCACGGATTCGGCCCAAAAACCGACTCCGCAGTCGGCGCTGGAGCGGGCGGCGGGGGGGGCGGCGCCGCAGGTGTGTTTTTAGAGGTAAACAGGGCCCGAAAATCGGGCGCCTCCGCAGCCGGAGGGACATCCGAGGCGGTTTGGCGCGATCGGGGCGCGTTGTGGACCGGCAGCGCCGGCCTCAACCAAGAGACGACATGAACCATGCGAATTCCTTTCCTTTCTCTTTGCGATGGGGTTGTTCTTCGTAAATCCCGGGGCGCTGCCGCTGCGGCTCGCCCTGCTGTTGCCGGGGGTCCTGGCGCGGCGGGGAGTTCGAATCCTGCGGGCTGCTCCCCGCGGGATGCTCCACGTTCCGCCGCCAGTCGTCGGCGGAAGGCGAGGTGTGCCAGGCTTCCGCACGCAGTCCGGTCTGTTCGAGGCGCGAGGAAAGAGCCGGCAGGTCATCGCGCAGCGCTTCGGCCAGGTTCGCATCCGAGGTGTGTACCGCAACATGGACGTCTCCACCCCGATCCGCCACCCGTACTTCGACCCGCTGGCTGCCGCTGTTGACCTCCAGCCGGATGTCGCGGGGCGCCGCTGGAGCCTTGCAGGGTTCGGACTCGCTGCGGCTCTCGAGGGCTTCGGGATGCGCGGCTTGCCCGGCTGCACGGGGAGCGTCAGGCTGGCGGCCGCCGCTTTCGGAACGGGGTCCGGCGGCTGGTTCGGCGACTCTGCCGGTAACCGCGGAGGGGCTCTCCTCCCGGAGCGCCGGGGGGAGGCCCAGCTTGCGCGGGCGCGCGGCCGGATTGGCCTCGCTCTCTTCGCCGGAAGCCGCCTCCCGGGTCCGGCCCTCCGCCTGCGCGGCGCCGCGCACGGCCGGCGATTCGGCTGTGCCGGTCTCTTGGCCGGCGGACTCGGCCGATTCCGGCTGAGGATCTCCGAAAATGGAGCCGGGGAGTTTTCCCGCGTGGCCTGCAACCGGCCTGGGGCTGTCCCCGGGCGCACGTTTCTCCGCCACCGGCAACGGGATCAGACGACCTTGAAAGGTAAACTCGGGGAGGGCGTCCGAGACGTCCGGCCCCGCGCCGGCCCGAGTGTCGCCACCAGCGGGTGAAGGCGCGTCCTGCCGGAACATCGGGCCGGGAGCCCCTTCATCGGCCGGCCCGGCGTGCGCCAGTAGCTGGGGCCCTCGCACGTCCGGTACTCCGGAAGCCGCAGCGCTCCCATGGCTTTCTCCGGACGGCGCCGGAATTTCCGGCGGGAGGGGGGCGGGGGCCGATGGAATGGCCTCTATGGGAACCGGCAAGAGCCGCGCGGACGAAGGCGCGGGAACCAACGAACCAAGTGGAGTTCGGGACGCGGCGGGCCGCTCGTACGCGCTCCTGCCGGGAGTGGCAAGAAGGCCCACCGGCGCCAACGGGCTATTCCGGAACGGGGGGGTATCCGCCCGCGGATTCGGGGCTTCCGGCTTGCGGGCCGTCTCCGCGTACTCAGCCGGCTGGGGAAACGTGGGTTCCCCGCTGGGGATTGTGTCTGCATCCGTCATTGGCAGCGGCGCACCGCGGCCGGACGAGTTCGCCGCCGCGGCCGGCTGCACTGGGGCGCGCTCCTCCCGGCTCTGGAACGGCTCAGGCCCTGGAATCCGATACTCCGCAGCAAGCGTCGCGGCCTGCCGCACAGTCTGGGAAGCGGCCGGGAGAGGCACGGTAAGCCCGGCGGCCGTTGGGGAGCCGGAAAGCTCGCGGCCGGCGGGCTCCGCGGCGGACTCCTGGAGCTTCTGCATCGGATCTTCAGGACCGATTATCCTAAATAGTGGACGCAGAGCCCCAGCACCGGAGCGGGGGGACGCCGGCGCCAATTCCGCCGATAGTGGCGCGGACGCCAGGTTCGCGAAGCCGATGGAGCCGGCGGGCTCCAGGATAATCTGCCCCGGAGGGCTCGCCCCGGCCGCCAACTGCACCGGCTGGGGACGAAACGGGTCCGGTGCGGACTGTGCCTGTGCCGCCAACGGGACCGGGAGCGTCGTAGCGGGCCTCCCAGAGAGCGGGAAAGCAGCCCCTCGGGAGGTCCCGGTCTCAGAGCCGACGGACACCGCAGCGGCCGGCTGCGGCTTCGGCACAGGCGTCAAGTCGAACGAGAGTGAGAGGCGCGCCGGACGCCAGCCCGCCACGTTCCCCAGCGGATCGCCCGGCTCGGCCTGGACCGGCTCGGCCTGGACCGGCTCCCGATCGGCGTCCATTGCGGACGGATGCCACTCCGCCTGGAAAGTCGCGGCAACGGCCTCCGGCGGGTTGATCGGGCCGGGAGCCGGAAGCGCCAATGCAAGCGAACCGCCACGCGCGACCGCGTGCCTTGAAGAACCCTCCGGCGAACCAGTCGCCTTGACCCGCTTCGCCGTAGGATTCGGGTTCATCGGAAAGGATGCCGCTGGCGCATTCTCTTTCTGCGGCCCAATTCCGCCGGCCGCCTCTTCCTTCCCGAAAAGGCCTTCCAGAACCGCGGGGAAGAGCGCGATCTGCGGGATCTGGCCGCCGCCACTCTCCCGCCCGAGCGCCTGGTTCCCGGCCGCGGGTGGCAGCGCCGCCATAGGAAGCTGCGGCCGAAACGCGGCGAGCGGGGAAGCCAGTGTCGAAAAGGCGGTCACGGACCGGTTAATTGCAGATCGCGGGCCAAAGCTGTCCGTCACGTTTTCAACGGGTTGCCGTTCCGCGGCGCGCCAAGAAATTGCCGCCGCGGCCGCTGGCGGCAAGAAATCGTCGCCAGCCGGGCCCCCGTCACCGTGCTTATCGGATGGCAGTCGCGTGTTTTGAGAGATTTGGATCTGTTACCATACATGGCGGCCGGCGTGCAGTCCCACACTGCCATGGACTCTATGACAGCCATCGCGGCGAGCGGCCTTCGCGCACGAATGGAATCGCTCGATCTGCTGGCCAACAACATCGCCAACGCATCCACCGGGGGATACAAGGCAGACCGCGAGTTTTACAGCCTGTACGCCGCGCCGGAGGCCCTCGACTCGGACCCCGTCTCCACCATGCCGGTGATCGAACGGCCGTGGATCGATCTTTCGCAAGGAGTCGTGCACGCGACCGGCAACTCTCTGGATGTGGCCTTATCCGGCGCGGGCTTCCTCGCGGTCCAGGGGCCTTCCGGTACTCTCTACACGCGAAACGGGAGCCTGCGCCTGGCGCCCGATGGAAAGCTGGTCACCGCCGACGGCTATCCGGTGCGTGGCGTGCGCGGGGCCACCCTGCTTTTGCAAGCCTCGCGCCCCGTCGATATTTCCAAGGATGGCACGGTCCAACAGGACGGCAACGTAATCGGGCAGTTGGAGATTGCCGATTTCACCAGCACCGCCGGACTGGTCAAGCAAGGCAGCAACTATTTGCGCGTCACCGACCCGGCGGTGCGCCCTGGCGCCCCTTCGGGAACCTCGGTGGAGCAGGGCAAGCTGGAAGCCTCCAACACGGGGAGCGCGGAAGCGGCGGTGCGTCTGGTGAGCGTCATGCGCCAGTTCGAAATGTTGCAGAAGGCCGTCTCGCTGGGCGCCGAGATGAACCGGCGCGCTGTCGAGGAAGTGGCCAAGGTCGGGCCATGAACCAATGTGGGGTCATGGACTAATGTCGGGCCATGAACCCAGGCCGGGCCATGAACCCAGGCCAGGCCATAAACCCAGGTCGGGCCATGAACCAATGTCGGGTATCTAAGGAGATCGCATGATTCGAGCACTGTACAGCGCCGCCAGCGGAATGAAGGCGGAAGAGACCAATGTCGACAACATCGCCAACAACCTGGCGAACGCCAACACGGTCGGCTACAAGACGCGCCGCGCGCAATTCCAGGACCTGATGTACCAGAGTCTGGTGCAGCCCGGAACCGCGGCCGGACAGCAGACCGTGGTGCCGACAGGGCTGCAAATCGGCCTGGGCACGCGGGCCGCTTCCAACGAGATCGTTTTCACGCAAGGGGCCTTCACGCAGACCGGCAATCCCCTCGACCTGGTCATCGAGGGGCGCGGCTTTTTCCAGGTGCGCGTGCCGTCGGGCGAGCTGGCCTACACGCGGGCGGGCCAGTTCCACACCGACAAGGACGGCAACATCGTGACGTCCGACGGCAACCCCATCGAGCCGCAAATCACCGTTCCGCGTGACGCGCAACAGGTGGCCATTGCCACCGATGGCACGGTCAGCTACACGCTCCCCAACCAGACGGCCGCCCAGCAGGCCGGACAGATCCAGCTCGCCAACTTCCAGAATCCCGCGGGCCTGAACAGCATGGGGCGCAGCCTCTATACACCGACCGACGCCTCCGGCGATCCCAACGTGGGCACGCCCGGCGGCCAGGAGGGCATGGGTTCCCTGCTGCAGGGATACGTGGAGCAGTCCAACGTGTCGATCGTGGACGAGTTCATCAACCTGATACAGGCGCAGCGCGGCTATGAGGCCAATTCCAAAGTGGTGCAGGCCGCCGACCAGATGTATCAGCAGGTCAACAACCTTACGCGATGACTCCCCTGGCTGCCTTGGCGCTTTCCGGCTGCCTCGCGGTGGGCGCCGGCGCGGATCGCATTACGGTCCGCGATTTCGCGCCGGTGTTTCCCGGCTTCGCCGCCGCCGCCCTGGACACCCCCGTGGCCTTCGCCCCGGCGCCGGGCGCCGCGCGCGTGTTTCGCGCGCCGGAGCTGCGGCGGTTGGCGCTTCGTCTCCACGCCGCCGCACCCGTCGAAGCCGAAGTGTGTTTCGAGCGTCCGGTAGCGCCGCTCAATCCCGCCCGCATGCTGGATGCGATGCGCCGCCAGTTGCCCGAAGCCGCGATTGAGATCCTGGATTACAGCCGGCTGCCCGCGCCGCAAGGAGACCTGGAATTTCCCATGAGCGGCCTGCGCCCGGCTCCCGGCGGCGGATTCTGGAGCGGAGCGGTGCGCTACGCCGGCAACCGCCGCTTCACCGTGTGGGCCAAAGTGAAGGTCCTGGTTCAGGCTCCGCGGGTGATCGCCACGGCAGATCTGAAGGCCGCTCAACCGGCCGATGGCTCCCGGTTGCGCTTCGAAATGCGCCAGGATTTTCCGGCGCCGGGGGCATTTGTAGCCTCTATCGAAGAGGCCGCGGGCCGGGTTCTCCGCCGTCCTGTCGCCGCGGGCACAGCGCTGCGCTGGCTTTGGCTGGACGACTGGAAGGACGTGGCGCGCGGCGACACCGTGCGGGTAGAAGTGTGGAGCGGCGGCGTGCGCCTGGAACTGGAAGCGGTGGCTGAGGCATCGGGTTCGGCGGGCGCGACTATTCCCGTGCGCAACCCCGAATCGAAGAAGCGCTTTCAGGCGCGCGTGGAAGGCAGGGGCAGGGTCTCGGTGGGAAAGGGAAATCTATGAAAAAGTTAATTGGCGCAGTCCTGCTGGCCGCAGTTGCATTCGCCGGCGGCAAGCTCAAACCCGCGTCCACGGCCTCGCCGCTGGACCGCTACGTTTCCGATGCGGAGGCCCGCTCGGCGGTGACCGCCTCCACCACGCCCGGCTCGATCTGGCTCCCCGGCTCGCGTCTCGCCGACGCGGCTCGCGACGTGCGCGCCAGCCAGGTGGACGATCTGCTCACCGTGGTGGTGGCCGAGCAGGCTTCCGCCGTCACCACCGGGACTACCAAAACCCAGCGCACGTCGAGCGTCAAGAATTCCATCGCCAGCCTGGCCGGCGCTACCAAAGCAGCCGGGGCTCTGGCCAACCTGGCCGGCATTTCCGGCGACACACAACTTGCCGGCCAGGGAACCACCAGCCGGGTCACGACCCTGACCACCACGCTCACCGCCCGCGTCACCCACGTGCTCCCCGGCGGGGCGCTGGTGATCGAGGCCGCCAAGGACGTACAGATCAATTCCGAGCGCCAGACCATCACCGTTCGCGGCGTGGTCCGCCCCACCGACATCGACGCCACCAACAGCGTGCAATCCAACCGCGTGGGGCAACTGGAGGTGCGGGTTAATGGCAAGGGCGCGGTGGGCGATGCTATTCGGCGGCCCTTCATCCTCTACCGTCTGCTTCTGGGGTTGCTGCCTTTCTGAGTATGCGCACACTTCTGTTCACATTCCTGGCGGTGGCGGCGGCGACTGCGTCCGATCTACCGGCAGCGCGCCTCAAAGATCTGGTCGCCATCGAAGGCGTTCGCGAGAACCAGCTCATCGGCTACGGGCTGGTGGTCGGGCTCGCGGGGACCGGCGACCGGCGCCAGACGATGTTCTCCGCGCAAAGCCTCACCAACATGCTGGAGCGCATGGGTATCTCGGTGCCAGCCACCGCCATTCGTGTCAATAACACGGCGGCGGTGATGGTGACCGCGACCCTGCCCGCCTTCGCTCAGCCCGGCGTGCGCATCGATACCACCGAGGCGGCCATCGGCGACTGCAGCAACCTGCAGGGCGGCATCCTGGTCTTGACCTCGCTGCGCGGCGCCGATGGCCAGGTGTACGCGGTCGCGCAAGGCCCCGTGGTCACCGGCGGATTCGCCTCCGGCCGTGGCGGCGCCAGCCAGACCGTCAACCATCCCACGGTAGGCCGCTCGCCGAATGGAGCCATCATCGAGCGTGCCGCGCCCTCGATGACGCCCCGCGGCGTCGTGCGGCTGCAACTGCGCCAAGCGGATTTCACCACGTCGTCGCGCATCGTCGAGGCCGTGAACAAGAAATTCGCAGCCGCCTCCCCGGCCGCCAAAACCGAGAACGCCGGCCTGGTGAGCGTCACGATTCCCGCGGATTACGCCTCGCGCCCCACCGAGTTCATTTCGGAGCTGGAGAACCTGACGGTCGCGTCCGATCGTCCGGCCAAGGTCATCGTCAACGAGCGCACCGGCACCATCGTTTTGGGCAAGGACGTCCGCATCGCGCCGGTGGCCATTCTGCACGGCAACCTGAACGTCGAAATTCAGACCAGCTATGCGGTGTCGCAGCCCTCGCCGCTGTCCCCGCAGGGCACCACCGAAGTGGTGCCCCAGACCAGCGTGACCGTCAAGGAAGAAAAGGCCCGCAACGTGGTGCTAAAGCAAGGCGCGACCGTGGAGGAACTGGTGCGTGCGCTGGCGGCCATCGGTTCCACGCCGCGCGATGTCATTGCCATTCTGCAAAGCCTGCGGAGCGCAGGCGCCCTGGAAGCTGAACTGGAGGTGATTTGAAGATGAGCCCGATGCGTATGACTCCATCCCTGCCGGAGCCGGCCCTGGCAGACCCGCGACAAAACAAAGACCCGGCGAAGATCCGCGACGCCGCGCAGCAGTTCGAGGCGCTGTTGCTGGGTCAGATTCTGCGATCCGTGCGCGCCAGCGGCGGCTGGCTGGGATCCGGCAGCGACTCCTCGAGCGACTGCGCCACCTCGTTGGCCGAAGAGCATTTCGCGGCCATGTTGGCCCAACAGGGCGGTCTCGGCCTGGCGGACCTCATCGCCGAAGGCCTGCGGCGCGAAGGCTGACGAAAGTCTAACGAGAGCTTCTCGCGGCCATCGATAGGGCGGAAATGTTCCGGAGCGCGCCTCTCCCGAACGGGTTGCCGCGCCGCATGCGGCGGACCCTGCCGGCTGCTTCCACTCCCCGTCTCCGGCGCTCGGGACCGGGCCGGGCCGCCGCTACCGGCGCAAACGCGCCAGCCGCCCCATCGCCGACGCGCACTCTTCCACGCGCAACCAGTACGTCAGGCCGAAGTATACGATCCCGTACGGCGTCAAAACCGCAGCGGCCAACAGGATCGGGTCGTGCCGTCCGATCGCCAGCTTCACCGCCCACGCCGCCGCCGCTGCCACCGCCGCCGAAGTCCAAAGCTTCACCACCAGGCTGGCCGGCAGTCCGGTGGCTCCGATCCGCCGGTTCAACGTCCGCCGCAGCAGAACAAATTCCACCCAGCCGGCCATACCCGCGGAAGCCGTCAATCCCGCCACACCCCATCGCGGATGGATCCCCAACCAGACCGGCAGGGGGATGGCGCACAGATAGCCCAACCCCGCCGTCAGAGCCACCCGCACCACGGCAAATCGCAGCGGCGTTCGCGTGTCGCGCAGCGCATAGTAGGTGGATGAGTACAAACGGCCCAGCGTGGATGCCAGCAGCCCTACCGCCGACCCCGCCAGGATCCCCCAGACATAGCCGGAATCCTGGGACTGGAATTTTCCGGTCTGAAACAGCGCAGCCGCGATGACGTTGCCCAGCGCCAGGAATCCCATGGCCGAAGGCACAATGAAGAAGGCAATCTGCCGCAGGCCCGCATTCAGCCGCTGCCGCAGATACGCCGCCACCTGCGCTTCGTCGCCCAGCGCGCTGGACATGGCCGGCAGTTCCGCCGCCGACACCGCCATCCCGAACAGGCTCACCGGAAGCATGTACAGGGTCTGGGCGTTGAACAGCCCGGTCATCGCGCCAGTGGGCAGTTTGCTGGCCAGCAGGGTGTCCACGTAAGCGCTGATCTGCACTACGCCGCGGCTGACGAACACCGGCGCAAAGTTCCGCGCCACCTCGCGCACGTGCGGCGACGCCCATTCGAGCCGCACCCGCAGGCGCCGTACCAGGCGCAACACTTCCGGCACTTGCACAGCGGCCTGCAAAGCGCTGCCGGCCACCGATCCCCACGCGTACACCACCGCCAGCGAGGACTCGTCCATGCGGCCACCGAAGGCCATGAGCGCGCCGATCATGGTGACGCTCCAGATCACCGGCGCTGCGTAGGAAAGGAAAAACTTGCGGTGGCTGTTGAGGATTCCCAGGCACCACGCCGACAACACCAGCAGACCCGCGCCGGGAAACAGAATGCGCACGATGCGAATCGTCAGTTCCCGCTTGGCGCCCTCGTAGCCCCATGCGATCACATCGATAAACCACGGAGTGGCCAGCACGCCCGCGAGCACAATGACCGACGTAGTGAGCGCCAGCAGCGCGCCCACCGCCCCCGCTACGCGTCCCGCTTCCTCGTCGTCGCCCTCGGCCAGCAGGCGCGAATAGACCGGAATGAACGACGCCGAAAGCACCCCCTCGCCAAACAGGTTCTGCAGAAAATTAGGGATGCGGAACGCCGCGTTGAAAGCATCGGCCGGGTCCGAGCGCAGGCCGAAATAATACGAGAACACCCGCTGCCGCACCAGCCCTACCAGGCGGCTGAGCAGAATTCCCGCCCCCACCAGAAACGCGTGCCGGCCGGTGCTCTCGCGGTGCGGGGGCTTGGCCACTAGCCCAGTTTCTCCAGCACCGCTCCGGTCACTTCTTCGGTGCTGCTCTTCCCGCCCAGGTCCGGGGTGCGCACCTTGCCCTCCGCCAGCACCGCGGCCACCGCCGCTTCCACCGCGCGCGCCGCCTCGTCCATCCGCAGATGGTCGAGCATCATGGCCCCGCTCAGAATCGTCGCCAGGGGATTCACCACGCCTTTCCCCGCGATATCCGGCGCCGACCCGTGGACCGGCTCGAACATCGAAGGATAGCGCCGCAGCGGGTCGAGATTGGCGCTGGCCGCCAGCCCCATGCTGCCGATGATGATGGCCGAAATGTCGCTCAGAATGTCGCAGAACAGGTTCGACCCCACCACCACGTCGAAGCTCTCCGGCCGCCGGATGAAATTCATGGCCGCCGCATCCACCAGCAGCGACTCCGTTCCGATGTCCGGAAACTCGCGCGCCACCTCGTCGAAGGTGCGGTCCCACAGCACCATGCTGTAGCCCTGCGCGTTGGATTTCGTAATCGACGTCACGCGCCTCTTCTTATTGCGGCTGGCCGCCAGCTCAAAGGCGAAGCGCACGATGCGCTCGATGCCACGGCGCGTAAAGACCGAGGTCTGGATGGCCACCTCCTCCGGCTGCAGGTGGTACACGAACCCGCCCACCTGCGCGTATTCGCCTTCCGTGTTCTCGCGCACCACCACAAAATCGATGTCTCCGCCCCGCGCCTTGGCGAGCGGCGACTGGACCCCCGGGTAGAGATACGCGGGCCGCACGTTGGCATACTGGTCGAACGCGCGGCGGATGGGCAGCAGGAGGCCGTTCAGCGTGGTGTGGTCCGGAATCTCGGGATGCCCGACGGCCCCCAGGAGAATCGCGTCGCAGGGCTGCAACAGGTCGATGGCGCCGGCCGGCATCATGCGGCCCCAGCGAAAGAAGTGCTCCGCGCCCCATTCGAAGTCCTGAAACGCAAAGGTCACCTGATGTTTTTTCCCGATCCGCTCCAGGACCCGCTTGGTCTGCGGGACGACCTCGATTCCCACGCCGTCGCCGGCAATCACCGCGATCGTAAATGTTTTCATTGGCTCGAAGACAATTCTACCGCCTGGCGACCTCAGTCCACGGCCTCGACCTATGGGCGTTAGAACAAGGCCGGTCGCAGACGATGAAGCGGATCCCTGCCAGCGCGCATACATCGCAGAACGCCGTTTGCGGCACGGCACGCCCACATCAATGAAGGTCCGCAGCTTCGGCGCGATTGTTTCCGGGTCGACGACAATCCGGAACTTGGTACTTCAGTCAACGTATCGCCAACCCAATCGTAGTATCGTCAGGTCACGATGCAGAAACCCTACCTCGCAGCCGCAACTCGG
>JBGPKH010000167.1:0-14733 GCA_041485845.1 Bryobacteraceae bacterium
GGCTACCGCGGATTCTTCCGGATCCTCACCGAGAAGCACATCCCCTTTGCGGTTTCGAACAATCCGGACCTCGTCAAATCGCGCCAATTCGATCTCGTCATCGCCCCCGGCGGCGCGCCCGCCGGTCTCGACGATTACGTGCAGCGGGGCGGACGGTTGCTGGTGGCGGGCGCTGGCGAACCCGGTCTGCCGCTCGGCCGTACGGTCAAGCGGTGGACCGACACGCGGTCGGCTTACTTCCGCATCCGCGATCACGCTATGTTTCCCTCTTTGCAGGACACGGACCTGCTATTCGTGGATGGCGAGTATCTCGAAATGGAGCCCGTGGGCAAGCCGCTGCTGACGCTGATTCCGCCGTCGATGTTCGGTCCGCCGGAAAAGGTGCACATCGATCGCGTGGAGACGGAGAAGCCCGGCTTGCTGCTCGCCGATCGGGGTAAGGGCCGGATCGCGTACCTCCCCTGGGATATCGGCGGCCTATACTACCGGCTCAGTTCCCTCAGCCACGCCGGGCTGGTCGCGGACCTGATCGATCGACTGCTGCCGGATGGGCGCCAGTTGAAATCGAACGCCCACCCGCTGGTCGAGATCACCTTGATGAACCAGCCCAGGCGCAACCGTACGCTGGTACATCTCGTGAATCTGTCGGGCCACTCGGGTACGGCCTATTTCTCTCCGCTGTCCATGCGCGACATCGAGGTGCAAGTGGAAGGCAAGTTCGCGCGGGCCCGGTCCGCGCGCCTGAACCGGGACTTGCCGTTGACCAGCGCCGGGCGGTATACCCGGTTCTCTCTTCCGCAACTCGAAGCGTATGATGCGGTAGTGCTCGACCAGTAAGCGGGCGGGCCTCCGCCAGGCGGCGGTCCGCGGCTCCGATTTCACGAGCCGCGTGGTCATCTTCGGCTCCGGCTCACGATATTGATCCTCCCCTTGAAATATGCGCGGTCATCGAGGCTGATGCTCAGATGGCCTATTCCCTCCGCGTCAATCACAAGCAGGTCTCCACCGGCTCCAGTCCCGATCGCAACCCGCAGTTCGAATATCCCGGTCGGCCCCCGAGCCCCAGTCCCAGGACGCCACGGAAGGAGCGCGCCCTGCTCATCGTCCGCGATGAGTTCCAGCCGGCTATTCCTTGATCGGGTTGCTCGCCAGCATTGCCCGTCTCCGCTTCACCGGCGCCTTACGAGAAATCCAGCGCATTCGCCAAAAAGATGATTGAGATGGGAAACCGCTGTGCGATCGTAGGGTACCAAGGCGAGAATCACGGCTTTTTCAACTACGGCCGAGGCGACAACAAGATGTCCCAGGACACAACCGGAAAATGGTGGAGTTTCTGGCTTCACTCGGTTACTTGTAAAAGAACTCCGCCGCGCGCGTCGTCGCACTCTCGAAGAAGGCGGAAACCCGGCCGCCAGGCGCATTCGGCTGGTTGCGGGGGGGATGCAACGTTCCGAACGCACTCGTCCTCCGATTCGAATTGGCGCTGGCCTGAATCGTCGTCAATCAGTGAGCTTCTTTAGGATATGCTTGGCGAGGATTTCGTTCACTTCCTTGTGCCGGGGCACTGGTTGGGCCATTCCGGTCTTCGGGTTGCGATACCAATCGTGCTTCCCACCGTGACGTACAAGCAAACACCCAGTTGCTTCGAGATTGCGAATCAGGTCGGTCCGCTTCATCAAACTGCAAGCTCGGCGACTCGGCGGATGCCCGGTATCTCGCCGCTCGTCAAATCCCGGTAGAGATCACGGAGATTCTCCTCCAATTCCGGTAGCGTCTCGCCTTGGGTCATGTAATCGGGGAACTCCACAAAATACCCGAGCCACATGCCTCCATCTTGCCAGTGGACGTAACGGGCGGTGCTCATGACATCATTCTACTTCTTTAGGGGGAATCGAAGCCGGGCAGGGGGATTTTCGTTGCGGGGGACTGCAACGTTCCGAACGCACTCAAATTGCCGTTCCGGCTGGAGTTGGCCGCAACAGATTGAATCAGACCACGTTCCAAGGTTTGAGACTCATCATTCCGATAGCCACTCAACCGTGGCCGGAACCGGCCCGTCAGCACTGTGAGCACCGTCCTCACTGGTGCGGCGCCTCTACCAGAAGCGGCCCGAGTTGCAACATGGCGAGGACGATTTCGAGAGCGACGACTTCCAGAATAAAACTGCGCCACCGCACTGGTAGTGGCCGCCGCCGTCTCCGTCTATTGTGGCGTCCTTAACCGTTGGTCGGGCGCGTGGCTGCCGAGAATAATAACTTCACAGACCCCGTTCGATGCGTCTATGCGCCACCAGCGTGCGGCATGCTCTCACTAATCTCACTAAGTGCCGCTTGCGCCTGACCCCTCCACATAGTAAGATTGGCCCTATCATCGGCGGAGGGCTTTCGTGACGAACATCAACGGCAAGACGTACGCGATGAACGCGATCACGCCGATGAAGAGCTGGAAGACGCCGATCCTGCGGCTGCTCTTCTTCCTCCTCGGCCACGTCCCCGGATTAGGGAAAGACCTCGTCAACCTCTCCTTCATCCACTTCGCGCGCTGGGTGGTGGTCCAGCGCAACGCCTTTCCCCGCCTGGCCGAATCGCAGCCGGAAGAGCGCCTCCAATACGACTACCTGCTCTTCTTCAGCAACTTCAACGGCACCTGGAACCAGTACATCGATGCCTTCTCCGACGTGCTGGCAAGGGGCTTGAACGCCATCTGGATCTGGAGCGAGAAGTTTCCAGGAGCGCGTCCCGTTACCCTGTTCAAGCAATACATCGCACTGGTGCAGTTCGATACGGATTACTACTACACCGCCTATCCGCGCGCCACCACCAACGATGTCAAGGCCGCCCACCGCGTCACCGCCGCGGTGGAGGAATTCGCCCGCCAAAGCCAGGGCATGAGCTCCGCGGAGTTCGGCGGCGCATATCTCCAATTTCTGACAAAGGTGCAGAAGGACCTGGGCTCGACCGGCATCGGACCGGTCGGCACTTAGAAGGAGAAATCGATGGCCAATCAGAGCGGCAACGTTTACGGACTGACGATTCTCTCGCCCATTATCACCGGCCCTAAGGACGTAGTATGTCACGCCACCGCCATCCGCGACTACCTGGCGACGCTGCCGCACGATCATCGCAGTCCATTCGCCAAGGTATCGAGCACCCACCTGGCGCGCCTGGTGGTGATGGACGACGTGGTGTTCGTCGGCACGCCGGCCCGCGAGGAGCACTTACAATCCCGGTACCTGGTCTTCGAAACTAACTTCGATGGCGACCTCGACACTTACCTCCAGCGCATGGCCCGCGACGCGCCCGAAGAGGTGGACGCCGTGTGGCGGCACTGCGTGGGCTATCCGGGAGTTCACGATCCGGCGGTGTTCGCGGCGTACATGAAGAAATGTCAGGTGAATACCACCTTCTATTTCGCCGACGTGAACAACAAGACGGTCCAGCAGACCTTGCGCGCGTTGCAGGTACAGGCGGGCCTGGCGGATTTCATTGCAGCCAACCAGGGCAGGCTCGCGGCGGAAATTCAAGCCGCATTCCGCGCCTTCCTGGAGAACATCCGCACGGCTTCCGAGCCCCAGCCGGCCGAGCCTCCAGGCGCCGACGGTCCCTACAAGATGGCGAGGAGTCAGCATGCCTAAACTGGACGCTTCCGACATTCAGGGATTCGCCATGCGCGGCTACTCGCTGCCGTATGCGCGCTACCTTTTGCTGGAACTGGCGGAGAGAACCGCGGACCAGTCAGTGGAAAGGTCCGCCGCCCTGGATTTCGTGCGAAACACGATCGGGCACGTCACCAACGCCACGCGGTGGGACAAGGACAAGAAGCCCCAATCCACGGTGAATATCGCGTTCACCCACACGGGCCTCGCGCGGCTCGACCTGCCGGCCCCCACGCTGTGCAGCTTCCCTGTGGAATTCCAGCAAGGCATGAAGGCGCGCAAGGAGGTTCTCAACGACACCGGCCGCAACGCGCCCGAGCGCTGGGACTCCTGCTGGCGTGAGGATCGCGTACACGCGTGGATCGGCGTCCAGGCGGCGACGCCCGAAGCGCTGGATCGTCGCTGCGCGGAATTGCAGCGCATCATGGAGGAAACCGGCGGCGCCCGGGTGTCATACGCGCAAGATGCCGGCGCCATCCGGATCAACGGCGAGCTTACTTCCAAGGAGCATTTCGGATACAGCGACGGCTTCGGCAATCCCGATTTCGAGGGCGCGGAACGCAAGACCGTGCCCGGCCAGGGCAAGCTCACGCCCGACGGCCAGTGGGTACCGCTGGCCACCGGCGAGTTTCTGCTCGGGTATCCCGACGAGGCCGGACAGTTGCCAGTGGCTCCAGTGCCGCACCTTCTCGCCCGCAACGGCGCCTTCATGGTGTACCGCAAGCTGCACGAGAACGTCGCAGCGTTCCGCGCGTACCTGGACCAGCACGGCGCGCGCTACGCTGGCGGCAAGGAGAAACTGGCCGCCAAGTTCGTGGGGCGCTGGCGCGACGGCACGCCGCTGGAACTTTCCCCGGACGCCATGGATCCGGCGCTGGTCCGGGATTCCGATCGCAATACCAGGTTCACTTACGGTGGGGACCCGGATGGCGTTCGCTGCCCCCTCGGTGCCCACATCCGCCGCTCGAATCCGCGCGATGCATTCGGGTTCGATGGCAAGCTGGTCAACCGCCGCCGCATTACGCGCCGTGGCTTTCCCTATGGCGAATACGTGCCCGAAGGCCAGCCGGTGCGCGACGAAGACGAGCGCGGCGTCATTTTCATGGTCTTGAATTCCAGCATCTTTCGCCAGTTCGAGTTCGTGCAGCAGCAGTGGATCGAATACGGAAACGACAACCATCAGGGCAGCGACAAGGATCTGCTGCTGGGCAACCATGAAGACCGCGGCAAGGTCATGATCCAGGGCTCCACGGAACCGCAGAATCCGCCTTACCTGTGCGCCAGCCTGCCCAATTTCGTCGAGCTGCGCGGCGGCGACTATTTCTTTATGCCGAGCCTGACGGCTCTGCGCCTGATTGCCCATGGCTCGGTCGATCCTCGCTGAGCCGCGACCGTGAAGGAGCGGTCACACCCATGGAACTGATCGATCGCCTGAAATCCTCGCTACACCGCGTCGAAGCCGAAGGCCAGAACGCCCTGGCCATGGCCCACGCCGACCTGGAGGCCTTCACCGAACAACTGAAAGCCTCCGCCCTGCGCAATCCGGAGCCGATCTTCTGCCTCCTGCGCAAGGTGAAGCCCATCCTGGTGATCGAGAATTTCGCCCTGGTCACGCGCTTTGACGACGTGCAGGAGGTTCTCTCCCGCGGCGACGTCTTCCAGGTGACCTATGGGCCCAAAATGCAGGTCGTCACCGGCGGCAACAACTTCTTTCTCGGCATGCAGAACTCGCCGGACTATGAACGCGACGTGGCGCACGTGCGCAGCGTGGTGCGCCGCGAGGACATGGGCGCGATCGCCGCTTTCGTGGAGAACGCGGCGCGCCGCATCGTGGCCGGGTCCGGCGGCAAGATCGACGTGGTCTCGCAGTTGAGCCGCGTGGCGCCCGCCCTGTGGATCGCCGAGTACTTCGGATGTGTCCCGCCTTCCAACCGCGAGCTGGCCGATTGGGGAACCGTGATCTTCCAGTACCTCTTCACCGACCTGAACAACGAACCCGCCGTAGGACAGGCGGCCCGCGACGCCGCGGCGAAGGCGCGGGCGTGGCTCGACGCCTGTGTCGCCGGGCGCAAACGCAGCGGCGAGAAAAAGGACGACGTGCTGGGGCGCTGTCTCGCCCTGCAAAGCATCGGCGCGCCCGGCTTGGACGATCTCGGCATCCGCAACAATCTCCTCGGGCTCATCGTGGGCGCCATTCCGACCACTTCGAAATGCTGCGTCCAGGCGCTGGATCAACTCCTCGATCGGCCCGAGGAGCTCGCCCGCGCGCAAGCCGCCGCCGCGGCGGGTGACGATGCGCTTTTCGCCCGATACATTTTTGAGGCGTTGCGTTTCAACCCCAACAACCCGGGCGTCTTCCGAATCGCCGCGGAAGATTACACGGTCGCGAAGGGAACTCTGCGCGCCACCAAAATCCCCAAGGGCGCGATGGTGCTGCCCGCGACACACTCGGCCATGTTCGACGAGGAGAAGGTGGACTCGCCCAACGAGTTCCGCGTCGACCGCCCCGCGTGGAACTACATGCACTGGGGCTACGCCTTGCACACCTGCTTCGGCCAGTACATCAACCAGGTGCAGATTCCCTCGATTCTGAAGCCGCTGATTGCCCGCGGTTCGCTCCAGCGCGCGGCGGGCGATGCCGGCAAACTGCAATTCGCAGGACCGTTCCCCTCCAGCCTGAAGGTGACGTTTGCCCAGGCCGCGGCGGCCTGATATTCACTTTGCCGCAGGCGCCGGACTCGCCAGCCGCAAGGCCACTTCCATGGCCTTGTCCTTGCCCGCAAGAAGATCCTCGATCGTGTACTCTACCGCGTGATCCGGCTGGATGCTCCGGCTTCCGTGCTCCGTGCCGTCGATCGCCAGGTAGTATCCCACCAGATTCACAGGCAGCGTCAGCTTGGAATTGGGGAGGACGATCGGGACGTCCATACCGGACGTGTTTCCGTAGTATCCGCCGGCCGCCTCCTCTCCGACGAACGTAGCCCGATGATGATGGTGCAGGGTCGAGAGGAACTCGCACGTGGTGGAGAAACTGCCGCCGTTCATCAGCGCCAACACTTTGCCGGCGAATTGCGGCTCGGTAGGTTGCTGCACGCCCCAGTTGGGATGGCCCTCGACATGGTACTTGCCGTCGGCGCCTTTCTTGACGAGGCTTTGGGCCTCCGGCGGCAGACCTCGGAAGTTGGGGGCGTACTGGAAGAAGTCGAACGACAGCTTGTTCACCAGCAGATCGCGGTAATACGGAAAAGGCTCGGTCACCAGGTAGGAGAACAGCTTCTTGCCCAGTTCGTCCTCACCGCCGCCGTTGTCGCGGACATCGACGATCAGGTTGGGAACTTTCTTCTCGCGCAGCTCCTGGAAAACATCCTGAAAGAAGGCGCCCAACGGCTTGTCCCCCTCGCCGTTGCCGCCGAATGCCACGATCTTCAGAACGCCGGTCGTACCGTTGTTCTCCAGCTTGAACGTGGAGAGGGAGGGCCTGCGGTCCTGCGGATAACGGGTCTGCGCCGCCTGCGTCATCTGTTTCTGGAACAGGCCGTCGATCTGCGCTTCTCCCGGCTTTCCGCCAAGCGTGTCTTGTATTTTGAACGGACTTTCCAACCCCATCAGAGTGTAGATCTGCCGGGCGAAGGAGCGATTTCGTCCGAGTTGGAAGGGGCCCGCGGTGGCCGAGTCTCCATCGCCATGATTCGCGGCCAGCAACGTGGCGAGGATCTGCGAGGATGGGACGCCGTTGATTGAACGGATCTCCGCGCCGGCCAGTTGGCCCCCTTCGGAATAGTCGCGGAGCACGTAGACCTTGCCCTTGAGAATGCTCACCTCGAAGGGAATCAACGGTTCCGCGGCGAGCGCCTGCTGGAGGTCGCGCGACAGTTGCAACGCCGTGTGGCCACATTTGAGTGCGGCCACGGCCGGCGCGATCACACGATAGAATTCCAGCGCGCTCATCGGTTGCTGCAATCGGCTCGACGCGCGGTCGAAGATGCGATCCAGATCCGGCTTCGGCGTGTATCGATAGATGCCGGGATGGCCCTCCTCCAGCGCGCTGCGCAGGATGCGGAAGTCCTCCCGCAGTTGCCCGGGAGTGAGCGTCTGCGCCGGCAGCCAGGCCGGCGCGCAACAGAGCAGCAGAGTGGTAAGTCGCACGATTCCCAGGTTACGCTATCATGGAATTCTCTCCCCATGCAAATTGAAAAAGTGTACGAGCCCCAGCGGTTTGAGCCGCACTGGGCGCAGTGGTGGATCGACTCCGGCGTCTTCCGCGCTTCGAGCAAGAGCGCCGGCCGTGTCTTCTCGCTCGTCATCCCCCCGCCCAACGTGACCGGCTCTCTTCACATCGGCCACATGCTCGAACACACCGAAATCGACGTCACCATTCGCTGGCGCCGCATGCTCGGCGACAACACCCTCTGGCTCCCCGGCACCGACCACGCCGGCATCGCCACGCAAATGGTCGTTGCCCGCCAGCTCGCCGAAGAAGGCATCAACTACCGCGACCTCGGGCGCGAAAAATTCGAAGAGCGCGTCTGGCAGTGGAAAGCGCAGTCGGGCGATACCATCAAGCACCAGATGGTTCAGCTCGGCGCAAGCTGCGACTGGAGCCGCGAGCGTTTCACTCTCGATCCCGGCCTCTCGCGCGCCGTCCGCGAGGTCTTCGTCCGCCTCTACGAAAAGGGCCTCATCTATCGCGGCGAGTACATGGTCAACTGGTGCCCGCACTGCCACACCGCGATCTCCGATCTCGAGGTTGCGCACGCCGACGTCCAGGGACACTTGTGGCACATCCGCTACCCCGTGAATGGCCTGCCCGGACGCTTCGTCACCGTCGCCACCACACGCCCCGAAACCATGCTCGGCGATACCG
Organism: Bryobacteraceae bacterium; assembly: GCA_041485845.1. GTDB lineage: Bacteria > Acidobacteriota > Terriglobia > Bryobacterales > Bryobacteraceae > OMOG01. The sequence continues at coordinate 8,520 of JBGPKH010000167.1, forward strand.
CGGTGGCCATCAATCCCAAAGACCAGCGCTACCTCGACCTGCACGGCCGTACCGTTCAACTGCCGCTCATGGACCGCGAGATCCCCGTCATCCTCGACGAGCTCGCCGACCCCGAATTCGGCACCGGCGTGGTCAAGGTGACCCCCGCTCACGACCCCAACGACTTCGAAGCCGGCCGCCGCCACGGCCTGCCCAAGATCCAGGTCATCGACGAGAACGGCGCCATGACCGCCGCCGCCGGCCGCTACGCCTCGCTCGACCGATTCGAAGCGCGCCGCCGCGTCGTCGCCGATCTCCAGTCGCAGGGACTGCTCGAAAAGATCGAGGACTACGCGCTCAGCCTCGGCAAGTGCTCCCGCTGCGCCACGCCCGTCGAGCCCCTCGTCTCCACGCAGTGGTTCGTCAAGACCAAGCCGCTGGCCGAGAAGGCCATCGAGGCGGCCGAATCGGGGCGCATCGAATTCATCCCGGCCAACTGGAGCAAGACCTACTACGAGTGGATGTACAACATCCGCGACTGGTGCATCTCGCGCCAGCTCTGGTGGGGCCACCGCATTCCCGCGTGGCATTGCCAGGAGTGCCGCGAGATCGTGGTCGCGCGCGAGACGCCGGCCACCTGCCCGCGCTGCGGCTCGAGCCACCTCGTGCAGGATTCCGACGTGCTCGACACCTGGTTCAGCTCTGGGCTCTGGCCGTTCTCCACCCTCGGCTGGCCCGACCAGACCGAGGACCTCGCCATCTTCTACCCCACGTCCCTCCTGATCACCGGCTTCGACATCCTGTTTTTCTGGGTGGCGCGCATGGTCATGCTGGGCATCGAATTCATGGGCGATGTGCCGTTCCGCCAGGTCTACATCCACGGCCTGGTGCGCGATGCCGAACGGCAGAAGATGTCCAAGAGCCGCGGCAACGTGATCGATCCGCTGGTGGTCACGGTGAAGTACGGCACCGACGCCGTCCGCATGGCCCTCCTGCAGGGCGCCGCGCCGGGCACCGACATCGTGCTCACCGAAGAGCGCATGGAAAGCTCGCGCTCCTTCGCCAACAAGATCTGGAACGCCGCCCGCTTCCTGTTTCTCAAGATGGAGTGGTCGGGCGTGGCGCCCTGGGTGCCCGACAGCCTCGAGCAGTTTCTGCCCGAGGCCGATACCGACACTCTCGAAGTGCCCATCGAAGACCGCTGGATCTTCAGCCGCCTCAATGCCTGTGCCGAGCAGGTCAATCGCGCCATTGAGAACTTCCGCTATCATGACGCCGCCCAGGTGCTGTGGGCCTTCTTCTGGCACGAATTCTGCGACTGGTACATCGAGCTCAAGAAGTTTCGATTCGAGGAGAATTCCGGCCTCAACGCCGGCTGGCGCAACACCCTGGCGGCGTTCGAAACCGCGCTGCGCCTGCTCCATCCGGCCATGCCGTTCCTCACCGAAGAGCTGTGGCAGCGCCTGGCGACGGACCGCTCGATTCGTCCGATTTCCCTGGCGATTGCTAAGTACCCGCAGTATCGCCAGGAAGTGACCGACCACGAGGCCGAGCGCGAAATCGGCATCCTCCAGGAGATCGTGACCATGGCGCGCACCCTGCGCACCGAGAGCAAGCTCGACCCCAAACAGCAGCTCGAAGGCGCGCTCTACTCGCGCAACGCCGCGCTCGAAGTTGCCCAGCGCCATGCCGCCGCCATCCAGAAACTGGCCAACGTCAAGCTCGAGTTCAAGGCTGAGACCGCCCCGAAGGCCGCGGCCATCCGCTCCACCGCACAGTTCGACCTGGTGCTCCAAGTGCCGAAGACGCAGGAGGACACGCGGCGCAAACGGCTCGAGAAGGAAAAGGAGCAGCTCGTCAAGAACATCGCCAATTCCGTCCGACAGTTGGGTGACGAGGCTTTTCTGGCCAAGGCTCCGGCCAAGGTGGTCGAGACCATCCGTCAGAAGCTGGCGGACTACGAGGCTCAATTGCGCAAGATCGATGGCGCGCTATGATCGACATCGTCCGCCTGGCTCTCGAAGAGGACATCGGCTCCGGCGACGTGACGACGCAGGCCTGTGTACCCGAATCGCAGAACGCCGCCGGCCGGTTCATCGCGCGCGAACCGCTGATCATTGCGGGGGTGGTGCTGTTGCGCGAGCTCTATGACGATCCGGCAATTCTCAAACAGGATGGCGATGCCTGCGCCGAGGGAGAAGTGATCGCCACGGTCGCCGGCCGCGCCCGCACCCTGCTCGAGCGCGAGCGCGTGGCGTTGAACTTCCTCCAGCGGTTGAGCGGCGTGGCCACCCTCGCCCGGCGTTTCGCCGGCGCGGTGGCCGGGACCGGATGCCGCGTGCTCGATACACGCAAGACCACGCCCGGCTTGCGCGCGCTCGAGAAAGCTGCCGCGGCGGCCGGCGGCGTGACCAATCACCGCATGGGACTGTTCGATGCCGTGCTCATCAAGAACAACCACATCGCCGCGGTCGGCGGCGTGCGCAACGCCATCGAGCGTGTGCGAGGCAGCGGACAGCCGATCGAGGTGGAGGTGCGCACCCGCGAGGAGTTGCGCGAGGCTCTCGATGCGGGCGCGGACCACCTGCTGCTCGACAACCTGACACCGCCCGAAGCCGCGGAGTGGGTCCGCGAAATCGCCGGCCGCGCGAAGGTGGAGCTTTCCGGCGGCATCACCTTGGAGAACGTCCGCGCCTACGCGGAGACCGGCGCCGACTACGTTTCGTCGGGGGCGATCACGCACTCGGCGCGCGCTATGGACATCAGCTTTCGCCTGGAACTTGTCACGAAATAACTGAGGTGGGACAGACGATCGGTTTTTGTCGTCTGTCAACCGCGTATACTGAGACCGAATGGATCAGAGCCTGACCGGATCCAAGCTCGCGCACTACGAACTGCTCGAAAAGATCGGAGCAGGGGGCATGGGTGAAGTCTACCGCGCCCACGATCCGCGCCTCGGCCGCGACGTCGCGATCAAGATCTGCGCCGAGCGTTTCAGCGACCGGTTCGAGCGCGAAGCGCGCACGGTCGCCGCTCTCAATCATCCTCACATCTGCACCATCTACGACGTGGGTCCCAACTACCTGGTGATGGAACTGGTGGAGGGGCCGACCCTCGCGGACCGCATCGCGCGCGGGGCTCTACCGCTGGCCGAAGCGTTGGAGATCGCCCAGCAAATCGGCGAGGCGCTCGAGGCGGCGCACGAGAAGGGCATCGTGCATCGCGATCTCAAGCCGGCCAACGTCAAGATCACGCCCCAGGGCGTCGTGAAGGTCCTGGACTTCGGGCTCGCGAAGGCGATGCAGGAGCCGGCGGGGAGTTCGGAAAACTCGCCGACGCTGACCATTCAGGCGACGCAGGCCGGAATGCTGGTGGGGACCGCGGCCTACATGGCTCCCGAGCAGGCGTGCGGCAAGAGCGTGGACCAACGCGCCGACATCTGGGCTTTCGGTGTGGTGCTCTACGAGATGCTGGCCGGACGGCGGCTGTTCGACGGCGGTTCGGTAGCCGAGACGTTGACGGCCGTGCTGTCGGGCCAGCCGTCATGGGATCGCGTCCCGGCGAAAGCGCGGCGCCTGTTGCAGAGTTGTCTGGAGAAGGAGCCGAAGCGGCGCCTGCGGCATATCGGCGACGCCTGGAGATTGCTGGAAGAAGCGCCGCAAGCCGCGCCCGTTTCCCGCAAGCTGCCCTGGGCACTCGCCGGAGCGGCTGCGCTGTCGGCACTGGTGTTCGGCGCGCTGCTGTGGCTCACTCCGCGTGCGGTGGAGCAACCGCCGGTGCGGGTGGATCTGGACCTGGGCGCGGCAGTTCCGTCCTTGAACATCGGAGCCAGCGCGATTCTCTCGCCCGATGGAACCCGGCTGGTCCTGGTGGCGCAAGGCTCGGGTGGCAAGTCGCGTCTGCTCACGCGGCTTCTGGACCAACCGAAGATGACGGAGATGGCGGGGACGGAGGGAGCCTTTGCTCCGTTCTTCTCCCCGGATGGCCAGTGGGTCGGGTTCTTCGCCGCGGGGAAGCTCAAGAAGATCCGGGTGAGCGGCGGCGATCCCATCCCGTTGTGCGACGCTCCCGCGGGCCGGGGCGCGAGTTGGACCGAGGACAATACCATCATCGCGGCCCTCGACACCCGAAGGAGCCTGTCGCTGATTCCCGCGGAAGGAGGGGCAGTCAGCTCCGTGGGGAATTTGGATGTGGAGAGTGGAGAATTGAATTGGCGTTGGCCCCACGTCCTGCCGCGCGGCCGTGCAGTTTTGTTTGTATCCACGAATGTGCCTGACAACTACTCCGAAGGCAAAATTAGCGTGGTCTCTCTGGCGGACCATCGGAAGAAGACCCTACTCGAGCGCGGGGGGATGTACCCCCGGTATCTGCCTAGCGGTCATTTGGCCTACGTCAGGAAGGGAGTGCTTCTGGCCGTGCCGTTTGACTTGGATCGGCTGGAGGTCCGCGGCGCGGCGAAACCCATCCTGGAGGACGTCGCAAACGACCCGAATTACGGGTCTGCTCAGTTCGATTTTTCGCGGAATGGAACCATGCTGTACCGGAAGGGCAGAACCGAAGGACTCAGGACCCTGCAATGGCTGGACGCCAGCGGGAAAACCGCTCCTTTGCTGGCCGAGCCGACGCTGTACCAATATCCGCAGTTCTCACCGGACGGTACCCGCATTGCGGCGGCGGTGGCAGAGGGACCGAGCTCGAACATCTGGGTCTACGATTGGCGGCGGGGAGGGAGGAACCGCTTGACCACTGGATGGGACTCCTATCCGGTGTGGGCTCCCGATGGACGCTACCTGGTTTTCCACTCGCCTGGCGGGATGTCGTGGGTTCCGGCGGACGGGGCGGGCAAGCGGCAGGTTTTGACGAGGAGCAAAGCCGCGCAGTTTCCGGCGTCCTTCACGCCCGACGGCTCCCGGCTGCTGTTCGCGGAGTTGAATCCCGAAGGCGGCAGCCTGATCCGGGCGCTGCCGATGGGAAACACTGCTGGCCAGCCGCACGCCGGTCAGCCGGAGTCCCTTCTTCAAACCACGACTGGGAATTCATTACCGGCGCTTTCTCCCGATGGACGCTGGATGGCCTATGCGGACGCCGAATCCGGTCCATTCGAGGTTTTCGTGCGAGCCTATCCCGACCGGGGCACAAAATGGCAGGTGTCCACAAGTGGAGGGAGCATGCCGGTTTGGTCTCCCAACGGGCATGAGCTTTTCTATCGCACGGATGACCAGCGAATCATGGTTGCGAATTACATGGTGAAAGGGGATTCATTCATACCGGAAAAGCCGAGGCTGTGGTCCGAAACGCAGCTTGCGAACACCGGTGTTACCGCGAACTTTGCGCTGGCTCCCGACGGGAAACGCTTCGCGGTGCTGATGCCGGCCGACGCGCCGGAACCAGCGGAGAACCGCAGCCACTTCACCCTGCTGCTGAATTTCCGGCCGTGAGCACCCTCGACATAGCCCGCATCCGTCGCGAGTTTCCGGACCGCCGCATCGACTACTACGCCACGATCGATTCCACCATGCATGCGGCGGCCGGTTGCCCGGTGGGAACCGTCGTGGTCGCCGAAGAGCAGACCGCCGGACAGGGTCGCCACGGCCACTCGTGGCACTCCGCGGCGGGCGCCGGTATCTACTGCTCCATCGTGCTCGAGCCGGCGCCCGTTCTCACGCTGGCGCTGGGGCTGGCGGCCGCGGACGCCATCGCCACGGTCAGCGGCGTCACCTGCGATCTGCGCTGGCCCAACGACGTGTTGCTCGGCCGCAAGAAGGTCGCCGGCATCCTGGTGCAACTGGTGGAGGGGCGGGCGGTCGCGGGGATTGGGATCAACCTGAACCAGGATGCGTTTCCCGAGGAACTGGCGGAGGTGGCGACTTCGCTGCGGATGTGGACAGGCCGGGAGGCCTGTCCTACCGGCCTCCTCATCGCGCTGTTGCGGGCGGTCGACAGCTTCGCCAAGGAGGAGAAGGATAACATCCTGCGCCTCTTCACGCATGCTTCGAGCTACGCTGCCGGCCGCCGTGTGACGGTCGACGTGCCCGATGGCGTCATTGTCGGAACTACCGCCGGGCTCGACGCCGACGGCTTCCTGATCGTGCGCCAAGACGACGGAACCGATACCGTGGTACTTGCAGGAGGCGTACGTGCTATTGGCGCTTGACGCGGGAAACAGCAACATCACCATCGGAGCGTTCGACGGCCGCAAGCTGGTCAGCCAGTGGCGGCTGCGCACGGTTCACGA
>JBGPKH010000168.1:0-14526 GCA_041485845.1 Bryobacteraceae bacterium
GACTCTGAAATGAGGGAACATTTCTATCGAGGTGAAAAGGGGACATTTTCATCGAGGCACAACAGCCCCTCAGGAACCATGAGGATTTTGCCGGGAATTTTGATGAAGAGGAATTTTGATGAACTTGATGAATTTTGAATTCAATTGGAGGGCTCCTTTATGGTGAGCACCCGGTCGCCCCTGATCTGTCTCAATACTTGCACCCGGCCGCTGGGCCATCGAATTTCAATGTCTTTCGCTTCCTCGTACGGGCCCAGTCCGAAACGCACCAGTGGTTCGCTGGACGAGGCATAACCCACGGCAGTGGTGACGTGATTGTATTGGACGGCGCCGGTTGGCAGGGTCAGGCGCACCCTGGCGCCGAGTCCGTCCCGGTTGCTCCGTGTCCCCACCAGGCGAAGCGCGATCCAGTGCCCGGGGGCCGGGCTGGTGTTGCGGAAGAGCTTTGCGTACGAATTAAGGGCAGTCACCACGACGTCGATGCGGCCGTCGTTGTCGAAATCGGCGAACGCCGCGCCGTGATGCAGCGCCGGAATCTGGAAGTCCCTCCCCGCCAGCGCCGAGACGTCATCAAACCACCCGTTCCCCAGATTGCGCAGGACGTGATTCGCGAGCGCCGCATCGGTGCGCCCGCGAGGCCCGGATCCGGGGAAGTGCGATGCCGCGAAGAAAAGGTCCTTGTGTCCGTCATTATCGAAATCGAACATTCCAAGGCTCCAGCCGGTCAGTTCCTGGGTCGCGGCCGCAAGCCCCGACGAGACCGTTTCGTCGGCAAAAAAACCCGGCTTCCCGGCATTCCGGTACAGTGGAAAAGTCTCGAAGTACATGCCATCGAGCACGATGTCTTCCCGGCCATCCTCATCGAAATCGCGGAAATCGGCGCCCATGCCGGCGATGGCATTGCCGTGAAACGCATAGGCAACGCCCTTCTCGACGGCCACTTCTTTGAACTTGCCGTTGCCCAGGTTCTCGAACAGGAAGTTCGGAACCGAATCATTGGTCACGAATACGTCCGTGAGGCCGTCTCCGTTGAAATCGCCGAATGCCACACCCATGGCCTTTCCGGGACTGCGAGAGATCCCCGAAGATTCCGAAACGTCGGTGAAGGTTCCATCGCGGCCGTTATGGAAGAGCCGGTTGGGCTGGGGTAGATACACCCGAGGATGGCAATAAAACGGCTTGCCACCTTCTTGACTACAGTGATCCGCTCCGGGCACCCAGGCAACGTAGCTGGAGACGAACAGATCGAGGTAGCCGTCGTTATCGTAGTCGAACCAGCCCGCTGACACGGACCACATGTGGCCGTATTTCTCGTCCGAAGCCGCGACGCGGCTCCTGCGTGTGACGTCTTCAAAAGTCCCGTCGCCGCGATTGCGATACAGAGTGTTGTGAGCCAGGCCGGTGACGAAGATGTCCACAAACCCATCGTTGTCGTAATCGGCGGCGGCAACTCCCATCGAGTAGCCCTCTCCCGCGAGACCGGCCTTCGCAGTCACGTCGGTAAACGTCGTATCGCAGTTGTTCCGGTACAGGCGGTTGGAGAATTCCGGTCCGGCCTTGATCGACGAAGGAAGCTCCGCCCCATTGGCAAAAAAGATATCCATGCAGCCGTCATTGTTGTAATCGAGAGCCGCTACGCCGCCCAACATGATCTCGGGCTGATAGAAATGGCCCGCCGCCCCATTCCGCAATACAAAGTTCAGCCCCGAGCGAAGAGAAGCATCCTGGAACTGAATCGGCACAACCACGATCAGGTCGATCGTGACCTTCTCGCCGGCATTCGATACGCGCAGAGGTTTGACGCGGCTGGTCAGCAGCTCATGTCCGGCTTTCAATTCATAACCGGCGCCAATCTCGAGATCGGGAAACGAGTACGTTCCGTCAGCGGGTGTGATACATCGCGATGCCTGGGGCACGCCGCTCTTCGCCAGCGAAACAACGGCGCCGCTGACAGGCTGCCCGTTGGAATCGAAGACTCTGCCATGGACCGATGCACCTCCGGATCGCGGCGCTTGGGCAATCAGCGCGCTGGAAAGCACAAGGGCCATATACAGGACCAGCCCGAGAGCGGCCCGTGCCACTCCGCTCGGGAGGGTCTTGGGTTGTTGCATCACAGCGGCAAGATCTGCTTCCGTTCGGCGGTGGAGGGTCGCCTCCCATACTCGCAGACCTCGAAGGCTTGCGCGTACCGGACTGTCCTTCCCTGCCCCTCACCGTAGAATTTGATGAGAGCATCGCGGTAAGTGTCCGCCTGCGCGGCATAAGCGAGATTTCTGCGAACTTCGTCGCGGCGTTTCTTGCGCCCAGCCTCGTCTTGAGGGTGAAGCCCGGCGTGACCGTCGACGCCGCCCTCGCGGATCTGCGATTCCATGACCAGGAGCGCATCCAGCGTGGGCTCGATCGCGTCATCAATGGCAAGCGCGACATCTGCCCGGAACGGATTCGGGCGATGGAACCGGTCCGAAGCGTAGCGGCACACCGGGTTTCGCGTTAACGGCGGCACGTCCGCGGTGAAGAACGGCACTCCTACCATGTAGGCCGTGTCCTGGACCGGAATCGAGGTATAGCGGTGATCGGGATGGTAGTCGTTGGGACGATTTGTGAGCGCAACATCGGCATTCCATTGGCGGATCAACCGGGTAATCATGCGCCGGTTCTCAAGTGTGGGCATGATCTCCCCGTCATGTAGGTCCAACAACTCGGTAGAGGCGCCGAGCCGGCGATCCACATCCATCGCCTCCTTCTTTCTGCGCAGGGCCAGCGGCCCTCCGGCCATTTGCCAGTGGCCGATATCGCGTTGGTAGCGGAGACCAGCTTAACGTGATGCCCCATCTTTGCCCATTTCATCGCCACACCAGCTCCTCGATACTCCGCATCGTCGGGGTGGGCGCCGATCACGATAATTCGCAGCTTGCCGTCATCCGGAGGCTGCGCCGGAGCAGCCGCTTGAGCGAGGGCGATCCGCGGACGCGCCTCGTTCACCGCTCTGCCGAGCACGAATCCCAGGCCGGCAGCGGCGAGCAAGCTCAAAGCCGGGAAGCTCATTCGTGTTTTCATGTGTGGTTCTCCTCTCCACGCGATTCTACAGCTTTGGAATAGCCGGCGGGGTGGCCTTCCGCACAGCCAAATGGGATGCGGAGTTCACTACCGCTGTAAGCGGCCATCGAGATAGCCCGCCGGCTCGCGCTCCACTAACCGGGCGCCTTCCCCGACAGTAAGCAACCCGTCAGGCTGTGATGGGCCGTCCCAGCCTCTTGCCGTTCTGCCGTGCGTGGGCCAAGCCGGCGCGCACCCGTTCCCGCAGAATCTCCCTTTCGAACTCGGCATATTGCGGAGAACCGCATTACGCTGATTATGCGGAGCGCGGGATTATGCGAAGTCACTGGGCCGAAGTGCCATTCTGGCCTGCGTGCCAGAGGTGTGGCGCTTCGCATAATACCGGGTCTGAACGGGAAAGGACTCGCCAGCACTTTGTGGCCGCACCCGCAGGCTGGAGGAAGCGGTCAGCGCGCTCTACGCTCCGCAATCGCACGTGCCGCGCTTGCGGGGTAGGACCTCCGTCGCCCAGTCCGTCGCGGCCGGAGCTTGGACTTTGTGTCTCCGTCGGCAGAGAACCCCGGTATAATCCGGTGTCCCAAATCACTGATATGCACGCCAAAGTGCCACGTCAGCGCTGTGGCTTTGCATAATCCCGCGCTCCACATAATGGGCAAAGGACAAGAGGATGTTCAGCGTCAGCCTGCCGAGCGAGTTGGTCGTGTTGAATTGCCCTTAGACCGCCTTCCCCGTCTGGCCGTCCCAGGTGAACGGACGCCCCTGGCGGATGGCCATCAACGCGATCACACACGGTAGCGAGGAGTGGAAGCCGATGTCGATGTCGCAGACCGGCTTCTGCCGCGACTTCACGCAATCCAGGAAATTGCGGGCATGCAGAGGTGTCGCGTCCGTGCCTCCTTCGCCTCGCCTGGCCTCGATGGGTGGGGAAGGCGGCGGCACATTCTGCGGCTGCGGGCCAGGCTGTCCTCCCGGTCCTCCCCGGCCACGGCCTCCGCCCATACCACGCCCCGCGCCCGGCAGAACCCGATAACCAGAGCGATTCACCAGCAACACACCTTTGTCGCCGTAGAAGTAGTTGCCCGTGCCCGTCAGTCCATCCACCGCCGGCGGCGAGGTGTTGGTGAAGGTGGCGATGTAGTTGTCGTATTGCCAGACGATGGAGAAGGCGTCGGGCGTTTGCTCGCGATCGGGCTGCGAGGTAGACAGGTAGTTCGAGGCCGCGGTGGTCATGATCGGCCCCTTGGCATCGGCTTTCAAGTACCAGTGCTCCACATCTATCAGGTGCACGCCCCAGTCCGTAATCATCCCCCCGCCGTAATCGTAGTAGGCGCGCCAGGTTCTCTGGCGGCTCGGCGCGTAGGGCTTGCGCGGGGCCGGGCCCTGCCACCCTTCCCAGTCCAGACCCTCCGGAACCGCGGTGGGCGGATCCAGTTCGGGCACCCGCATGTAGTTTGGGTAATAAACCACCGACTGTCGGACCGTGCCGATGTAGCCGTCCTGGATGAGCTTGGCGCATTCCTGGAAGTGCGGCCAACTGCGTTGCTGCAAGCCGACCTGCACCACGCGGCCGGACTTGTGAACGGCATCCACCATTCTCCGGGCGGGCTCGATGGCGTTCGAGATGGGCTTCTCGATGTAAGCGTCCTTCCCCGCCTGGAGCGCCGCGATGAGCATCGGCGCGTGCTGGTGGTCCGGCGTGGTGATGAGGACGGCATCGATGTCTTTGCGATCCAGAATGCGCCGGTAGTCGGTGTAGGTGTCCATCTTCCCGTGGCTGGTCACGAAAGCGTCCAGGCGGTCTGCGGCGACGTCGCACGCGGCCAGGAATACCTGGTCGGTGTGCCGGCTGAAGCCGCCATAAACCTGGTTGCCCCTTGCGCCGGTCCCGATGATCGCCATTTGAACGCGATCGTTTGCCCCGAGCGCCGAACCCGAAACGGCCGCCGCGCCTGCCGCGGCTTGCAGGAACCTTCGTCTGCTTTCCATAAGTCCTCTCCCGATACTGAAAGTCTTCTATGGCAGTTCCTTGACCGCGACGACGCGCCAGCGCCAGAAACTGCCGGCGCGCCAGCGCGCGCCGCCATGCACCTGGAGGCCGATGAATCCGTCTTCCGCCCCGTCGGGGCCGTGGTTGGCGGAGTCGGTCCAATCCATCATCATTTCTTCGTTAATCCACGTACTGATATGAGGCGGGTTGCCGGTAATGCGGGCGCGGACGGAATTCCACTGCTCGCGTTTCCATGCCTTCTGCCAGGCTTCGGTCCTCTTCGCGGTGAAAGCCTGCCGCGCCTCTGGAGAGAGATCGTTCCAGCCGGGAGGGCTCGTGCTGATCCCCTGGAGGGCTTCGCCATAGACACCGCCCATGTTGCCGCCCGGCAGGTAGTCGAGCATGACCTGGTACGCCGCACCCGCCTCGCTGGTATGCAGGAACAGGCCGCTGTCGCAGCCGAAGTCCGGCTTCACCTCGATGTAGACTTCAACGTTCTTATACTTCTTGTCGGTCAACAAAACCCCGCCTCCGGCTAGAGGGTTTTGTGACGCCACCAGGATGCCGCCCGGCATCACGTGGAAATCCGGCGTAGTGCCGTGGTGGTTGGTCTTGCTGATGTGCCACCCGCTCAGGTCCCGGCCGTTGAAAATCGTTGTAAAGCCCACCGGTACTCTGGGCACTGGCTCGTCATTGGTCTGCGGAACGGGGTTCATCAGGCCGCGGCCTGCGCCCCCGCGGCCGGCTTGAGCAGCGGCGCCTCCCTGCGGGCCTCGGCCCGCCTGTTGGGCATAAAGCGAAAATGCAACCAGCGCCACCAGCATGGCGCAACCAATGGTGAGAATCATCCTTCGCATGGCCTTCTTCTCCTTTGCCGCAGCTTCTCGCAAGCCGGGCTTCCGAAACGCGCCGCCGACATCTTAGGTCTGAAAGTATATCAAGGCCCCACGCTCAGAATTCAGAACACGGTGTAAGAAACGCTGCCACCGGGCAGGTCGACGCGCGCCGGACCTTTTAACAGGAAGGCAATCGCCGAGCTCCCCACCGGACGGTAGTCGACCGTCGGGGAGACGATGCCCCCGGCATACGAGTTGGCCCACCAGACCCAACACGCCACGCTTCCCCCGTTATCCAAAATGAGCCCGTCCTCCGCCCCCGCCGTTTTGAGTCCATCCGCGATTTCTTCGATCGTCCCTTCGCGTTGCAGCACAAACAGGGCTTCGGTAGAGAATCCAATGGCGTTGTGGTAGTAGCGCGCGCGAGGCGCCCCGCGTTGCTGCCAGGCTCTCCGGGTGTTCTCCCGGAAAGCGCGCGGGTAGCCGCTGTAAAGGTCCAGCCGAACCTGTTCGCCCTCCTTGCTGAGCGGGTCGAACGCCAGCACGTGCCGGAAATCGTAGAACTGGTGCGCAATCTCCTCGATGCGCACCACGCTTCCGCGGCGAAGCACGCATTGGCCGAAGGTGGCCCATTCGATATCGCCGCTGAGATCCCGCCCGTCCCCGGCGTCATACACCTGGTCCCCCGCAAAATCAAAACGCAAATCCTCGATCGACAGCGCCCCGTTCCGCCACGCAGTGAGACAGGAGTACGCGGGGTAATCGCACGGATCTTCCAGTACATGAAACAGCCTGGGCGTTGCAGAGCGCTGCCAGGCCACGTGCCCGTGGTTCATCCCCAGATTGCGATTGCCGATCGCGATGGCGCGCCGCTGCGATTTGCCCGCAGGGTCCACAATGCCCAGCCCTTGCAGGTGATCCTGCAAGGAGATCTTACAGCCGGCAACGGCCTGATCTTCCTGCGGCGTGGCTGTCCGGTGGCGGGGCATGCCGGGCAGAGCCATCAGCCGCTCGCGGTGCGCCACGCTGAGCCGTGCGCCGTCGATCTCCGAGCGCTCTAAGCGGAGCAGGAGGTCGTTCCGCAAGCCCTCCAGCCGGTTGATTTCCAATCGCATCGTGAGTGCGGCGGCTAGCGCTAGCCGGCAGCCTCTAATCCAGCCGGCTCGATCCGCCGGAGCACAAAGAGGACGCTGAGCAACGCCAGCAGCGGCAAGCAGCCCGCGGCAACGAACACCGGCGTGTAAGAATAGCGCTCGACGACGATGCCGGTCAGCAGCGTGGCCAGCAGCGTGGCGCCGCTGTCGCCGAACCCCGCGATTCCGTTAACCCGCCCCGCCAAGGTATGCGGCACGACGTCGCCCACCGTAGCAATGTAGGTCGCCGCAACCCACTGGTTGCCGAACAGCACGACGGAGACGATGGCCAGCGCCGCGAAATCGCTTCCGGCAAGCGGCAACGCCATGCTCATCGCGGAGAGGCCGAACGCGCATGCGAAGCCGAGCTTTCTGGCCTTGTCCACCGACCCAAAGACGCGGACCAACCGGTCCGAGAGAAACCCGCCCATCACGTTTCCCAGGGCTCCAAACAGATAAGGCAGCCAGGCCAGCGCGCCGATCATAGCGAAGGACATTTTGCGCCCGGAGCGCAGGTATTCAGGGAGCCAGAACCAATAGAAGGTGGTGAGCGGCCCCGAGCAAACGCGGATGAGAAACAGGCCAACCACTTTGCGGTTGCGCATCAATTGGCCCAGGCGCACCTGCGGCCCCTGTTTCTGTTCTTGCCGCGGCTGCGCCGGCGTTTTGGGGAACGCCGCAAGCCACGGGACCAGCCACAGGAGCCCGGCCAGGCTGGGAATGACAAAGGCCGCCCTCCACCCGTAGTTGGTAGCCAGGAAAACGATGAGCGGCGCCGCGGCCACCGAACCAAGCTGCGCTCCCGCATTGAAGAACCCGCCCGCCGAAGACCGGAGCTCCGCCGGAAACATGCCGGCAATCGCTTTGATTCCCGCGGTGTAATTGCCGCATTGGGTCAGTCCCATCAGAAACCGCAGACCGATGAAGGCTCCCAGGCCGGCGGCCAGCGCGTGGCCGGCATTGATCAGCGACCACAGGCACAGGATCAACGCCAGTCCGATGCGCGTTCCGAGGGAATCCATCAATGAGCCGGCGGGTATTTGCCCCATCAGCATTCCCATCTGGAACGCCGCCGTGATGTAGCCGTACTGGCTGGGCGAGAGTGTGAGCGCCGCCCGGATCAGCGGCGCCATCACGGAGAGCGCCTGGCGGTCGATCAGATTGATCGCAATCGATGCCGACAGCAGTCCGACGATTACCCAGCGTTTTTCGGAAGAGAGTTCGTTCATTCCAGGTTGGCCCTTTCTGAACTGGTGCGAACCGCGATCCATTGTCGCGTCGAAGCGGACCTCTGCACGGCGTCCAGCACTTGTTGAACCGCCAGTCCGTCGCGGAAGTTCGGGTGAAACTCGATGCCGCGTGCAGCACAATCGAGGAACTCCGCCAGGGTTGCGATGAAGGTGTGCTCGTAGCCGATGATGTGTCCCGGCCTCCAGAAATTGCCGAAAACCGGGTGCGCCGGATGAGTGACCATGATGTCACGGAGGCCCTGCTCGGTTGCGGGCTGGGCGGCGTCGAAGAACTCGAGTTGATTCAGCCGTTCCAAATCGAATCGCAGCATCCCGCCCGAGCCGTGAATCTCGAAGCGGTTGGCGTTGCGGTAACCGATGCCGAAACGGGTGGCTTCGAACGTGCCCACGCTGCCGTTGTCGAAGTGAGCCAGCGCCACCACGGCGTCATCCACCGCGCGGTTCGGGATGAAAGTCCGCGCCGCCGCAACAGCTTCACGGATGGGGCCGTTGAGGTACATCGCGGTGTCGAGTGAGTGCGTCAGCAGGTCGTCCGCGACACCGGAGCCGGCCTGCGCCGGATCCATCCGCCACGTGGCCGCGCGCGAAGTATCCGCGCCCCATTGCTGCAGGTAAGCGGCGCGGTAATGGAAGATCGTGCCGAGGCGGCCTTCGTCAATAAGCCGGCGGGCATATGCGATCGCCGGAACGCGGCGGTAGTTGTACCAGACCAATGTGGGCGCCTTCTCCGCGGCCCGGACCATGTTTTCCGCGTCTTGGACATTCATCGCCAGCGGTTTTTCGCAGAGCACCATCTTCCCCGCCTGCGCCGCGGCCATGGCGACGGAAGCGTGCAGGTAATTGGGGAGCGAGATATCGACGGCGTCGATGTCCGGACGCTCGACCGCGGCGCGCCAGTCGGTGGCGGTCTCTTCCCAACCCCAGCGCTGCGCCATGGCGGCCAGCGACACCGGCTCGCGGCCGCAAATCAGGGATCGCCGGATGCGGTACGGAAGATCGAAAAAATGTTCGGCCTGGCAATAGGCGTTGGAGTGGGCCTTGCCCATGAAGCCTTGGCCCAGCAAGGCGACTCGCCATTCCGGTTTCATCGTGCGGCCCGCGGCATCGTTCCAGGCACCCGCGGCCTAGGCGGATTTCGTAGTCCGGTTGGCGGCATCCCAGCCCAGCGGCTTGCCCAGTTTGAGCGACTCGAGCGCGATCAGACAGGGGAGCGCGGAAGAGTAACCGATCTCCATATCGGCCACCGGCTTCTGCCGCGACTTGACGCAATCGAGGAAGTTGCGCGTGTGCGCGTCGAGCGGATAGTCTTCCTCCACGCCGCCGCGCGGGTTGATGTACATTCTCGCCTCGATGGGCGGCGCGTTGCCGCCCCGCCCGCCTCGCCCACCCCGGCCGCCGCGGCCGCCGGCAGCGCCCGGCGCAATCGCCGTGCCGCCGGCGCCCAGGGTCACGCCGCCCGATCCGGCCTGGGGCGCGGGCCCTTGCTTGCGGACGACGTGAGGCACCACGGGACGCACCGCCCACCCCTGACGATTCACCTGCAGCGAACCCCGGTTGCCAACGAAGAAGACGCCCCAGTTCTCAATCCCATCGGCCATGTACACTTCGCCGTTGGCGAACGTCATGAGGAAATTATCGTACTGCCAGGAGATGGAGAACGTGTCCGGCACCTGTTCGGGATCGGCATCGGGAACGGCCAGGAAGGCCCCGTTGGCCATCGTTCTGATGGGGGCCTTGCCGTCGGCGTTCATAAACCAGAGGCCGACATCGACGTGATGCGCGCCCCAATCGGCCACCAGTCCGCCGCCGTAGTCGTACCACGCGCGAAAACCCAGCCGGCTGGGCTTGAACGCCTTCTTGGCCGCCGGCCCCTGCCACATGTCCCAATCCAGTCCGGCGGGCACCGGCTGCTCGGCCTCCCGCGGCCGCGCGTAGGAGCCCGGCTGGACGATTACCACGTGGGTGACGTTGCCCAGCGTGCCGGCGTCGAGAATCTTCTTGGCCTCCATGAAATGATCCCAGCTTCGCTGCTGCGTCCCGACCTGCACCACCCGCTTGCCCTTCTTGGATGCGTCGAGCATCGCATTGATGCGCGGCACGGTGTTGGACGCCGGCTTCTCCACGTAGACGTCTTTGCCCGCTGCAATCGCGTCGATGGTGATCTGGCTGTGCCAGTGATCCGGCGTCGCGATCAGCACCGCGTCGATATCTTTGCGGTCCAGGATCTTGCGGTAGTCGCCGTAGGTTTCGAGCTTCCAGGTGGCCCGCTCCGGCGTCATCCACCCATCGAGTCTCGCCTTGTTCACCTCCGCCGCGGCCAGGAAACGGCAGTCGGCGTGACGCGCGAGCGAGTCGAACACCCGTCCGCCGCGGTTGCCCGTGCCGATAATCGCCATCTGTATCTTGTCGTTGGCTCCGAACCCGGATCGCGATGCGGCCAGCGCGGCCGCCGAAGCCTTGAAGAACGTGCGTCTGCTCTGCATTACATTCCCCCTGCGATCATTTCGCGTTTTCAACGCGCACTACGACGTGGATGCCATCACAGTCGATGTGCAGCAATTCTACACCTGGCTGGGTGCCCTTGCAATAGAGGACGTATAATATATCATCTCCACCGGTTGAGACCGAACGGTGGCGCTTCATGTTCAAAATGATCGTTGTGCCAACGCCGGCGATTGGAAGAAACCACGTGCCGGGAGGGAAGAGTTGAAGATTACCGTGTTGGGCGGAGACGGCTATTGTGGCTGGGCGACAGCGTTGTATTTGTCGGGTAAAGGACATTCGATTTCAATTGTCGATAACTTCGCGCGCCGTCAATGGGATCATCAACTCGGAGTGCAGACGCTCACGCCCATCCGTCCGCTGACCGAGCGGCTTCGGGTCTGGCGGGAACTTACCGACAATGCGATTGAGCTTTTCCCGGGCGATGTGACCGACTACGAGTTTCTTTCCTCCGTCATCCGGGAAGTTCAGCCGGAAGCAGTCATCCATTTCGCGGAACAGCGGGCGGCGCCGTATTCGATGATCGACCGCAAACATGCCGTTTTCACGCAGGTAAACAATGTCGTCGGAACCCTGAATCTCTTGTTCGCTCTGCGGGAGTTCGACCCCCAGTGCCACCTGGTCAAGCTGGGAACCATGGGCGAGTACGGCACGCCTGACATCGATATTGAGGAAGGCTATATCACCATCGAGCACAACGGGCGAAGGGACGTGGTGCCCTATCCGAAACAAGCCGGTTCCTTCTATCACCTTTCCAAAGTGCATGACAGCCACAACATCATGTTCGCCTGCAGGACCTGGAAGCTCGGCGCGACCGATCTGAACCAGGGCATCGTGTATGGAACCATGACTGACGAAGTCGCCTTGGACGCGGCATTGATCAATCGTCTCGACTACGACGAAATCTTCGGCACGGTCCTCAACCGGTTCTGCGTCCAGGCGGCGGCCGGCCATCCGCTCACCGTGTACGGAAAGGGCGGACAAACGCGGGGTTATCTGGACATCCGCGATACGGTGCGGTGCATTGAGCTGGCGTGTTTGAACCCTGCCGCTGCGGGCGAATTCCGCGTGTTCAATCAGTTCACGGAACAGTTTTCGGTTCTGCAAATCGCTCACATTGTCCAATCCGCGGCAAAGCACATGGGCCTGAGCGTTGATGTCGATCACCTGCCGGACCCACGTGTGGAGGCTGAGGAACACTACTACCACGCGAAACATTCGAAGCTGATCGACCTGGGATTGACTCCCCACTTACTTTCCGAGTCGGTAATCGATTCGCTCCTGGGGATAGCCGTGAAATACAGCGATCGAATCGACCCGTCGCTCTTTATGCCGCAAGTGAACTGGCGTAACCCTCGCAACGAGCGGCATCGGGATGCGGTTCTTTCAGAGATGCGTAAAAGGTGAACAGTTCATGGAATGAATACGAACGCGGCGTTTTTGCAAGACTTTCTGGGGCGCCCATATGCGTAGACCGTGATTCGTTAACCTTCTTCCATTCGATTGTTAAGAATTATTAAGGCGCCTGCGGATGCACCCGCGCCCGGTGTATGATTTTGAGATGCGTCTACTGGTATCGTTCCTGTTTGCGATGGCGCTGTCCGCCCAGACTCCGCAGGATGCGCCCAAAAAGGGCGGTGGCGGCAGAACGCCCCAGCCGCCGAAAAATTTGAAGATCCTCAAGGTGGAACCGGGCCAGATCCTGGGCGTGATGCGCGGATTCACGGCCGGCCTGGGCGTGCGCTGCGACCATTGCCACGTCCAGGGCTTCGACTTCGCCAGCGATGAGAATCCGAAGAAGGAAATCGCCCGCCAGATGATCGTCATGGCCCTGGAAATCAACGGCAAATTTCCGGACGGCAAGGAGCATGTGACCTGCTACACGTGCCACCGTGGCGAGGTCACTCCGAAAATGGCTCCCGCGCCCCCGCCGCCGGCGCAACAATAGCTTGCGAGCCCTATGTCAGGTTGATCGTGCCGCGGCAGTTCCCCGTGCCGCAACGGCAACGCACGCGGCCGGCATCGTCCGCGAACCGGTAGTCTATGGTGAGTTCTTCTCCGGGCAGGATCACGCGCTTGCTCATATAGAGAATGTGGCCTTTCAAAATATGGGCGTAGAGGTTGGGCTCGCAACTGTGGTTGATGATCTCGGCGCCGCTGCCTCCCACCGCTCCATCGATGGTCCAATAATTGTCCAGCGTGAAGAGATAAGTTACCCGGCCATCGCCCCGGCGCTGGGTCTCCCGCCGGCCGATCCGTTCCCCGGTATATTCAATTACCTTGCGGCGCGCGGGGATGCGCTCCCCCGCGTAGACGCCTCTCCGGTGGATTCTGGACTCGCGAATCACCAGCCGGAAACAGGCGTGCCGCGGGTCGATTGCCGGGGACTTGATTAACGCGGTGGCCATTCTTCCTCCGACGCTTTCTGGCATTGTAGCCGAGCCGCGTCAGCCCACCAAATGTTCCGCCAGGAAGTTGATATATCCCGCACGTTCCGCGAGCTCACCGGTGATTTTGTAGTGAAGGCGTCCCTCCGTCGCGCGCGCGATCCGGCCCAGCACGTCCGGCCCATACACGGCGCGCCCGCGGATGCTCAGCGTGCACTGGTAGTGGCGGGCGATCGCCCCTAGTTCCTCGAGGTTCTGTGACAGTCCATCGGCCTCGGCCAAATGGGGGGCCGCCAATTGCGCCGCATGCCCGCGCGCCCGCAGCCAGTGCAGGCAAAAGGCCAGTTCCTTCGCAGTGGTGACGCTGCCTGCGCCTTCCAGCGACGCCTCGAGATCGAACGCCTTGCCGGTCTTCAGCGCGGAGCGGGTCTGGCGGATGAATTCGTGAAGCTGTTCGATGACCTTCAGGCCCTTCCCGAATTTCACGCTGAGGCGCACCACATCTTCCGTCGAGAATTCGCATGCCGCGCCGGCCAGATCGAACGTGCGCACGAATTCGTCGAAGATCCAGCCTCGCTCTTCAGCGGTAAAGGTCCGTTCGAACTTCTCTTCGACCGCGGAATCTTCCGCCGTGAACAGGCGCGAGGCGTCGACGCTGAAGGCGGAGAAGGCCGCCGACTGCCGGATCGTCTCCTTCGCCGATTCGAGCGTCTCGGCGGCCACCGGAATCCCGGCCCCGGCGCTGTAGCCTTCGCGCCAACCGGCGCGGATCGCCGCCCAGAGTCCGGCGCAGTAAACATCGCGGATCGGCGCGCCGGCCGGCGGAACGCAGATGGCGGCGAGGTTCTTTCCCGTGCGCTTCAGAACCGCGCGGAAAGCCTCGAAGGCAGCGGGCAGGACGTTGCCGGCATGGCTGGGGCCGACCGCAATAGCGGTGCGGGAGCCCTGCGGCCGCGGCAGGAAAGCGGTGTCGATTCGCGCCGCGAATTTCTCCAGGTTCTCCTGGTGGGAAGCCCCGAACGGCGCCGCGTTGATGACCATTTCGGGACCGTTGGCCCGCCGCGTCCGTCCGATCAGTAAAGGCTTGTAAAAAATACTGCTGGTCGGCGCCGTGGCCAACGCCAGGTATAGCAGGAGCGGCTCTCCCTGCGCTCCGTCGACCGCGAGATAGTAGGCCGAAGGGTGGACGGGGTCGCGCTCCAGCGAGCCGAAGTGCGGTCTGATCGTTTCCAGTTGGAGCACGGCGGCGCGTGCCGCGAGCCGGTTGCGGAGTTCGTCGGTGAGCGGCCTACGCTCGGCGTGGTCGAGGATCAAGTGGCCTAGTTGCGCCGCTTCGGAAGGGCGTAGCGGAAGATCCAGGGGAACGGGTGTCAC
>JBGPKH010000169.1:0-14466 GCA_041485845.1 Bryobacteraceae bacterium
AGGGACATGAAGAATCTCGACACGACGCCCAGCCCAGAACAGACGTGGTAGGCCGCGGGAACTCAGCAGCGCTGCGCGGCCTGCCTTAACCGGCCGAAGGCCGACAAGTATCGGGTAGCCATGTATGTCCCTTTAATTATGTGCGGCTGTATAGGAACGTTTGTACATTCTGGGTCAATTCAGAGGTGGGACAGACGATCGGTTTTTGTCGTCTGTCAGCCAGGCCGCGCTGGACCATCGCCATTGCTCTCTTGCTTCGACCAGGCCGGCCTTTAGCGGATTGTTCTCCACGTACTCGATTAGAGACCAAAGTTCCTCCGCCGACCGTATCCAGTGGTCGAATGACTCGTCTTGCCAGAAGCGCGTGCCAGTGCGGCCCAGAATCTGGTTGGCCACTCGGCTGGTTCTCCCCTTGAGCCATCGCATGATGGAGGACATCGTAGTATACGGTTGGAAGATCGCGTGGACGTGATTGGGCATGATGACCCACGCGTGGAGTTGATATAACCGACGAACCGTTTCGCCATACAAGAGCGCGTTCACCACCACGCCGGCGACTCGCGCATCCTGCAACCAGGCGGGGCCGGATCGCTCGTGGTCGAGTCGCTCGTATTGGTGCAGGAAGGGAGTCCGGCCGCGTTGCTCAACGGCCGGAATCCCTGCTTGAGGTGGGAGGGAGCCGGCTAAGCGCCAGGTCACGAAGACAACCGTCTCTTCCGGAATCCAGTGAGGGAGGTGTCTGCGGGTGAAGGCCATCGTCTATCGAGGCATGACAGACCACAAAAGGCGATGGTCTGTCCCATCCCACCTTGCTCTCAAGGAATAGTGTCCGGTCCACTTAGGTCTCTCAAAGAAATGTACGACCTACGTTACCCGGTACCGGCGCACCTTGTCCTCGTCCAACTCCACCCCCAGCCCCGGACCCTGCGGCGTGCGCGCCTGGCCGCCGCGGAGCGGCAGGGGCGTTGTCAGCAGTTCATCCGTGTAGAAGAACGGTCCGATGATGTCGCACGGCCAGTCGTCGCCGAAGACCGGGGTCGCCATGGCAAGGTGAATCATCGCGGCGCTTCCGATCCCCATCTCCAGATTGCTGCCGATCGTGCACCCTAGTCCCGCCGCGTCCGCAATCGCCGCGATACGCCGCGCCGGGCCGATCCCGCTCGATTTGCCGACGTACGCGGAAAGAACGTCCGCGGCGCCGGCGCGGACCAGTGACACGGCGTCCTGCGGCGTGCAAACGCTCTCGTCCGCGATCACCGGAACATCCACCGCGCTCCGCACTTCCGCCAGCCACTCGACATCGCCGGGCGGGACCGGCTGCTCCGCGAACCAGAGATCGAATTCTTCCAGCCGGCGAATCATCTCGATCGCCTTCGCCGGCGTCCACGCGCCGTTGGCGTCAATGCCGAGCCGGACGCCGCCGGCCACTGCCGCCCGCACCTCGCGCACACGGGCGATGTCCTGCTCGTCGTCGATCCCGACCTTCACCTTCATCGCTCGAAACCCCTGCTCGACCGCCCACGACGCAATCTCCGCGGCGCGCTTGGGCTCTACGCCGGAAATCGACCACTTGGTCGGCACGAACTCCCGCACCGGGCCGCCCAGCAGGCGATATACCGGCAGTCCGGCGCTCTTGCCCAGAATGTCCCACAGCGCCATCTCGATGGCAGACTTCGTAAACGGGTGCCCGAAGAGGGCGTGCCGCATGCGCATCGTAAGGGCCTCGATATCGCGCGGGTCCTTGCCGCGCAGCAGCGGCTCGAAGATGGTCGCGATGAAGTGCGCGGCGGTGACCTGGTCCTCGCCGCTCCACCGCGGCGTGCAGGAGACCTCGCCCAGGCCGGTGATGCCTTCGTCCGTATGCACTTTGACCAGCAGGAACGGTGAGACCGCGTGTGTGCCGCCCTTAGCGCGAATCGCCAGGCGCTCGTGGATCGGCACGCTAACCGGAATCGTCTCGATGGCCGTGATCACCACGTCAGCAGGTCCTCCACGAAGGCCGTCACGTCGCGCACGATGGCGTCGAAGAAGCGCTCTCCCTTTTCGGCGGTCGCGAGATCGGGGTGCCCCACCACGCCGCTCTCGGAGATCTCGTGAAACTCGTTGACCGAGTAGGCAGGCTTGGCCAGTTGCATGTCCGCCTTCCGGTAGAGCGACGCGTGCTTCGGGCCGTCTCGGCGGGCCAGCTCCATGCGCACGCGCTCGGGGTGCAGGTGCAGCATGAGCGAGGTTTCCATCTCGCACGCATGGCCGAGGCCGCCCGGTTCGGATTCGCGAACCTGCCGGATGCTGGCCGCCGCGAGCATCCAATATGCCGCGTAGAGGACGTGCACGCCCGCGCGCCCTTGCAGCTCCGTCTTGACCTCCCGCAGCGCGGCGCGCACCGGGACGTCGTTGCCGCCGTGCCCGTTCAGCAGCAGCACGCGCGTCGCTCCCATCGCGAGGATCGACCGGCAGAGGTCCTGGACCACCGCGATGTAGTGCATCTGCGGAATGTCGAGCGTGCCGGGAAAGTGCATGTGGTGCGTGGAGTGTCCGATCCACAGGCACGGCAGCAGCAGGACTTTTTCGGGCATGGCGCGCTCGACTCCGCCGGCAATCGCGGTGATGATATCCGTGTCCGTAGTCAACGGCAGGTGCGGTCCGTGCTGTTCGAAGGAGCCGAGGGGAGCGATCGCCACCAGCCCGTTCATGGGGAGCGCGCGAACATCCGGAGATGTGCAGTTGGCGAGGCGCATCAGATCCCCACCGCCCACGTATTCCCTCCGGCGCGTAAGCCGCCGGCCTTCAAAATCTCCGCCCCGTGCGCCGCGCCGGCCACCTCCTCCGGGACCTCTATGCGATACCCGCGAACTTCCAGGCCGGCGCGGGCCGCCGGGTCGAAGTTCGTCGAGATCTCGATCGGCTCGCCGGCGAGCGAGTGCATTCGCGGGGCCGCCGCCGCTTCGTACACCGTCGCACGGTCATCCACCAGGCGCTGCACGAACTGAGGCGCGACGCTCACGATGCGCCGCCCGCCGCGCGCGCCGATCGCCACATCCCGATCGGGCATCCGGACGATCAGCGGGCACACGTTATTCAGCGGCCGCTTCCCCGGACCCGGCGAGTTGGCCAGCCCGGGATGCGGGTCGAAGCGGCACATACCGTGCCCCAGGATGATCCCGGTCCCCGGCACGGCCACGCACGATCCGAACAGTCCTCCCTGTGAAATCGTCATGGATACCAGATTACCCTGGCAATCGGCCGACGCCACGTGCACGGTGCCGTGCGGCGACGACCCGGCATCGGACTCGCCCAGCCGCCGCCGCCACATACGCGGCAATGCCCGCGCCCATCGCTCCCAGTAATCCGCTAGCGGATCGGCCGCAAACTCCGCCAGCGCATCGAGCACGCTGTATCCGCCGTTGGGCGCGACGGCGGTGTGCACCACGGCATCGCGATAGCCTCCCGTGCAAGGCTCCGTCACGCGCGGCGCGAAGGCCGCCATGTCGGCGCGCGTCAGAATGCCACCCTGCGACCCGACGAAATCCGCGATCGTTCGTCCTAGTTCGCCATCATAGAAATCGCGCCACCCGGCCGTCGCGAGACGATCCAGAGTGCGCGCGAGCCCCGGGTCGGGCCACGACCCCTCCTGGACGGCCCCCGCCAGCGGTTCGCGCTTTTTCTCCACCGCCTCCCGCACCAGCTCCCATGGCAGCCCACGCTCGATCAGCTCCCTTGCGGGCGCGACGATCTCCGCCCACGCCAGCCGTCCCCATCGCTCCCACAGCGTCCCCACCCCGGCGATGAACCCCGGCACGCCGATCGAGAGCGGCCCGTATACGTTCGCGTCGCCGCGCACGGAACAATCGTATTCGAGCTCGTTGATGCCACGCTTGCCGGGCGGGGGTTTCAGGACCTCATACATGTCCTCGCGCGCCGCAGCCGGCGCCACGGAGTTGGCATCGATCGACCACACTCGGCCGCTTGCGCCCTCCAGCACCACGCCCGCCGCCACGTATCCGCCGAGATCCACGGCTTGCGGCTCCAGCACGGCGCACGCCAGGCAGGCAGCGGCCGCAGCGTCCATCGCGTTGCCCCCGCGTTCGAAGATGCGGCCGCCGGCGCGCGCGGACTCCGCCGGCCCGGTCGCGATCGCGCCGCGTAACGCCGTAATCTCCCTGCCTTCCACCATGCTCATGGATTTTCGGGATGCTGGAAACGGAACCAGAGGAAGAATCCGTAGATCGACAGCACCACCGTGACAAACAGCAGCCACCAGACGCGGAAATCCTTCCACCCGCCGTAAATCGCCTGGAGCTTCTCCGGCAGCAGCGCGTAGCGCGGCGACCAGATGATGCCCTCCGTCTTCTCCTTCGCCGGCGCGGGCGTCGCGAGCGACGCAGTCACCATGACGATCATACAAAATGCCCACGAGATCAGCGCGCGATGCAGGTAATTGCCGTACGGGTGTAGCCATGGCACGCGCTCGAACAGCACGTATTGCAGCAGCAGCGTAAAGGAAAAGCCGAGGCAGATCGTCGTCAGCGCCGCCGTGCCGGTCGCGCGCCGCCACAGGATGCCCAGCGTGAAGATCACCGCGAACGGCGGCGCAATGTAGGCGAAGACGTTCTGAATCAGGACGAACAGGAACGCCGCCTTCAGCGTGCTGAAGTACAGTGCGATCGCGATGCTGCCCAGCAGGATCGCGAGGCCGTTCCACTGTCCGGCGCGCACCAGTTCGCGCTGCGCCGCCGCCGGCTTCCAGAGCTTCTGGTAGAGATCGATGGTCAGAATCGTAGACGTCGAATTGATCATCGACGAAATGTGGGACATCAGGGCGGCCGCAATGGCCGCCAAAATCAGGCCGCGCAGTCCCCCGGGGATCAGCGATTTCACGAGCATCAGGTATGCCGCGTCGGGCCGTTCCAGGTGCGGGAACATCTTGTACGCGATGATGCCCGGCAGAACGAACAGCGCCGGCATCACGACGTGCAGAAACCCGGCGCTGACCACGCCGACTCGCGCGTGCCACTCGTCTTTGGCCGCCAGGCAGCGCTGCACCAGGTGCTGGCTGGCGCAGTTGTACCAGATCCCCACGCTCAGGAAGCTGGTGAACACGCCAGTCCACGGAAACAGCTCGTGCCGCGGCGAGTGAAACACCTGGAACTTGCCGGGGAGTTCGTGTACCAGTTGAGACAGCCCACCCACCTTCGCCAGTCCGAGCACCGGCACCAGAATTCCGCCCGCCAGCAGGACCACCATCTGCATAAAGTCCGTCCACGCCGCCGAACGCAGGCCGCCATAGATCGTGTACGCGCCCGTGAGCAGCCCGAGCACCACGATGCCCCAATAAATATTCAGCCCGAACATGCTCTCGAGCGCGATACCGCCCGCGAAGAGCGAACCGGCGATCAGGGACGCAATGTAACCCAGGATGAGAAAGCCCGCGAAAATATAGCGGCACGCGGAGTTGTAGCGGCGCTCCAGAAATTCGGGCATGGTGTACAGCCCGGTCCGCATGTAATAAGGCAGAAAGATCCAGATGAGCAGCGTATAAACGATCCACGCGTTCCATCCGAAAGCCGCGATCACAATGCCCTGCGAATACCCCGCGCCTACCTGCGCGATAAAGTGTTCGCTGCTCACGACGGCCGCCACCATCGAGGTCCCTACGACATACCACGGCAGTCCCTTGTCGCCCAGGAAGTAGTCCTTCGCGTCGCGCCGGCCATCCCGGCCGGCCCAAAAGCCGATCAGCAGGGAGAGCACCATGTACACGGCGAAGATTGCGAAATCCAGGTTATTCAGGTCAACGCGCGGGTTCAATAGCGTACCTCGACGGTGTACCGCTTCGGTCCCGGCGCCAGCCGCACGATGCCGTTTTCGTAGTCGCAATCGCGGTGCTCCGCGCCATTCACCAGAACGCTCTTCACCGGCCGCCGCACGTGGAGCAGGAGGCGTGCGCCGCGCTCCGGCGGATCGATCGTGGCGCGCACGCCGGCGCGTTCGCCGGTGACTTGCATCGAAAGGTCGCCGAAGTAGGTCGCCATGCGCGCGACACGGATCTGCTTGCCGCTCTCCAGCCACGCGCGCGGCGCGCCTCGCAGCAGGTCGATCGTGCCGGTCTCGACGTTGTCCTTCAGCTCTTCCATCACCAGCGCGTTGCGCAGCATCAGCAGTGTGTCGGCGTTCGATGCCGAGTTCGGGAAGTCGAGTCCCGCCGCCACGTAGCCTCCGTCTTTGGTGTTGTAGCCGATGAACGGCTGCCCTTCCGACGCCACGTAGGTGTAGCGCGACATCGCGAACGCCAGCCGGCCGTAGAACCCCAGCAGAAACTCCGGAATCCGGCCGGAGCGGAGCCGGTAGTTGTAGTATCCGCCGTCGTAGACCGTGTTGACGTTGCCGTATCCCTCGTCACGAGGATGCGCGCGCGTCAGCCCGAGCGTGAAGCCGTTGCGCTCGTGCAGGTAGTCCGCGATCCACTGCCCCGCCTGGTCGTCCGGATTGAAGAAGTTGTAATGGAACTCCATGTCGGCCCAGTAATGCGAGTAGGCGCCCTGCAAGCGGCCATTCGCGAGATCGTCGTAAGGCTCGGGCCCGTAGTCCGGGGTCTTCGCGAAATACAGCGTTTGCAGATCCAGAAACGGCGGCCGGCCGGGGACGCGGATCGCCGCCCGTTCCATGGCGCTCAGCAGCGTCTTGCGAAAATCCGCGGCCTCTTCCAGATACTTCGCGCCGCGTTCGCGATCGATGCCGCTGGCCGCCAGAAAGCGCCCGAAATCCTGGAGCCCCTGGCAGTTCGTGATATTGTGCCCGGGCACGTAGACCGTTTGCGTGCTCGCCTGCACGTCGGCGCCCGGCTTGTCGGGCGGCAGCAACCCCCAGTGGAGCGCCGAGCGGTCGCCCTTCATCGTGCTCCGGCGGTCGGATACGATCTCGTCCGCCACCCGGTAGTAGTCGGCCTTGAAGCGGTCGAAAAGATCGGTCTTGCCGGTCAGGCGATAGGTCTCCAGCAGATGGTGCAGCACCATCGCGCGGCGGTTTTGATATTTGCGCCCGGCGCCCTCGGGCGTGATGCTCATCCCCACAAAAAAGGTCTGGAGCGCGTCGGCGTAGTCCTTGAATCCATACATCGCGAAGACGTGCGCCGCGTTGCCGTTCTCCTGCGGGTACGTCGAGTCGTTGTATCGAATCCCCGAACTGTACGTGAACCGCGGGCCGTCCGCGAGCACGAAATTCTGCAGCAGCAGCGCGCGCCAGACGTTGTTCACGCGCTGCTCGGGAACCTCGATGCTGCCGCCCTTCGCGAGGAGCCCCTCCCAGAAATCGCGCACGCGGCGGTGCGCCGCTTCGAAATCCGCCACCGTCGCCGCGCGCATGAGGCGCTTCGCATCCGGCACGTACGGGATCTTCATCGCAACCGATACCGATTCCGACGGCTGCAGCGCGAACTCGCGCCGCGTGTCGCTCATCGCCAGCAGCACGGCGCCGTTCGCGTCCAACACGCGGCCGCCTTCGATGCTCGTCTTGCCGTTGTCGTTCAGGATCACTTCCGGCCGCAGCACCGCCTTCCGCGCCGCGCCGGCGACATTAGTCATCTCGAATTGCACGTACGCGATGTCCCACCCGCCGCTCTCGCCCTTGGGCTGGTCCGCCAGCGCGGTCTCGCGATACCGGACGCCATCGAGTTCGTACACCGCCGTCACGATCGGCAGATAGCCCTGCTCGTACCCGATGCTCGAATACCGCGGCCGCACCCGCCCGAACGCTTCGCCATTGGCGCCCACGCGGAACAGCACCACGGTGTTGTGCGCCAAAGGCTGTACGCCGGTCTCGCCGTAGCGGTCCGTCAGCCGTCCCTTGATCAGGTTGCACGCGATCGCGCCGTTCCAGTAGATCGTGAACTCGTCCGGGTAGTCGCCCATCGGCCCGCGCGGGTCCGAGTAAGTGCCGAGGA
Organism: Bryobacteraceae bacterium; assembly: GCA_041485845.1. Taxonomy (GTDB): domain Bacteria; phylum Acidobacteriota; class Terriglobia; order Bryobacterales; family Bryobacteraceae; genus OMOG01. Next base: position 7,940 of record JBGPKH010000169.1, read on the forward strand.
TCGTCCGGTCGAGAATCTTGCCGGGGTACGTCGATGCCAGCGCGTCGAAAGAAGGCTCGCCCGCCGCCAGGATCTTCTTGGCGAGAGGGTCGTCGGGCCCCGTCATCATGAGGGCCTCCCACTGTTTGCCGGCCTGCATCGCCGCGGCCTCGGCGGGCGTGAACTCGATCCCCCGCACCCACGAGTCCGTCAGCGCGATGTACTTTTCCTTGAATGCGCGGGACTCTGCCGGGTCCTGCACGATGGTCTTGCGATCCGCCGCGATCCCGCATCCCCAAGCCGCCAACAGCAGCCAAAGTATTCTCATGCCGAAGTGGATTGATAATATCAGAAGCCGCCAGGCACAGGATGATCTTCGACTTTCATTGCCACTACTCTCCCGCGTTCTTCCGTTATCGCGAGTACCAAATGGAGCTGGACGCCCTGGTCGGCGAGATCGGCCGCCACGGCGTCGATCTCGCGGTTCTTGGTCCCGCAGGCGAATACGCCGCTTATTCGACGGATGAAGGAAACGCCTTCGTCGCCGATGCGGTGCGGCGGTTCCCCGATCGTTTCATCGGATTCGCGGCGGTGAATCCCTGGTCTCGCGCCGCGGGAATCGACGCTCTCCGCCGTGCCCATGGCGAGCACGGGTTCCGCGGCCTCGTGCTCCATCCGATCCTGCAAGGGTTCGAAGCCAACGATCCGCTGGTATTCCCCCTGGTCGAGGCCGCGCTCGCGCTCGACATGGTCGTATACGTGACCGGCGGGGCGCCCTACCTCGCCATGCCGTACAAGATCGCCGACCTCGCCGGCCGCTATCCCGAGGGCCACTTCGTGATGGGACACGCCGGCTGGGATTTCCACTTCGACGTTCCGTACTGCCTGGAGGCCTGCCCCAATCTGTGGGCGGAGACGTCGAAGAACGGGCTCGCCAACCTCGAAGCGCTGGCGCGCAAGTTCGGCCCGTCCCGGCTGCTATTCGGCTCCGACTATCCGTTCAGCAGTTATGCCGGAGAGATCGAGAAAATCCGCCTGCTGCCGGGACTCGATGACCCCGGCCGGGAACGCATCTTCTCGACCAACGCCCGGCAACTGCTGCGCCTGGAGTCCGCGCCATGATCGTCGACGCCCATGTTCACCTCATGACCGACAGCACCGGCTGGTATGCGTACAAGAAGTCGGCCGGCGGCTCCGACGCACGCACATGGGACGCCTCCGCCACGGTGCGGCTGCTCGACGACTCGGGCATCGACCAATGCTGGCTGTTTACGCTCTCCGGTCTTTACGGTTTCAACGACTGCGGCGCCGCCAATGACGAAGTGATCGAGGCCGCGCGCCGGTATCCCGATCGCTTCGTGCCGTTCTGCACCGCATTTCCCAACCAGGACCCCGCCACCGCCGCCGCCGAGATCCGTCGCTGCCTCGATGCCGGGTGCAAGGGCGTGAAATTCCATCCGTGGCTGCAATCCTTCCCCGCCAACAGCGCCTACCTGTACCCCTCGCTCGAACTCTGCGCGCGCCGGCGCATCCCGGTCCTCTTCCACACCGGGACGCCTCCGTATTCGCAGCCTTTCCAGGTGATGGAGCAGGCGCGCCGCTTTCCGGACGCCCCCTTCGTGATGGGACACTTCGGCAAAATCCTCTCCCTCGACGCGATCCGTTCCGCCGAGCTTTGCCCCAACGTGTACCTGGAGACCTCGGGAGCGCAGGTTGCCGATTTGCAGTTCGCAGCCGAGCGCATCGGAGTCGATCGGATCTTATTCGGCACGGATTTGCCGATCGGTGGCGCGGCATCCGCAAGGTGGAATATGGCGAAGATCGCGTCGGCGCTGCCGGACGCGGCCCACCAGCGCGCGGTCTTCGGAGAAAACGCCCGGCGGCTGATTTCCTAATCCGAAGTTCCTGAGGGGTTCGGACGGTATTCTGCTGATTCGCCGGGAGATAATTCAAGGTTCAGTTTCCAACTACTGGCAACAAAGCGAGCAGCGCATAGGCCTTGGCTTGCAGCGGAGTCGGCTCTGGCGCCTGCTGGGAGTGAGAGCAGGTTCAATCTGCTCAATCGGCAAAACGTTTGGGTAGCGGATGACCAGTCTCTGGAGCCATCGCTCGTTGAAGTCGTCGTCACGGCCTTTCTCAAAGCGGATGCGCTTGAGGCTCCGTGCGGAAATTTCCGTGAAGTTAGCGACGATGAACGGTATGCCGTATTGCGTCTCTGCCATGGCTGAACATCCCCGATTTACGTTTAGCACAAAGCTGGAGGTCGTACGGCTCTTCCACGCAGCGCGAATCCTCCTGGGAAGCGCCGGTCACGTCAGTTGGAGCATCCGACAGTCCATCTTGACCGGTTGTCGCCATCTCGGACCTTGGTCCGTCGTCGAAAGCGGATCAGATTGCTGGCTCTACAGGTCTCCGGGGCGTAACCCCGTCTTCTTGGCAATCTGTGCAAGAAGTCCCGAGCCCACTTCCTCGTTGTCATGAAAGGCGAACGTATAGTTAGGCCAGCCAATTCGCTGCAGCCGACGATGAGACCCGTTTTGCCATGCGACCGTCCATCCAATTCGGACCAATGCCGCCAAAAGCCTTTTCGCTTTCACCGACGGCCAACGGCTCATGCGATGGAGAACACTTTCTCAAACTGGGGTGGGACTTCCTCCCCGTGATCAATGCAGTCGGCGGCAACTCGCAGAGCCAATGCTCGGACCGCTGAAATGGCGGCGTCGCGAGTCGGGCCATATGCCATCACTCCCGGCATGGATTCGATGTCGGCCCACCAACGGCCGTCGTCCTCTTGCCCCAGGACGATGGGAATCGATTCTGGAGAGACTGTCTCCATCTGTCTTTCGCCTCCTAGCGATATTATAGACTCCCCGCGTTTTAGCGCCCGGCCGCGAATTCACTTGGCCGGCTTGTCGCCAAACCGTGGATATGACCGGAGTGGAATGGAATTGTGGGCGGATCACGCGCGACTCGGAAACAGCGCCGTGCTCACGATCGGCAAGCAGGCGAATTGTGCTCCGCCAATCAAGGACTTTAAGTGAACAACATTGCCCCGGATGCAGCTTCTCTGGTTTCGCCTCGCCGGTCGGGAAGCGGTCCCAAAGAGGAGACTGGCCGCTCAAACCGGCGTCACCGCAACCAACGCTTCGCCGCCCTTCTCGATCCGAATCGGATTCCGCAGGGGACGCCCGAAGCCTTCGAACGCGACGACCATCACGTCGCCATCCTGGAGCGCGATCCCCGCGCCGAAGCTGAATGCGTCCGCGCCGAAGAAATGGACGTGCGCGTCTCCCGGCCGCCGATGGGCCTCGTACTTGAAGTGGTGATGCTCCAGGTTCGCGACCGTGTGCGACATGTTCGATTCGCCCGTCGCGATCGCCTGCGACCACAGCACTCGGCCGCCACGCTCGATCGTCACCGTCCCCGGCGCCGCGCTGAAATCGGGATCGACCACCAGCTCGGGCCCCATTGAGCACATCCGCAGCTTCGAGTGCGCCAGGTAGAGATAGCTCTGCTTCTCGATCACGTGATCGGAAAACTCGTTTGCCATCGCCATCCCGGCGCGCCGCGGCCGGCCCTCGCCGTCGATCACATACAGCCCCGCGACCTCCGGCTCCTCGCCGCCGTCGCCCGCGAAAGGCGGCGACACCAGCGGCTCGCCGTGCGCGCGCAGAATCGTGCCGCAGCCCTTATAGAACCACTCCGGCGAAACGCCGATCTCTCCCGGCGCGGGCCGCCCGCCCTCCAGGCCGGCGAGGTACATCTTCATGCTGTCCGAGAGCTCCTCGGGATTCCGGTGCATCGCCTGGCGATTGTCGGCGCTCGCCTTGTGGGTGAGCCCGGTGCCCGTCACCAGACAGCGCGACGGCTCGGGATGGGTAAACGGCGGCAGCAGACGCCAGCCGGATTCCAGCCGGTAGATGGGATCGTAATCGAGAGTGTCCCGTCCGGCGCGAACCGTGTCCGTCAGCCGCTTTCCCGCTTCGAGCGCTGCTTGTGCCAGCGCGTAAACAGAGTCAAACCCGTCGAGGAGTCGAAGCCGGTCGCCCTCGACCATCGCGACCCGCGTCTCGCCGGAAGGAGATTGGAGTTGAACTAGCCGCACTGTGACATTATAGTTTCGTCATGGCGGCGATTGTCTTGCCCGGCCACCCTCAGGGACCTTCAAAACACCACTTTGAGTGCAATCTGCATCTGGCGGGCGCCGGACTGCGTGCTCGTGACGATGCCCGTATTCGTTTGTCCGATATTCAGCACCGGGTTGCCCAGGTTCACTTCGTTGAAGGCGTTAAACGCCTCCCAACGAAACTGCACGAACTTCTTCTCACCGAAATGGAAATTCTTCATCAGCGACGCGTCCAGCGTGTGCAGCGCCGGCCCGGAGACGATCCCGATGCCGGCATTGCCGAACACCGTCGCCTTCGGATTGCCGAGCACGCATGGCAGGTCCGCCACTGTGGTGTGGCACACGCCGCTCGCGTCGACGTAGTTCGGATTGAACCAGCGGCTCGCACTTGGATCGTCCAGGTGCGGATCGCCCAGCAGGATCGGGCGCGTATTGTAGCCGTTGCCCAGCGTCGTGCCCGGCACCGTGAACACCAGCGGCTGGCCGGAGTTGAACTGGTAGATCGCAGACATCTCCCATCCGCCGATCGCGCCGTCCAGCAGCTTCGGCAGACGCGATCCCCACCGCTTCCCGCGCCCCACCGGCAGCTCATAGATGCCGTTGAAACTCAGGATGTGCCGCCGTTCCAGCGCCGACGGCCCGCGGTTGTATCCGCTCGGCGCGAACGGCGTCGGCTGTGTCGCCCCGAGCAGCGATTGGAAATCGTCGATGTTGCGCGCGAACGTCCACGAGAGCTGATAGCTCAAGCCGCTTTGAAAGCGGCGCTCCATCACCGCCTGCAGCGAGTTGTACCAGGAATTGCCCGTGTTCTGATACACGAACACGTTCCCCAGCCGCGGATACGGCTTCGCGTTCTGGAGATTGCTGTATGTCCCCGGCGGCACCTCGTTCATCGACTGCTTCGTGATCAGGTGATAGCCGCGATTCCCCACATACGACACGGTCAAGGCGGAGCGCAGCATCGGAATTGCCTTCTGCACCGAGAAGTTCCATTGCTCGACGATGTTTGGCTTTACGTCGAATGCGGCGTTCACCACCGAAGGCGCCACGAAATTGTGCGGCTCCGCGGGGAACGCCGTCTCCCACTGCTGGTTCGACGCCTTGACGAACGTGATCGTCTCGCTCAGCCAGTACGGCGGCCCGATAATCGACGATCCCGTGTAGTTGCCCTGGTAGCTCGACGCGAATATTCCCCACGCGCCCCGCACCACCAGGTCGTTGCCGCCCAGCGGACGCAAGGCGAAGCCCACGCGCGGTGAGACATACCCGGAAGCCTCGAAGAGGCCGTGCGGAACGCCCGCCTGCGACGCCGGAATCCACAGGTCCGCGGTCGCCGGGCCGAGGAATGGGCCCACGGGCTGGCAGGTCAGGTCCACCTTGCCCGCGCTGTTCTCGCCCGCCAGAATCTTCCCCAGGGCCGGGTCGAAGGTCGCCCCGCAGCCGCGCACGAACTGCTTTTCGTTCCAGTGGTCGAAGCGCACTCCGAGGTTCACTGTCAGGCGGCGCGAAACGCGGAAATCGTCCTGCGCGTAGAACGCCTGGTAGGGCGAGTGCGCGACTCCGAAATCGCCCAGCGGAAAGTTCCGCGAGGCCGATTGCACCAGGCCCAGGAGATAGTCCGCGAAACTATTGCCGGTATACTGCCCGTTGAAGGTGAACGAGCCCCGCGGCGCGGAGGACGCGTGGTGCGTCGCGGTCCGCCGGTCGGAGTACTCGGCGCCCAGCACGATCGTGTGCTTGTTGAGAATCACGTTCAACGTGGCGATCTCGCCGAACAGCTCCCGCTTGAAGGAAGAGGGCACCTGCTGCGGGTACGAAAACCCGCTAAACGCCGTGATCCCGACGGACGGCAGCCCGATCGTGTTCTCCATCAGCGACGTCGGGAATCCTTGCAGGCCAGCCTTCTCGTTCAGATTCTCCTTGCCGACCACCGGCGACTCTGCGTGGGTCGTCGAGTGCGAAAACTCCGAGCCGAGGCTGAGCACCATTCGCGTTGTCAGCGTCCAGTCGAAGCTGAGCCCAACGCTGTGCTGCCGGATCGACTGGCTCGTATAGATATCGGGCTTGTAATCGAGGCTCTGCGCATCGTGCGCGCTGCGTGTCCAGCGGCCATACAGCCGCTTGTTCGGCGCGATCTGGTCGTCGAGCCGTATGAACAGGTTGGTCCCATCGTCGGGAATCGGCGCCTGCGCCACGAACCGGTCGCCCGTGCTCGTGTTCGGCTGCAGGAAATACGGCAAAAAGAATTTGGACGCCCCGGAGAAACGCGCCGTCGGGATTTGGTTGTTCGCGAATGGCTGTCCCGTCACCGGATCGGTGATGCGTGTGTTGCCGAGATTCCCCGCCAGCAGCGCCGGGCTGATGGCGAAGGAGTTGAACAACTGCTCGGTGCGAATCTTCGAGTCTTCAAAGCTGGCGAAGA
>JBGPKH010000170.1:0-14436 GCA_041485845.1 Bryobacteraceae bacterium
GGCTCCGCAGCGTGGTCTCGGCGCAGGGGCCGGAACGGCTGGTCTACGATGCGGCCATCCGGCGATTTGCGGCCGGGCCTCCGTTGTGGCAACCGGCGGAAGCAACGGCGCCGGTGAGACGGTTGACGATCGAGTTCCTGACGCCCTTGCGGATGCGGACGGAGGGCCGGTACAACAGCCGTCCGGACTTCGTGGCCATGACGCAAGCGTTGCTGCGGCGGATTCACCTGCTACGGGCGATTTACGGGGATGGGGAAGCGGACTCGGGATGGATGCACGGATTGCTGAGGCAGGCGGACCAGGTGAAGACGGTGCGGTCGGATTTTCGGCTGTACGAGTGGGACCGGATGAGCGGGCGGCAGGGGAGGCGCGTGCAGATGGACGGTGTGATCGGGTCTTTGGAAGCGGAGGGGGAATTGACGGAGCTGGCGGGGTGGTGGCGGATGGGGGAGTGGTTGAGTGTGGGGTCTGGGACGAGTATGGGGATGGGGCGGTATCGGATGGAGGCGGGGGAGTAGCGATGGCGGACCAGTGGCTGGCGATCGTGGACGCGGACAAGATTCACGACTACGTGTTCTCGCCGCACGAATTGAAGCTGGTGAAGGGCGGCAGCTTTCTGCAGTGGCGGCTCAACACGCTCGACTTGAAACGCAAAGTGCTCGAATCGCGAGGGCGGTTGGTCTCTGCCAGCGGGGGCACGGTGGTGGCCAGGTTCGAAACCGCCGAACAGGCGCAGGGGTTTTGCCGAATTGCGGCCTCGGAGTTTCATCAAAAGACTTCTATTGCGACCGTGTCATCAGCGGTCGAGCGGTTCCCCTCGGGCGAATGGAGTGAGGCCAAGTTGAAGCTGGATGCCCTGCTGGAATTGGATAAGTTTGGGAAAAGAGCGCCTTGTTTTCGAGGAGCGGGCCCTTTCTGGGCCACCTGCCAGGCTTGCGGCATGCAATCCGCAGCCCATGCCTACTACCCTTCCGAAAAGAAGTGGATCTGCGACGCGTGCCGGTTTCGGAAGGAGGAGAGCGGGAAAGGACCGCGCTGGCTGCGTCCGTACCAAGTAGAGACATTCGAAGACATTGGAACTGCCGCAAAGCCGGAAAACTACATGGCCTTTGTGTACGTAGATTTGGACCGGCTTGGCCGCTACATGCGGGACCACGGCACAACGCAGGAGAGGTGGAAGCGACTTAGCCGTGACGTCAACAGCGCCATTGTGGCGTCGGTGGTGGCCGGCTGCGAGACGGTAAAGAAGGCGGAAGCTCCGGTACAGGTCCTGCTGGCGGGGGGAGACGATGCGATTGTGGTCCTTCCCGCCAACCACATCTTCCGATTCTTGCAGTCATTCAGCGAGCGGTATCGAATGCGCCGATTCTTGGCCGGCGACGCACCTCAGCCGACGTATTCGGCGGGTGTGGTGATGGCACACAGCCACTATCCGATCTTCGAATTCCGGCGGCTGGCGGAGGAGTTGCTGCGGTCGGCGAAGCAGATCGACCGTGAAGGTGAAAAGATTAAGCCGGCCTCAGTCGACTTTGCGATTCTGACGGCGTCCATGACCGACAGCGTATTGCGCGACCGCGACCGGTTGGTGAGGCGGACACTGGGGCCTCGGCGGACGGCGAGTCCCTATACGCTGGACGAGTTTCTGAGATTGGAGGAGCACGTCCGCCTGCTGAAGGACGAGGGCGTGCCCTCGGCCCAGGTGAGGCGCTTGTACCCCATGGTCTACCAGGGAGAGATGCAGGCGGAACTGGATTACCTGTACTTGTTGTCGCGGCTGCAGAAAAACCATCGGCAAGCCCTGCTGGACACCGTCGGACCGTGCTTGTGGAGGAACGGCCCGCACGGCAGCCGTGTGACGGAGGCGGCGGACCTCGTGGAAATCTGGCACTTCATCCAATGATGTGGAAACTGACGATTGACTTCGAAACGGCGGTTCACCACGGAAGCGGCTTTGGCTTATCGGGGGTAGTGGACCGCGCGGTGCTGCGGGACCGGAAGGGGCTGCCGTATCTGTCGGGGGCGGCATTGAAAGGAAAGTTCCGCTATGCGGCACTACGCATTCTGCGAGACCGGGGAGAGGGGTGTGGCCCGCCGGATCGGGAGATCTGCAAGGCGGACCCGTGGTGCGGGCTCTGCCGTGTGTTCGGGTCACCGATGCGCCCCGGCGCGGCAGTTTTCGAGGATGCGCACCCGTGCGAGCGCGATCTGCTGGAGGCGGCGATCCAGGGAGGGCGGTACGCGGTGCAGTCGCCGGAGGCGCAGGTCAGGACCACCACGGCAATCGACCGTCACAGCCGGACGGTGCGCCGCGAGAGTCTCTTCAGCACGGAGACGATTGCGAGTTTTGTGCGATTCGAAGGGACGATCCAAGGAGACTTGGAGGAAGAGGATGTCGCCTTGCTGCGGCAGTGCGCGCGGCTGCTCGCTCACTTCGGAGGCGATTCTTCGCGTGGCCTGGGTTTCTGCCGCTATGAACTGTCGGAGGTGCAGGAATGAGATACCGGGTATTCGCGACAGCGGAAACGCCATTCGCGATCTCGGTCCGGCGGGCGACTGGCAACGATCTGGACACGCAGAGGTTAATTCCCGGCACCGTGATCCGCGGTGCGTTAGCGGCGGCGTACCTGGCGGATCGCAAAGAAGCGGACGCTGGGTTCGATGCGTTGTTCCTACGGAAGCTGGTGCGATTCGGGGATCTGCGGATCGGGGACGCACGGCCATGGCCGCTTTCCGTGCGGCAGTGCGCCGCCAAGCCGGACGAACATGGCAAGATCGACAACCTACTGTGGGCGGGAGCAGGGAGAGTTTTACCCATCGAGTGCCCGGATTCCGAGGAAGATCGCCGGGACCGTTGGAAGCTGGAGCCGCCGAAAGGGTATTACCGGTTCAAACAGCCGGACGCGAGCCGCGCACTTCAGTATTGCGAAGAGGAGGTGGGGTCGCGCCGGCTGGCTCACGCGGAAATCGACCCGCTGTTTCTAAAGGCCCGTCCGGGGCAATTCCATTCCTCCCAAGTAGTGGACCAGGCGCAGGAATTCTCTGGTTTCTTCCATGCGCAGGGGGACGGAGAGGCGACCTTGCGGAGCCTGATTGGCGAGGGGCGCGATGTGTACGTGGGCCGAGGGCGCTCGCGCGGGCAGGGGCGGGTCCGGGTATCGATGTTCGAAGAAGCGGCGCGCAGTCCGGCCAGGATCCGGGAGAAGATCCAACGCATGAACCAGGTGGCGCGGCGTCTGGGAGGGAAGGAAGATAGCGTAGTTTTCAGTTGCACCCTGGATTCGGCGACGCTGCTGTACGACCGCTGGTTGCGGTCGCGGAGTTGTCTGGAAGCGCGGGACTTGGGGCTGGAGACGGACGATGACGAGAAGCGGTATCAGCGGATAGCACAGTATCAACGCACGGCTGTAATCACGGGTTGGCACGCTAAGGGCGGGCTGCCGAAGACCGAGGCCGCCGCCATTGCGCCCGGATCGTGCTTCCTGTTCCGGCGCAACCGATGCGTGGAGCCGGAGACGGAGTATCAACGGCTTGCAGCCATCCTCGCCGGTTTGGAGGAACGCGGTGTCGGCGAGCGGCTGGACGAGGGCTTCGGCGAAGTAACGTTCTGCCGGACTCTGCATTGTGAACTGGCAGGTGAACCATGACGAAGGCCGAACGGACTCAGGCGATTCTGAAATCGGTGGAATGGTGGGATCCCGAGGTGGTGGTGGGCGAGGCGCGGGATTTTTTCCAGGGCTGGAAGACACAAGCATTGCGGATTGCCGCCAGCCAATGGGGAGCCGTCCATCGGGTGGGGGCGGGCCGCCAGGGATACAGCGAGTTTGTCGAGGCGTGGGAGGAGTTCCTTTGGGGCCCCAGGGGTCGCGACGGCGAGCGCCACGGCGGCGTAGTGGATCGGGACAAGAGTCACCGCGGTTGGGGGCAGCCCAAGCTGGCCGAAGATCTGGCAATGGCAATCGGTCGGGCCACCGAGCCGCGTGCGTCGCAAAGAATGGAGCGGTTCGAGGCGGAAGCTCGGGAGCTTGGCGCCAAGACCGCGGAACAGTTACGGGAGTGGCGGCGCCTCCGCCAAGCGCGGCTGTTCGTGGATTCGCTGGTGACCTTGGTGCGAACCGAACTGAAAGCGAGAGAGAAGTCATGAACACCTTTGTGGAACTGAAGAACCGCTACATCGTGCGGGGCCTCCTGCGGGGAGAGGAGGGTCTGCACATTGGCACGGGGATACCGGGCACGGACACCGATGCGCCGTTCATTCGCGAAGGAGAGCGGCCGTTTCTGCCGGGATCGTCGCTGCGTGGAGCAATGCGGTCACTGGTGGAGCGGCTAGTTCGTTCCTTGTGGGGACCGGGCGCTTGCTGCGCGCTGTTCTGCGACCCGGAAGCGGGTAACGACTGCTGGGCGGGCAACGAAAAGATCCGGAAGCGTGCGGAGCAGGCCACGCCGGACGGCGAGGAGTTGCGGAAGGAGTTGGCGACGGGCCATGGAAAACTCTGCGTGGTTTGCCAGCTCTTCGGTTCGACGCTGATGGCCGCGCGTCTAAAGGTGACGGACGCGCGCCTGCGGGAAGACGCCCGCTCGAAGCAGTACCCAATTCCCGTGCGGCGCGACGGGGTGGGGATCGACCGCGACACGGAGACGGCGAAGGAACAGATCAAGTACGATTTCGAGGTTCTGGATCGAGGCTGCGAATTCGATTTCGCGCTCCACCTGGAAAATGCCAGCGATCACGATCTGGCCCTGCTCTTCGTGCTGCTGAAGGAGATGGAACGAGGCCTGGAGGTCGGGGGTAAGAAGGCACGCGGGTTGGGGATGGTGAAGTTGACGTCCTACTCGGTGGAGTACTTCGACGAGCGATGGGAACTGGCGAAGTACCTGGCTGAGGGGCTCGCGAAAGAAGGAAAGGACGCATTCGAAAGGCGACTCCGTGGAAAATTCGAGGCGCTTGCAAAGGCAGGGGGACCGAATGGACTCGCGGCAGTATGAACCGATCGTGGACCGATTGAAGTCAGGAAACCTGATTCCGTTTCTCGGCGCCGGCGTGTGTATGGTGGGGCGTCACCCAGGGGAGAGATGGGGGCCCGGAAAGGGCTTCTTGCCGAGCGGGTCAGAACTAGCGGAGGAACTCTCTGGCATGGTGGGCTTGCCCGGTGAGACGCGATTGGACCGAGTCGCTCAGCAGGCGTTCAACGGAACGGACCCATCTCTCTTTCAGCAGAAGCTCCGGGAGTTCCTTGGAGTGAACTGCAAACCGAATGGCTTGCACGAACTCCTTGCCGACCTATCGTCGCACATCCGACTGTTTGTGACGACAAACTACGACACTATGCTGGAGCGCGCATTAAACCTGTGCCGAACTCCATATGTGCGGGTTTTCCATGCGCCGGACAACAAGATGGGGGCGACCTACTTCGGGTGGACCGAATCAAGCAATGGCGCGGTGCAACTGCGGACGGATGATGAGATCGCGCGTGAAGAGTTTGGCAAACGGACGGTTGTCTTCAAAATGCACGGCACCTTGTTCGACGAGGCTCCCGAGGATGGGGATTATGGTTTCGTAATCACGGAAGACGACTACACGGAATTCCTTTCCCGCATGCCAATACCGCGAGCGTTCTTTCCGCAACTGGTCAAGAGTTCGTTTCTGTTTCTGGGTTGCAGCCTGGAAGATCCGGACTTACGCGTATTGCTTCGGATGGTCAGCAAGCACCGAGGGGTAGTCCGTTCGTGGGCCATCCAGCGCCGGCCCACTGAGCGGAAGAAGCAGAAGGATCGCGCGGTTTGGGATGTGAATCAAAAGCTTTGGGAAGAGCGCAAGGTTCAAGTACTGGACGTTGATATTACTGAGTTCGCAACAGAGTTCGGGAAGCAAGCGAAAGAGGCATTGAGGCCATAGTGAATGATCGAGAAGCCGTACCTGGGACTTAAGACTTTCGAAAAGGAACACGCGCCGATTTTCAAAGGCCGAGGCGCGGAGGTGAACTTAATCGTGGCGAATCTCTACGCTGCACCGGTGACCATCCTCTACGGCCCGGCCGGCGTTGGAAAAAGCTCGATTCTTCAGGCCGGAGTCGTTCCCGCACTGGAGAACCTGGGCGCGAGGCCCGTCTACTTCCGGAAGTGGACCAAGGACTGGCGGAAGGAACTGCGGCTTACTTGTTTGGGCCAAACGGACACGAGCAGCGTGGAGAGTTGGACCGATTTCGATTCGTTCCTGAAGGACGTCTGCAGAACCAAACTACCGGTTGTGATGCTGGATCAGTTCGAGGACTACCTCGACCTGAAACCGGAAATCGCCGGGCGATTCGACGACGAACTCGCCCGAGCCATCAGGCTGCCAGACGTAAGGGCGACATTTCTATTGGGTATCCGCGAGGACCGGTTGGCGGATCTGGACCGGCTGAAAGCGAAGGTACCGAAACTGTTCGGTAGCACCGTACGGCTCGGCCTCCTTGATGAGAAGGCAGCCAGGGAGGCGATTACCGGGCCCTTGACCCTGCCGGAGTTCAACGCGAGATGGGAACCGGAACTGGTGAACGATTTCATCCAGGACCACGCGAACCCAGATCGAACCCGGCCGATACAGATCTGGCCAGTCGAGGTTCAGATCGTGTTTGACCAAATCTGGCTGAAAGCGCAGGGCCAGCCCGCGATTAAGCTCCTCGCGGAAAGTTACAGGAAAGGCGGCGACGCGATCTATAACTTCGTGCAGCCGCTAATCCCAGCGGGCAGAACGGCACGACTCATCCTGGAAGATCTGGTGCCGGGCAGCGGACACCGGACGACGCGGACACTTCCTGACTTGTTGAAACACGGGCGGAGCCCGGAAGTGGAATATACTCTCGGGGAGCTGTGCAAACAGAAGATCCTTCGGATGGACCCCCGGGGTGGGTACACCGTCAACCATGACGTAATCCAAGACTCGGTGAGAAGGTGGTGTAGCAAGGCTTTGAAGGATGAATTAGTCCCAGGGAGTGAGGAAACGAACGTTGGACAAAGAACAAGCGACAGGCTCCAAGAAATGGAACGAGCCGTAAAGAGGGCGGAGGGCGCCAGCCGCACGGCAGCGGTTCGTGAACGGGCAGCGCGGGCGTTGCTCCTTCTTGCACACGATCAGCAGCGCTCTATCAAGCTGGCGCTCGAAGCACTCGAAGCCATCAAGTCCAGCGACGATGCGGATAGCGATGCCGGAGACTACCTGTTCCGCTACCTGGTGCAGACCGGGGAAATCAGTGATGTCCGAACGGCAGAGGCACCAGGGCAGCGGGCTGAAATCAAGGACGATGGGTCGATCGATGTCCTGGATGTCGGGGCCGGCGGCAGTCGTCTGCGGAGGGCTATCCAAAGCGTCGGTGCCCGTGTCGCGGGGATTGTGATGAGCCCTGACGGGAGCCGCTTGGCCGCTAAGTTGGCGACCGGGGAAGTTCGGGTCTGGGACCTTCGCACGGGTAAGGAAATGTGGGCCGGTGAATCGGGAGCGACGCCGCTGGGAGTCGCTGAGATCCGAGAGATTCTCCATCGCGTCCGTTCGGTTGTCGGGCTGCCGGCGCCGGCTGTTCCGGTGCCAGCAACCGAGCCGGAGATCCCGTTTTTGGCTTTGGAAAACCAGGAGGCGTTTCATGTTGATGCAATCCGTGAATGAGCTACAGATTCGGTTGGTTTTGACGTCGGTATCCCCGCTCTTGGTGAGGGAAGGGCGTTTCACCGAAGAGAAGCGGAAGGATTATTCGGGAGACAAGAAGGAGATTAAGATCCGGATGCCCCATGCGATTCCGGTATCTCGGGCGCTGGAGCAGGACATCTTCAAGGCGGTCACCAGCCCGGACCCGCTGATAGCTGTGGGGCGCCTGCCGTTCTATATCCCGGGGACGTCGATGCGCGGGGCCTGGCGGTCGCACCTGGAGCGAACGCTGCGGTCGCTCGATCCACCGGAAAGCGCCAAGGTGTGCGATCCGCTGGACGACGATCCCGACGAGATCCCTTCAAACTACCGGTCGTGTTCCACGGTTCTCACAAAGGAGAAGGAACTCCGCGACTTCGTGCCCTACCGGCTCTCCTGCCCGGTGTGCCGGCTGTTCGGGAACACCACGCAGGCCGCGCGCCTCTCCATCAGTGACGGGGAGTGGAAAAACCCGAGCGAGAAGTTGCTGGTATCGCGCGAACACGTGCGTATCGAGCGCAAAGAGGGGCGCGTGGCCCAAGGCGCGCTGATGAAACACTTTGGGCTTGTCGGAGCCAAGTTCGAAGTGGACATCCGGCTGCGTAACTTCGAACTTCCGCAGATTCGCCTGATCGGCGCGCTGCTGCGCGACGTAGCCATTGGCGCCGTGCCGCTGGGGTCGGGCAAGAACAAGGGCTACGGCCAGGTGCGCGGCGCCTTCGAGGAAATCCGCTTCACCGCTTACGGTCTGAACTCGCCGGATGGACGACTGTGGGGAGTTGCTGAACACCCAAACACGGAGATAGCCCAGTGGTTCCAGCGCCGGTACGGTGTAACGCCGGCGGAACGCCTGCCTGAGCTACCGGCGGGCGAGTGGACGGCGGCGGCGCCCTGGCGTTTCGAGCGGACGGTGACACCGGAGCAATTCGAGGCGCTATGGCAACTGGTGCCGCTGCCGTGGGATGCAGTCCCCAAGCTGGCGTCGAGGGCCGAAGCATGACCTGCATCTCGTCACGCCAAGGCCTGCCGGCGCTGCCGGACGATCTGCGCTGGGAAGAATTCACCTGCGCCATGGTGGAGGCCCCCTGGGCAGTGGAGTTCCTGGACCTGAAGAAGCCCGAGAACCGGCGTGACGCGGCACTTTATCCCGCTGGGGTCGCCTTTGGCGATGCCTCAGAGTTGCGCTGGCTTACGCGAGAAAACGGCAAACACCTGGTCTATATAAGCGACGAGGGCAAAGACCTGGGGGCGGACTCCAAGCCTGTGGAGCTGCAGCAAGCGAACCCCTCACCAGGGCCGGACAAGATGGTGCTCTGGGGCGAACGGCAGCAAAACGGCGGCTATTACGAAGGCCGGATTCCGCGAGTGCTGGAGTATCCGGAGTGGGCGCCGCAAGCGAGGGTCGGCGGCCGGCTGATGGTGGAACTGCGGCACTACGAGTTGCAAGAGGCCGGGGACACGACTCCGATATTCCGTTGCGTGGGCCTGGCTGCGGAGGACTGAGCATGAGCAAGACGGTTCCCTTCACGACACTGGAACTGGCGCGCAAACCGTGCGCCGAAGAGGCCGGAGGCGAGCGCCGGTCGCGGAAAGGGTCGGGAATCTGGCGGTGCGAGCTCGCCACGCTGGCACCGCTGTGCATCCAATCGTCGTTTGCCAGGTTGAGCGACGCCGATGCCGCGGTGATCCCGGCATCGTCGTTGCGGGGCATGGTGCGGAACATGGCGGAGATGCTGGGCGCCGGGTGCGGCCGCTTCCACGCGGACGCAGAGTGGCTCCCCGACCGGTTGAAGCCCTGTTCGGAGCACGACGCTTGCCTGGTGTGCCGCGTGTTCGGCTTCGTGGATGGAGACTACGCCCTGGCGGGCAAAGTGCGGTTCGTCGACGCCGTGCTGCATCGCCCGCGGTGGGAGAAATACGCCATCCCCAGCACGCAGCGCGACCCGCACGATACCTTACCGGGAGGGGGTTGGATTCTGTTCCCGCGGAAGGCGCCGGCCAGTCTGGCCCACGGGCCGATGCGGTGCCTGGCGGCCGGTCAGCGTATCGTCTTCCGGGTTGAATATCTGAACTTGGACGAAGAAGAGTACGCGGTATTCAAGTACGCGTTGACCTTGGAGCACGATGGCGTCAGACTGTGCCACATGCTTGGGTACGCCAAAGCGCTGGGACTCGGAGCGTGCATCATCTCCGTGTTAGTGGACAAGTCCGATCCGCCCGGCCCGGTGATCGGGAAGTACCTGACGCAGCCCGCTCACCAGGCGCTGAAGAACTGGAGGGCGCTGCCGTGAACGTGCTGTTCGTCACCGTGGGTACCAGCGCCTTGACCAACCCGGGGATCGGGAAGGCGCCGAACGGGCGCGACAACTCGGCGCTGCAGCTTGACATGCAGCGGTTCAAAGAGACCAGGAACAAACCCTCATTCTCCCCCGAGAGCCTGAAGAAAGACGATTTCGGGCGCTGGACAAAGCTCTACCGCGACCTGGTTGGCGCCCACCAAGCACACTGGGGTAACACGGAGGAAACCTACCGCAGCAATCCGCTCAAAGCCTCGCAAACCGCGGCGGAGTTGACCACCACGCACTGTCTGGTGCGGGACGTGGGCCGGGAATTCCCGTTCGACAAGATTGTGCTGCTGCCCACGGAGACGGCCGACGGGCAGATGGCGTCCAGGGTGGTGCTGGCTGTGATGCGAAGCGCCGAATTCGGGCTGGAGCTGAACCCGGACCGGATTGTAGAGGAGCCTATTCCAGGGCTGGAGAAAGAAATCGGCAAACTGGCCGATGGTCTCAGGGCGGCGATCTCGACACACAGCCCGTTCGCAAACGATAGGAGGTTCGTCAACGTGACCGGCGGATTCAAAGGCACGTCGCTGATGTTGGGGCGGCTCTCCAAGGAGGGCCGCTACCGGATCTATTATCAGCACGAGACGTTGGACGCCGCGGTGTACATGCGGGACGAACGGACTTCCGGGAACTGGGACGTATGGCGAGACTGAAGAACCTGACGCCCGGCGACGCGCTGGCCCGCCACGAAGAACTCGAAGACGCGGAACCAGACTCTCTCCCAACCTGGACGCGCCATTGGATCATGGACGCGATCACTCCGCACACGGTGCCATACGAGCAGTATCGGAAAATGGAATGGGACCTGGACGAAGACATTCGAAAAGCCGTCAAGGCTTTCCAGCGGGCGCCCGGCAAGAGCGAGGAAATCTGTCCCGCGTGCGGCCACCGCCGAAAGGGCGAGCTCGAGTACCAATGGGAAGACGTGGCCTTCGATCTGCGGCAGACCTGGCGCCGGCTGCGGCGGCGCTACGCCTTCGGGCCGGCGCGAGCGATCGAAAAGCAGCTCTGGCAGGTGGAGAAACAGATCTGGGACAACGCGAAGCCCGACGAACGGCGCGCGCGCGGCAACCCGTACATGTTCCGTTTGTGGCGGTGGAAGGACCTATTGCTGTGCCGGCTGCTTCTCGCAGTGCTGGCCGGCTTCGTGCTAGTGATGTCCAGCAGTGGACTGCTGACGGCGCTGACGCAGATCGACTGTCACGGCCAGGTTGGCTGGGCGGTGGGCGGCGCGGTGGCCTTCGCCTACGGCTTGGCGCTGGTGGAAGTGCAGCGGCGAATTGGTCGGCGGCGTTGGCTGCGGGACCTCTGCCGGCGAGCGGTGGTGGTGACCGCATTCGGCGCGGGATGGGCGGTAGCGGGAGCGGTTCTGGTGTTTCTTGCGGGCAGGAGATTGGATCTGCCGATATCGGTCGGATTCGCGGTTTTGTGGGCGTCGTGTGCACTGGTGCTCGGTTTTCTCTTCCAATTGTTCTGGCAAGACAATTCGATTGCGGAGCCTCTTTGATCGGCGTCAGGCAGGCAGCCTGCCCCAGATCGGCTTTGTGAGAAGACACCGGAGCAAAGTCGGGGCTCGTTGAACACGGAACGATCTGCCTGATAGGGCGCGGCCACCTATGGTGAGCTATCTGCTTGCGGCTCAGCTTCGGCGTGCGTTCCTGCGCGTGAAGGAGAACCACGGGTGCGCGGGCGCCGACGAAATCTCGCTGGCGAGTTTCGAGACCGCACTCGACGGCCAACTCGACCTCCTGCGCCGGATGGTGGAGGACGGCTCCTACTTCGCCTGGCCGCTGCGCAAAATCGAAGTGGAAAAAGCGCCGGGCTCCGAGGAGCGCCGCACGCTGCTCGTCCCCGCCGTCCGCGACCGCGTCCTCCAGACCGCCGTCGCCGCCTACATGGAGCCGTTCCTCGAAGCCGAGTTCGACGAGTGCAGCTTCGCCTACCGCCGCGGACGCTCGGTGCGCATGGCCGTCGAGCGAGTCTATCAGCTCTACCACCAGGGGTACATCTGGCTCCTGGACGCCGACATCGAGAGCTTCTTCGGCTCGGTCGACCGCGAACTGGCCATCGGCCGCCTCGCCACCCTCATTCCCGACGAGACCGTCATCCGCCTGGTGCGCCTGTGGCTGGACTCCGCGGTCTGGGACGGCCTGCACCTGACCCGTCCGACGCTGGGCCTTCCGCAAGGGGCGGTGATTTCGCCCATGATCGCCAATCTCTGCCTGGACACGCTCGACGACCGGTTGCTCGAGGAGGGGCTCAAAATGGTGCGGTATGCCGACGATTTCGTGGTGCTGACCAAGGGGCGCAAGGCCGCCGAGCGCGCACAGGCCCTCACCGAGGAAGTCCTGGCCGGCCTGCGGCTGCGGCTCAACGAGCGAAAGACACGCATCGTGCGTTTCTCGGATGGCTTCAAGTTCCTGGGCACCATCTTCCTGAAGGACCTGCTCCTGCAACCGTGGAAGCCCGGACGAAAGCGTCTGAAAGTCCTCTCCATTGCTCCGCCGATCCCCGAGAACTTCTTTCCGCAGAGCGAGCGGCGTCCCCTGCGGCGATATAGGGCATGGTGAACTATGGCCGTCGTTTATGTGAAGGAACAAGGCGCCATCATCCGCAAGCGCGGCGGGCGCATCCTGGTGGAGAAGGACGACGCGCACCTGCTGGAGATCCCGCTGCGCCAGACCGACAGCGTCGCCGTGTTCGGAAACGTGCAGGTGACCACTCAGGCGCTCTCGGAATTGCTGGATCGCGGCATTCCGCTGGCGCTGTACACCCGGCACGGACGGTTGAAGGGGCACCTGGTCCCGGACTTGTCCAAGAACGTTCCGCTGCGGGTGGCGCAGTATCGTACGGCCCTGGACGAAGCGGCATCGCTGGCCATCGCCAAGGCCGTGGTCCGGGCGAAGGTGCGGAACGCCGGCAAACTGTTGGCGGACTACCGGCGCAACTATCCGTCGGACGTACTTGCCGCTGCCTGCGAGGCGGTGCGCCACGCCTGTGACCACGTTGCGGCCGCGGCGAGCCATCCCGAACTGTTGGGCCTGGAAGGATCGGCGGCAGCAGCCTATTTCGGCGCGTTCCCCGAAATGAACCGCAGCGACCTGCCGTTCGACGGCCGGCGCAAGCATCCTGCGACGGACCCGATCAACGGGCTGCTGAGCCTGGGTTATACGATGGCCATGAATGAAATCCGGGCCTTGGTGGAGGGCGTCGGCATGGAGCCGCACCTGGGCTTCCTGCACAAGGTGGATTACGGCCGGCCGTCGCTGGCTTTGGACTTGCTCGAGGCGTTTCGCAGCCCCCTGGTGGACCGTCTGACGCTACGCCTGGTGAACGAGAAGATCCTCACCGGCGTGGATTTCGCGCAGCGCGTGACGGGGGGCATGGCGGGCAGCGTGATCCTGCTGCCGGATTCACTCCGTAGGTACCTGGAGGCGTACGAGGCGGCAGTGATCGAGCCCCGGGAGCGGGCGCCCCGGGGTCTGCGAAAGGCATGGCAGGATGACGCGGAGAGACTGGCCGTGGCGATAAGGGACGGAGGTGTTTTCGCGCCCTACTGCGAGGAGGATTGATGCTCTACGTGATTTCGTATGATGTGTCGGACGACGGCCGGCGGCGGCGCGTGATGGAGGCGTTGAAGGATTTCGGACGCCGCGTCCAGTACAGCGTCTTTGAGTGTAATCTGGACGAAGGCGGGTTCGACGAACTGTGGGGGCGCCTGGATTTCGAGATCGACCCGGCGATCGATTCCTGCCGGTTCTACCGGTTGTGCGAAGCGTGCGCGGGAGCGGTGCGGATCTTGGGGAAGGGGGACCGCTACCGGGAGCCGGGTTTTGTGATTATTTGACGGTAAGGAATTGATTGCAAATGGTTTGGCTTGGATCGGGAAATGCATCGACTTGCAGGGGAGGTTACGGAGCTATTGATTCGATGGGAGTTCCGTGCAAATTCGGGTGACCGGAACGCCGATTTCCCGAGGCGGAAACGGGCTGAAAAGGGGGGGTACGGAAACGGGCATCTGATGTACAATGTTCCCAACGGGTTGGCGGGGCGGCCCTGGGAAAGTATTCGCTGACGAAGAAGCGATTGAGACGAACACGGTCCAGATCGCCCAGGAGCTCGGTTTGACGCTGGGAAAGTATTCGCTGACGAAGAAGCGATTGAGACCGCGACAACGTGCATGTTATAGTTTTCCCACTGCCCCCTGGGAAAGTATTCGCTGACGAAGAAGCGATTGAGACTCTCCTTTCCGTAATCCCTAATCAATTCCTCGTAACGCTGGGAAAGTATTCGCTGACGAAGAAGCGATTGAGACACAGGGATCGCGCCGGTAGGTAGAGGCGCCACTGACGCTGGGAAAGTATTCGCTGACGAAGAAGCGATTGAGACCTCGCGGCCGCAAGACGTTATGGGGATGCCTCCCCGTGTCTGGGA
>JBGPKH010000171.1:0-14331 GCA_041485845.1 Bryobacteraceae bacterium
CATCGCCGGCTTCCGGTGAAAAACACCGCGAAGAAGAACATCGTCACCGGTCCGAGACACGTCGCCAGCGCCGCGATGGTGCGATAAACCGTATCCGGCGAAACGTGCGGCAGAAGGTGGATTCCGAGCGCGGTCAGATACGGCAGCACGGGAACGTACAGGAACTGCGTGGGCAGTCCGCCATACGGAAGAGGATTCCATCCCCAGGGATTGGGATGCGCGGCAATGAATCGCGCCATCCCCACATAGCCCCCTTCGATCGATCCGCGAAACGGCAATTCCCCGGCCATGAAAAGCGGCCCATTGAACCATACGTTCAACAGGAAGATCGCCAACGCCGAGAGCGGCGTGGCCAGCCGCTTCACGCGCGACGCTCCCGGCGGATGCCGAGCGCCATCAGGCCGAGCACCACAAGGATCGAAACGATGGTCACCCAACGTCCGACGCGATTCTCCAGCGGCGTCACGAAGGCCAGCCAGATTTCCTGGTCGCCCGGCGGCGCGTCGATGGCCATCAGACCCATCGCGTCCTTACGCACGGTGAGCGGCTGTCCGCCCGACCAGGCGTGCCATGCCGGGTCGTAGCTCTCCTGCACTACCACGGATTGTCCCGCGTCCAGCTTCACGCGAACTCGCATGGCATCGGTGCCGTCGCGCGTCAACGTGCCCGGCGAATCGGGACCCTTCTCGATCGCGTCGGCGTAGGCTTGCAGGTACTCCACGTCGTCGTTGAAGCGCGGGCGCCCGGTGGCGTTCAGCTTGGCGGTCTCGACCACCCGGACCCTCGCCGGATAGCGCCGCGGCACGCGGTAGATCTTGTTGTCCTGGCCATCGTCGTAGATCACCGGCAGCACACCCTCGAACTTCTTGGGATACAGGACGTCCTTGAAAATCTCTCGCGACTTCCTGTCCGGCACGTAGACCGCGTCCACGCCCATACACTGCATCCACAGAATCGAGGGCTCCGGCCTCTCTGACAGGTTGACCTCCCATTGAGCCTGCTCCGCCTCGCCGTTCAGTATGCCCTGGTCGCTTCCGCCGCCGAGTTGTGGCAAATCGTGCCAGGTGTTGAACCAGAACCGTACCGATCCGGAAGGCAGCGCGCGGGCGTCCGGCATGTTCTTCCACAGCCAATCCGTGACCTGGTATTCCGGGCGGTCCTGGTAGTTCGGCCACAACGCAAACATGTGCCATGCGTGCCGGATGTAGCCCGCCGTGGTGGCGAACGCCGCGATCACCACCACCGCCGCGGCAATCCTGGGCGCCAGTCCCGGGCGGGTCCACAGCCATCGCAGGCCAGTAGCGGCCAGCAGGATCAGCACAAAATCCAGTTCCGGAACCAGGCGCCCGGGCTCTCCGGCCGCCCGAAAATTGAAGTAGTAGTTGCCCAGCACGTTGAGCGAAAAGAAGACCGCGCAGCCGATGACGAATACCGCCCAGGTCCGTTCCGTTTTGCCTCGCGCGAACCGGTCGGAGGTCACCGCGAAGGCCACCGCCACTACCACCGCCAGCCAGATGGACCACGTGGTGCCGTGCTCGGAAACGTACTTCATGTTTTCCGCGGTCACCCTGAAATAGGAGGGCACCAGCCAAAACGCAGTGAGGCCGTAAGCCAGCACCGGGATCGCCAGGGCCGGCACCACGATGCGCTTGTCCTGGCGGGTTATCCAGAAGCTCCACACCAGGACGGGGTAGAACACCGCGAGCGCCGTGGCTCCGTAGAAATTGTTGGATGTGACCGCGGCGGCAAACACTCCGCCGAGCGCCAGCGCCGCGGGACTACGCCGTTCCAGAGCGATCCAGGTGAAGGCCAGCACGATCGGAATCAGTGCGAAGGCCGTCATATGGGGACCTTCCCCATACTTCGCCAACACTCCGAGCCGCACCGGCAACAATTTCCAGGCGTCGTTCCGCATGTTGGCCATGAACAGAAACGACGGCGACATCAGCGCCACCGCCACTCCGCAGAGCCACGCCATGCCGCGCGACCCGCTCCCCACGCGCACCAGCAGGTAGACTCCCGCGATCCCGATACAGTAGAAAATCCCCGTATAGAAGTGGTACGCCTTCACCGGCCAATAGCCGACGACCATCGAGATCACGGCCGTTCCATACCGCAACGCCGGTGGATAGACATAGTCGAAGCGCGTGCCGCCGTACCACAAGGGCTGCCACTGCGGATGCGGCCAGTGCTGGATCAGGAAGCGTGCGTCGCCAATGAGGCTGCCTTCGCTGGAGGCCCACTTGTCCGTGTACCCGGCTTTGAGGTAGGGCCGGATGAGCACCGCTGTGAACAAGAAGATAAGGACGAAATCCCGAAGGATTTCCTTCCGGGAAAGCTTAATCAACTGATTGCCTGCTGCCTCAGTTGTAGCACACCGTGGCCAATGCGGGGATCGGCGACTCTTCGCTTTTTTGCGCTAGCCCAGCAAGCCTACATTCAACCTCGATCGTACAGGCCGTTCATTATTACTCGGACCATATCGCATCGGCGCGATGAACCCTCGGGTGGCTGTTGATTCTGAACAGCCACCCACAGAAGACTCGCAGCGACCACGGCCAAAGAGGCGTTGAGGCTTCTGAGCTCTTATCTTCAGTTCACCCCGTAGACCACCACGGAGTTACCGGTGGGCAGGTACACACGGCCATTTGCGACTGTGGGAACGCTGAAGTGCGGATACCCACCCTGTGGAGACAACGTAACTAGCTTCGCAAGATTTGCGGCGTTATAAGCGATGAGAGTTTCCGGAGCGCCCTCAAATCCGTATGGGCACGTGGTTGGGGTACAGCCTTGCCGATCGGTTGCATTGCTGAAGACCACCCATACAATTCCGTTAGAGGATCCGTTCGCCGAAATGCTGGGAATTGCCCCGGCATTGCCGAAGCCGCCCGGAGCTTGCGGATCTGATGAGACGCTGTAAGGGGTGATTTGCGCATTGGAGATCGTGAACTGCCTGAGCTGATCGAAAGCACCTCCGAAATAGAGGAAACCGTTCCAATAGGCGGGCACGCCGAACGCTTTGTCCTCTCCTCCACCTCCTATCGCAGGAGGAGGGTTTCCCGCCAGATTCGAAGGATCGGCGCAGCCCGTCGAACCTCCTACGACCTTAGTTTGACCCATGTTGTAGGCATCAATCAGGTAGATCTTGCCGCTCTTCCCGGCCGCGATCATCAGGTTCTGATGAGCCTGACTGCCGACGCTCTGTGGCAGGAGGAGGGGTCCCCCTGCACCCAGGTCCGCGTCACTAGTGTTCAACTCGCTTTGGTCGCAGGGTGTGAACCAGTCTCCATTTGGGAAGAGCCCCCCGAAGGGAGGTTCCAGCTTGATAAAACTATCGCCGTAGTCGGAGAGCGCTTGGAGCGTGTCAGACGGATTGGTGTCCAAAGTTACGTCAGATGTCCCATTGCCGGTCGCAAACCATATTCTCCCGGCGGAATCCGCGGCTGGTGCTGCGCCACCTTGCCAGACATTCCCATCCTTAGCCATGGGTCCAGGCGTCGTTGCGTAAATTCCAACCTGAGCGTAGGAGGTAGAATCATACGCCATGACAAAGCCGTGCGCCATGGCAAATGAGTCGGGGTGCTCCTGTTCGCAGACACCAGCAAAACTCACGTAGACGCGGCCCCCCGTCAAGGCCAATCCAGCCCGCTGGAATTGAATGTTTGGGGTGAACGTGGCGAACCCCGCCGAACCTTGTATTTGCACCGGGGAGCCCTGTTTTTCGTTGCCGGTAGTGACATTTAGAGCGTGAAGCCACTAGGTCATCGAGCCTCCCACAATCGCAGGGGCCGCAACGAATAACGTCGGCGGGATTGCGGAAAGATCGATTACAGGTGTACCCGTAACTCAGTACTGTGGCCCGGTAATGCTGCAGTCACTGTCGGGCGGTGCCGCCGTGCCTCCAGAAGGCAGGACCGAGGTTTGCCAGAGCTTGGCTCCGCTATCAGCATCAAATGCATACACCGAATTGTTCTCGGTAGCGACGAATAGAACGTTATGCACGCGTCTGACGCCGTCGCTTTGTTGAGCTATGACATCCTTCAGCCCGGACATGTAGAGCGGCTGCGCGTGCACGAATCCGTCCGTCGGAAGAGTGATTGGCAAAGTTACGCCGGGCATGCCTGGCGAGGGAGGAGGCGGCGGGAAGGTCGCCGAAGACACATTCGATGTCGTAAGCGTGATCTCACCGACGTTCTGCCCAGTCCTGGAGTTGTCATTGTGATAGGTAAGGACATTTTCCCCTTGGCGCATGATCCCCCTGGAGATGTAGAACGCCATCCAACCCCTGGTAATTACCGGCGGCGGTGTTCCCGTTAGTCCCGAACAAAAGCTCCCTTGTGTGCAACTCGGATTGACCGCCAAGATGGGTCCAACTAGCTCCCTCGCCTTCTGAATCCACCGGAACCAAAAATCAGAGGACGGCTCATCTAGGAAGTAGCTAGTGCAACTGAAATCATTAGGGCACGCGATGCTGTTGTTAATAGCACCTGTATCGCTGTATTGTCGTGCCCTGACAGCAAAGACAGCCGCTTGATAAGCCGGCAAGGTGTCGGTAGGACAGAAAGTGGTCGCGGTGCACCCGCTCGTGATACCGAGATCCTTGAGTTTTTGAATATATGGGAAGAACCCGTTACTCGATGGCACATCGGTGAAGTACGGATTCTGCGTGTACTGATTGTTTTCCACAAAGTACTCAGAGTCACCGAATTGGTTGTAGGCTATGGACCGAATCACGAATGCCGCCATTTCCTCCCTTAGGAGAGTATTGAGCGGACTGAACGAGCCGTTGAGGCCGTTGCTCACACACCGCGACCGCATCAACTCGATCGCATTGTAATAGGGATCCGATGGGAACACATCAGTAAAAGGCCCAACTGGCGTACACGCGTGGAGGGCTCCACCGAAAACAATCAAAACAGCTAGCGTGCAAGCGAGTGCCGGGCGCCCGCCAATCCACTGGGCTCTGTGTTGACTCGCGGCGATCGTTTGCGCAAACCGAGAAATCAACGATGAAATCGTCATTTTCTTTCCTCTTATCCATTTGGTCGGGCGTCGGCCTAGCGCTTCCTTCGGAGGACTCCAAAACACATCCCTCCTGGACTCTCAGCAGGCACACTCCAACCGGCGGAGGAGCAGGGAGTTTTAAGGTGTAAGTCCGGACCCTTCCTTCCGACAAGTTACACCACTATCAACATGAGCGCCCAGTCAGCGCCGACGTTATTCCCACCGGCGAAACTGTTGGTGGAAATCCCGTTTCGTCTGGCCTCTAGGTCTAGTAGTACGTGAAAACCACTAGTAGTTTGCACGTAAACAGTAAGTTTGTCAAGTTGAATTATGGTCCTTCAGGGACAATTACCTACTGTTCTCAGATTTGTAATATTACTTACTTTTATCCTCAGCAGGACAAGAACTAAGACGATGTCGTTCCAATTAAGGTATGCGCATCGTTTTGTTCGTTTTCCTGGTTGCGACTCGAAAATACTGCGGAAGCAGTGGGCCGCGCTCGCTACGGAATCGAAATCCGCAGAGTGAATCTAGGAAGTGGAAGCGGAGGCTTCGCCATCTGCCCGGGCATCCGCAGCAGCTTTAGTTCGTCTACCGCCAGGCCAAACGCCTTCGCCATGGGATTCGTCCCAACAGTATCCAGATAGCACCACCGGAAAGCGCTAGCCCACTCGCAATCCGGGCGAACAACATCTCCCGACCGCCGTCGTACGACAGATCTACCGTGCAAGGGCCGCTGCAACGAGGCTCCACAACTATCTGTCCCAGGGTGTCCCCCCATACGCGGCGAGGCTCGCCGCGGACCCGCGCTTTCCACCCCTGGTCCCAGGTGACTTGCACGGAGATTAGATGGTCAGGGCGGAGGTCAGCGGTGATCGTGGCGTCGCTGGGCCCACGCCACCGGAACTTGGCTGGGGGGAGCGATGGATCATCAAGCGCATCCAGATACCTTCTCAGCGGCGCCGAGTAATAGGCCGGCGGTCGCTGTTGCACCAGATCGGCCGGGTGGAGCGCGTGCGCAAGCGACCGGTTTCGGCGCGGCACTTCGTAAATCACATCTGCGCCGTCGCGCCACATTTCGCGGAGGCCGTGGAATTTGCCGGGATGCGAGATTGGATGGTAGAATTCGCGGCTGGCAGGGTCGCCGCCGATCACCGCATCGCAGCCGAATGCCTGCAACCAGTCGAGAGCCACTTCCTGACGATCGCCAGCGTAGATTTGGAAGATCACGTCCTGCAAGAAGGTGTTTCGCATACCGTTATCGAAGCCACCGGTCAACATCGGAGTGTCGCTGAATGCGTTCATCCAGAAACCAATGGTGCCGGGTGCGAAGACGCGACTCTCGGGCATGTGATCTCCCAGCCAATGCGAAACCTTGTACTCAACCGTGGACGCAACGTTGATCCGCTGCTCCATCCGGTGTGCCATCCGGTACTGATGAACTATCACAGGTGCGAGCGCGACGACCAGGACCGGGATGGCGACTCGGGGCGCGCGCGGGGCGATGAGCGCTGCCGCGAGCCAGAACGCCATGTCCATTTCGAGGTGATATCGCTCCGATTGTGGGAGCAGCGCTTGGTGGAGCCAGTACGCTCCGAGCACGATGAAGGCTGTGCCGAAAGAAAAGAGCAGGCCGAAGCGAACAGCCGACCGGCATTTCGACCGCTTCAGCACCCACGCGAGCAACAGCAGGCCGGCGGCGAACAGGAACCCGTACCAGAGCCGGCCGGTAAACCGGCCACCTACCAGCGGCGCATTCGCGCGGATGGTCTCGATAGTGGAGGGCGTCGCCCAAGGCAGGGCGATCGCATAGGCATAACATCCCAGGACGGCGGTGCGTAGCCACGACTGATGGTGACCGGCCAGCAGATATGACGCAGCCGCCAGCGCCAGCGCAAACGCCCCAATCCAGTTGGTCAGTGCCACCGCCACAAACCCCAAGGCGGCTCCTAGATAGTAAGTCGGTTGGCGCTTCTCCAGTGCCACGTGCAGCAGCCCGATGGCTAGAGGCAGGAGCATTAGCGACGTAAGGTGCGGCCCTTCGCCGTAGCGAACTAATGTGACCAAGCGCCGCGGCCCGAACCATCCGCCGCTATCGGCGCGCACCTCCCGCACTAGCCAGCAGGACGGCGAAATCACCGAATAGAACAGGGCGGCCGCGAAAGCGTTCGTCCGTGTTGCTCCCAACCGCCAAGCGGTCCAGAACAACGCGGCGGGAGTGAGGGCGTAGACTGCGGCAGTCACAAGGTGGTACGCGAGCCCGGGCGAAGTGTGAGCGGTAGTCGTGACAGCCGCAACAACGAAGTGCAGCAGCGGCGGATAGGTATCCTGGTACGGGATGCCGCCGTACCACAGCGGAAACCAATTGAAGTGAGCGAAGTGCTCGCATATGTATCGCGCCAAGCCAATATACGCAGCTTCGATGGATGCCATCTCCGTCGTGTAATCGATTCCGAAAAGGCGGAGAGTGATAAACGCGTTGATAGCGAAGAGCACAGCGGCGAGCGAGACAGTCTTGCCCGTTGCTGAAGGCATCACGCAGCCGTTCCCTTAGCGACCTGATGATAAAACGGCCGCGCCGTCCGGCCCAGCGCGGATTTGAACCGGCACCAGGTGCTCACGCCGGGTTGGCCTCGGTCATTGGCCCATTATTGCACGACCATGCCGTCGGGCGGGCTCCGGTAACTGAAGGGAGGCGGCATTATTAGGGCCGAGTCGTCGAGGAGCCGAAACCCACTGCCGAATTCGTCAGGTCCGAGAGTGATCCACAATCGTCTTCGGCCTCAAATACCGCCGGACTGGCCCGGAACGGGCGTTCACGAGATGCCAATGTAAAGGATGGAGTAGAAGAGATTTCGGACCGCGTCGTAATCGCCTGCAATGAGCCGTTGTTCGGGCGTCTCACCCGCGAGTAACGGGTGCGGCGTGTTCAGCCACTCGCTGCCGTTCGGCAGTGCCTCGGAGATCTCCTGCCGCAATTGCCCGATGCGGGGATCCTCGTCGGTCGGGAATTGACGGTTCGTCATCCTGGCTTCATTGTAGTCCATGATCGCTGCCCCGACCCCGCCCTCGTTCGCGTAAACTAATCGTATGACTTCTGGAAAGGAGACTCCCCATGTTAGCTCGCAGGGACTTCCTGGCCGCGGCAGCTTTAGCCGCCGCCGGAAGCGCGGACGCCGCTCCGCACTCGCAGTGAACGGCGGCACTCCGGTGCGGACCCAGCCCCTCGGAGGCCCGAACTGGGGGCCGCAGTATTACGACGACAAGGAACAACGGCAGCTCCAGGAAGTTCTGGAGAGCCACAATCCCTTCCGCTTCAGCAACCCGCTGAACAAATCCAAAGTCGCCATCTTCGAGAACGAGTACGCCGCCCGCATGCAGACCAAGTACGCGCTGGCGGTCACTTCCGGCACCGCCGCGCTGCACGTCGCGATGGCCGCTCTCGAAGTCGGCCCGGGCGACGAGGTGATCATCCCCGCATGGACCTGGTACTCCTGCTACAACACGGTCATTCAGGCCGGCGCGCTGCCCGTCTTCGCCGAGATCGACGAGTCGTTCAACATCGACCCGGACGATATCGAGCACCGCATCACGCCGCAGACCAAGGTCATCATGGCCGTGCACCTGCAAGGCAACCCGGCCGACATGGACCCGATCCTGGCCATCGCCCGCAAACACGGTCTCAAGGTACTGGAGGATTGCAGCCAGAGCGTGGGCGCCAGTTACAAGGGGCGGCCGCTCGGCTCCATGGGCGATATCGGAATCTACAGCCTGCAGCAGAGCAAGACCATCACCGCCGGCGAAGGCGGCGCGGTCGTCACCAGCGACCCCTATCTGTTCGAACGGGCCTTCCGCTTCCACGATGTGACCTTTCGCCGCGACATGCCCGCGAAACTGCGTTTCATGCCGGGCCTGAACTACCGCATGAACGAATTCACCGGCGGCGTCCTGCTGGCCCAACTGCGCAAGCTCGACACCATCATCGGCGATGTGCGGCGTAACGCCCGCCGCGTCTACAGCGGCATCCGCGATGTGCCGGGGACGCACTTGCGGCGGCTGCCCGATCCCGCGGGCGAACTGGGCACCGGGATCTTCCTCGGCTTCCAGACCAAAGACGATCGCCAGCGGTACGCGGCAGCCATGAAGGCCGAGGGCGTACCGGTATCCGGCCCGGCGGGCTCGGTGATTCTGCCGCCTGTCCCGGAGATCGAACAGAAAGTGACGGTGACGCCGCAGTGGCCGTCGTTCGCCTCCGAGCGCGGCAAATCCATCCGCTACGGCGCCGAGTGCTGCCCGCGGACCATCGACATTCTCAGCCGTTTCGCGGGTGTCATGATGAACCCCAAGTACACCGGGCGCGACACCGACGACGCGGTGACCGCCATTCGCAAAGTGTACCCGTCGATCGTCCAGGCATGATTACAGCAAGATCACTCCCTTACGGTCATGGCTCCGAGCAGCGTGCGGCATTCGGTCTGCGCACCGCCGCCCTCCTGCTCCTCGCATCCTCTCTGCTCGCGGCCCAATCGACCGTCACCATCGCCGGGACCGGCGTGGCGGGCTTCTCGGGCGACGGTGGCCCGGCTACCGAGGCGCAGGTCAACAACCCCTACGGCCTGGTCATCGGCCCCGATGGCGCGCTCTACTTCTGCGAGATCGGCAACCATCGCGTCCGCCGGCTCGATCTCCGGACGCACCGCATCTCCACCGCCGCCGGCAGCGGGCAGAAGGGCTATGCGGGCGATGGCGGCCCGGCGCTCACGGCATCGCTCAACGAACCCTACGAAGTCCGGTTCGACAAAGCCGGCAACATGTATTTCGCCGAGATGCAGAATCACGTCGTGCGGCGCGTGGATGCGAAGAAGCACCTCATTTCGACGGTGGCCGGCACGGGCGCCGCCGGATTCAGCGGCGACGGCGGTCCCGCCGCCCAGGCGCAGCTCCGGCAGCCGCACAGCATCGCCTTCGATCCGCAGGGCCGCTTGCTCATCTGCGATATCGGCAACCACCGCATCCGCCGCGTCGATCTCTCGACCGGCATCATCGAGACTTGGGCGGGCACCGGCGAGCGCAAGCCCACGCCGGACGGAGCGCCGGTCGCCGGCACGCCGCTGAACGGCCCGCGTGCGATCACCTCCGATCCCGACGGCAATCTCTACCTGGTGCTGCGCGAAGGCAACGCCGTGTACCGGATCGACGGCGCTTCCGGGCGCATCTACCACGTGGCCGGCACCGGCGAGACCGGCTATTCGGGCGACGGCGGGCCGGCGAAAACTGCGAAGCTTTCGGGGCCCAAGGGCATCTCCTGGGCGCCCGGCGGCAGCCTCTATCTGGCCGACACCGAAAGCCACACCATCCGCCGCATCGACCTGAAGTCCGGCGTGATCTCAACCGTCATCGGTATCGGCCAACGCGGCGACGGGCCGGACGGCGATGCGCGCAAATGCCGCCTGTCGCGACCCCACGGGATCTTCGTAGACGCTTCCGGCACGGTCTACGTGGCCGACAGCGAATCGCACCGGGTGCGGGCGCTGAAATAGGCGATCGCCGCCGGCAGGACGACGACCCTCATTGCGGCCACGGTGGAACTACGCCGGCGCTCCGCGCATAAGCGATCAACTGCCCGAGATGCGCGTGCAGGTGCGCCGCCAGCCGGAGTTGCAACCCGCCGATGGTGGTCTTGCGACGGCCGAACATGGCAGGCGCGTTCAGCCTCGCACCGGGTGTATTCCGCAACGGTTCCGCAGCCACCGCGAACGCCTGCCCGGCTGTCGCGATCACGATCTGCTTCCCGCCCAACTGCTTCTCGATCTCCGGGGTGGCCTTGGCGATCGCGCACTCCCGCTCCGGCCTCGCGATCGGGCAGACCGCGATACAGGTGCTGCGGCGCCCAGATGCTCATCATGTCGAGCAACGTGTAGTTGTTGAGCGGCGACAAGCCCGATGCGCCAATCCTCGGAACGTCCCTTGACCACCAACGCGACGCGATGCGGACCGCGAGAAAGCTGCCCGCAGACTTCGTGATACATTCAATAAGGAAAACCATGTTGACCCGGTTGGGAGAGGCAGGGGCGGACGCCTTCACGATAATGAGGATTGCTGCACCTAGCTAGCAGTGTCATGGTGTCCCAACAGTACGTACACTCGGCTCCGGAGGGGATGGACCGGGCCTTTGAGAGAGCAGCGTACCAGAAAATCGACACCAGATGTTGAAATTAAGAGGACGGGCCCTTAGCTCAGCGGTTAGAGCAGCGGACTCATAATCCGTTGGTCGTAGGTTCAAATCCTACAGGGCCCACCAATTGTTTCCGTGGTTTAGAGGGTGTAAAAAGGATTGTGTAAACGGCCATTGAAACTTCCGATAAGGAGAGTGAGATGGCTGCCGATAAGAAAAGAAGAAAGAAGCGAACGGACGAGAAGCCGATTCGTGAAGAATTGCTCGACGAGCTGCTGGCTGACTACGAGAAGCCAGAGGACGTGATCGGCGAGAACGGCCTGTTGAAGCGCCTGACGAAACGGGTGCTGGAACGGGCGATGAACGTCGAGTTGGCCGATCATCTGGGCTATGAGAAGCACGACCCGGCGGGTTACCACAGCGGCAATTCGCGAAATGGCACGACCGGCAAGACGCTGAAGGGCAACTTCGGCGCGCTGGAACTGGAGACGCCGCGGGACCGATCTGGAACCTTCGAGCCGAAGATCGTGGCCAAAGGGCAAACGCGATTCACGGGCTTCGACGACAAGATCATCTCGCTGTACGCGCGGGGGATGAGCACGCGCGAATACCAGGTGGAGTACAGCCGGAATCTGCTGTTCGAGTTGGGCGGTCGGATGGAACGAGTCTTCCAAGCGTTGATCGACCGCAGCCGGGCGCCTAAGGGGTCGCCGCAAAATAACTTTTACCATTTTGGCGTCCGAAATGCTGGTGAGAGCGCACGTTGCTACATCGACGAACTATCTGCAAACAGGATAGAATCTGGCGCGCACACCCGACTCGACCAAGACGTGACGCGGCTGCGGAGCCGCCGAAACAAAAGCCTCCCAGCGGCAAACCAGCGAACTCCGGCCCAAGCGAGCAACCGGCCAACGAAACGGATGATCTCAACATCGTTCCCCGACGAATTCATGCCGGAATGGAATTACACGATCTTGCCGCGAACCAAAAAGTAAATGTTATTCTGCGGCAAGGCCTAAGTGCCTAAAACCCGTTGCCGCCCCGCCCAGAGGGTACCCCGCCCCCGCCGGGCTTGGAGACGAAGCGATAGCGGGCAATGGAGCACTGTGGGCTCATGGAGCCGGGCTATGGCATGATATCACCCTTGGGCCAACTGGAGGCCCGCGCGTGGCATAGGGAACCAGCGGCGGTCTATGCGTGCTTCTCGCGATGCGGCCGGTGCGGGTGAAAGAGGATCAATCCGCCAGCGCCCCACGCGAGCAGGCCGAGAAAAACGAAGCCGAAGAACAGGTCAAAACCCCGCTTTTGGAGTTCCGCCGGCATCGGCATAAGTCCAAGTGCCAGGCTTGCCACAATCGCCAGAAGGTGCCAGTACCAAGCCTGGGAATGGAAGCGGTAGAGCAGGTAAGCAGGGATGGCGACTGCAGCGCCGTAGACCAGGACAGCCAACAGAGTATACATGACCATCCTCCTGTCCAGTATTGTAGTCCTTAAAATCGGAGTTGTGAATCCGGTTATGGTTCTATCACTCGTATTTCAGCGCGTTCAGCGGATCGACTCGCATGGCCCGGCGCGAGGGGACGAGGCAGGCGGCAAGGCCCACCAGTGCCAGCAGAATGGCGACTGCCGCCAGCGTCGCGGGATCGCTGGGGGTCACGCCACTGAGCAGCCCCTGGAGGAATCGCGTCACTGCCAGCGTCCCGGCGGCGCCCAGGAGCATCCCGCACGCTACCAGGCCGGCGCCATGTCCCAGCACCAGGCGCAGGATGTGCGCGCTGCCGGCGCCCAGAGCCACGCGCAGGCCGAACTCCTGAGTGCGCGCGGCCACCACGTACGAAATCACGCCATAGATGCCGGAGGTGGCGAGCAGCACCGCCAGGGCAGCGAACAATCCGATCAGCCAGAGGTAGAGATTCATGTCGGCGAGGGAATTGGCGATCACCCGCTCCATGGTTTTGACGTCATATACGACCTGGCGCGGATTCACCTGGTGGATGGCGTCGCGCACTGACTTGGCCAGGGCTTCCGGCCGCGCGTGCGCGCCAACCACCAGCGACACTCCGGCGTCCGAGGTTGCCGCCGTATTCTGAACGAAAGAGTAGTAGATTTCGGGAGTGGCGGGACGGTCCAGGCGCGACGTTCGCACGTCGCCGACGACGCCGATGATCGTGCCGCGGTCGGTGAGCCGCCCCACGGGATCTTCGTTGGGGAAGTATTTGCGGGCGAGCGCTTCGTTCACCAGGATCACGCGAGGGGCGGCGGCGGTATCGCGATCGGTGAACAGGCGGCCGCCGCGGAAGGGGATGCGCAGGGTCTCGAAATACCCGGGGCTCACGTAGCGAAGCTCGGATTGGGGCGCGGGACTGCCGGGTTGCGGCGGGCGGTCCCGGATGGTGAAGCCAGCATTCCAACCCCAGTTCTGGAGCGGCAGATACTGAATGAAGCCGGCGGCGCGCACTCCGGGAATCTGCCGGACGCGCTCCTCCAATTCCCCGACGTATCGGCCGAAGCTTCCGGGAGCGGCGTACTCTCGCAGGGGAGCCGTGAGGCGCAGGGTCAGCACGCGGTCGGGCGCCAGGCCGGCGGGAGTATTTTGTAGACGGAGGAACGCGCGCAGCAGAACGCCGGCACTCACCAGCAGCACGAAGGACAGGGCGATTTCCGCGACCACCAGTCCATCGCGCAGACGCCGTCCGCTCCATCCGGACGAACCCGCCCCCACGGAACGGCCGCCACCGGCGCTTTTCAGGGCCGTCTGCAAATCGACGCGCGACGCCGCCAACGCGGGCAAAAGGCCGAAGGCAATGCCGGCGCCGGCGCTGGCGCCAAACAGGAAGGTGAACACCCGCCAGTCTAGGCCGATTTCCCGGGCGCGGGGGATTGCCGGCGCAAAGAGATTCAATACCAGGCGCGTGGCGGCGAAAGCCAGCAGCAGTCCGGCAAGGCCGCTGGCCATGCTCAGCAGAACGCTTTCGGTGAGCAGTTGCTGCACCACGCGGAATCGGCTCGCCCCCAGCGCGGCGCGTACGGCAATTTCATGGATTCGCCCGGCGGCGCGCGCCAGCAGGAGGTTGGCGACGTTGGCGCAGGCGATGAACAGAACCAGTCCGACCGCGCCCAGCAGGGTGAGCAGGGCGGAGCGCGCGCGCCCG
>JBGPKH010000172.1:0-14318 GCA_041485845.1 Bryobacteraceae bacterium
AAGATCACGAACAGGATGGCGATGATGTAGAAGCGCACAGTGTAGCGCCCGCGAGAGTCCGAGGCGGCCTTGATGCCGCATTCATAAGCTTCCAGCTTGACCAGAAACGGGGCCGATGGGCGAATGAGCCTGGCGACTATGATGGTGACAACGGGAAAGAGAACCGCGACTGCCAGGAAGATGAAAATCGGAATATAGTCGCGCGGCATGGCATCAATATAACACGCGGGCTCCACGCTGGTACAGGTCAGGCTCGCGCGTCAAAGCGCGTCGGAGCGTCAGAGCCGTGCGCAGATCACAATCAGGTTCCAGCAGACGCACAGGGCGAACAAAATATCCATCTTCAGCAAAAGCCTCTTGCGGCCGGAACGCCAGGCGTAGGCCGCCAGCGCAACGGCGAAGAGCTTGGCCGCAACAATCGCCAGGCCCGGTTGATCCGCCTGCGTCAGAGCCAGGCCGATCAGCGGATTGCCTTCCTTCACCCCCATGTTCAAGAAGACCAAGGTGGTGAGTGCGTCCATCACCTGCAAACCCACGAATGTAAGTAGTAGCACGTATGTCACCTGACTCGGCTACCTTACGACTTGTACGACGGCTCACCAAATAGTACTGGTTCCAGTACTCGCATCGGCGAGATTTTTTGGCTCTTTTCCGGCGCGGATTACGCCTAATCAATTAGAAGAATTCCGCAAAACCAAATTGGTCCTCGCCCCTGCCGGTGACGGCGGGGGCTTTTTTGTGGTTTGGACTCGTTGCGGAGGGCCGTGAGAAATACGAGGCCAGGGCCTGCGTCACGACGGAGCGGCGGACCGGCTGCCGCAATCTTTCGGATATGATGAGATCCATGCGTCCAACAACCCTGTGCGTTTTCTTTCTGACCTCCTCACTGGCCCTGGCCGCCGACCATGCGGAAGTCCGCCTGTGGGACAAGGGCGCCCCCGGCTCCGAGGGCAAGGCGGCCGCGGAGGTCGTGGAGGCCCCCAACCAGAGTCATGGCTACCTGAAGGTCACCAGCGTCCACAACCCCTCGCTCACCGTGTATCTGCCGGCGCGGGAGAAGGCCACCGGCGTCGCCATGATCATCGCCCCGGGCGGCGGCCACCAGTTTCTCAACTTCGATCAGGAGGGCGGCTACGTCGCCGAATACCTGAACAGCATCGGGGTCGCCGGCCTGGTGCTCAAATACCGGCTGGCGCGCGAGCCCGGCTCCACGTACAAGATCGAGGTCGACGCCCTGGCCGATGCGCAGCGCGCCATCCGGCTGGTCCGCAGCCGCGCCGAGGAGTGGCGCGTCAACCCGGCGCGCGTGGGGATCATGGGATTCTCGGCCGGCGGCGAGGTCGCGATTCTGGCGTCCACGCGTTTCGATGCCGGCAAAGCGGACGCCGCCGAACCCATCGGCCGCCTCAGCTCCCGTCCCGATTTCGACGCCTTGATCTACCCCGGCGTGCGGGCCAATAACTACACCATCCCGAAAGATATGCCGGCGACGTTCATGCTGTGCGCGGACAACGACCGCGGGCCGTCGAACGCGCTGGCCGGGTTGTACCCGATGCTGAAAGCGGCGGGGATCCGGACGGAGGTCCACGTTTACGCCTCGGGCGGGCACGGATTCGGGATCAATCCCAACACCCGCAACCAGTCGCCGGTGGCCACCACGTGGCAACTGCGACTCGGCGATTGGCTCAAGGATATCGGGATGCTGAAGGTGAAGCCGGACTAGCAAAACCAGCAAACCGCCACGTCACGCGTGTCAGGGCCGCCACCACCGGCACACCGGGCACTCCACCGGTCCTTTCAGATCCCTATACCTCGTACTCCTCATTACAATGAGCTACAATCGCGTTCTATAGGGGGTAGTTCTCGCCATGCGAACCAGCTTGCTGGCCACGTTGCTCGCAGCTTCGGCTACGATCCTCGTCGGCCAGACCTACACCGCATCCATAACCGGAACCGTCACCGATCCAGCCAGCGCCGTCGTGCCGCGGGCCCAAGTGACCGTGACCGATGTCCAACGCAACGTAGTCCGCACCGCCGAATCCGACGGCGCCGGCCGCTACGTCATCACCAACCTTCCACCGGGCAGCTACACCCTGGTAGTGGAAGTCGCGGGCTTCAAGAAGTATAACCTCTCGACCTTCGAATTACAGGTCGCCCAGCAGGCCTCTATCGACGCCCACCTCGAAGTCGGCGCCGTCACCGAGTCGATCTCCGTCACCGGCGAGACGCCCCTGCTCGAAACCACGACTTCGTCCGTGGGCAAGGTCGTCGAAAACCGCGAAATCGTCAACCTGCCCTTGAACACGCGCAATCCCTACGGGCTCGTGTTCCTGACCCCCGGAGTCTCGGGGTCGGTCAGCATCAACTACGACGACATGCGCTACTCCGTCAACGGCGCCCGCGTCCGCATGCTGGACACCCTGGTGGATGGCGTGGCCGCGTCACACCCTACGGTGAACGGCGCCGGCGGCGTTTCGGTGTTTCCTTCGGTCGAGTCGATTGCCGAGTTTAAAGTGATGGGCGCCAACCCGCCCGCGGAATACGGCCGCAGCCAGGGATCCATCCTCAACGTGGTCTACCGCTCGGGCACCAATCAGTGGCACGGCAGCGCCGTGGAGTTCCTGCGCAACTCCGAGTTCGACGCCAACAGCTTTTTCTCGAACAAGAATAAGGTGCCGCTCGGCAGCTTCAAGCGCAACCAGTTCGGCGGCGACATCTCCGGGCCGGTGCGCAAGGACAAGACCTTCTTCCTCTTCGACTATGCCGGACTGCGCGAGCGCAGCGTTAATACCACCACGACCACCGTCCCTACCGCCCTGGAACGGTCCGGTGATTTCACCAAGACCTTCGCCGCCAATGGCCAGCAGATCGTCATCTACAATCCCTTCAGCACCCGCGCCAGCGGATCGGGCTTCGTGCGCGACGTCTTCCCCGGGAACCAGATCCCCGCCGGCTTCCTCGACCCGGTGGCGTTGAATGCGGTGAAGTACTTCCCCGCCGCCAACGTGGCGGGCAACCCCGTCACCAACCAGAACAACTACTACAATACCGGCCCCCACAAGTTAGACATCGATCAGTTTGACGCCCGCGTGGACCACGCCTTCAGCGGCAACCGCCGCTCCTACGCCCGCTATTCCCACCGCACCAACAGCGACGATCCGGGCGCGCTCTTCCCCGCCGAACAGCAGATCGCCGAAGGCCGCGTCATTACCGAAAACCACATGCACAACGGCGTGGCCGACTACACCCACACCCTGACCCCCACCACCATCCTCAACATTCGCTCGGGCTTCTCGCGCACGCTGTTCGTCTACAACAACCAGGGGCTCGGCTTCCGCCCTTCCCAACTCGGGCTCCCCGCGGCCATCGATACCGCCGCCGACCGCCTGATGTTCCCCGCCATCCGGCCCTCCGGATACGTGGGACTGGGAGGCAATGACCACCGCCGCAGCGGATTCAACACCGGAACCCTGCTCGCCAATCTGAGCCAGGTGAAGGGCGCCCACACCATCAAGTACGGGTTCGAAGGCCGCCTCATCCGCGTCAACGTCTGGGAGGCGCGCGACTCGGCCAGCTTCAGTTTCAGCCAGTCGTTCACCCAGGGCCCCAACCCCACATCGGCCAGCGCCACCGCGGGCAATTCCATCGCATCGCTGCTGTTGGGCGCGGGCTCCGGCGGCAATCTCTACCAGGCCTGGAAAAACGTAGCCGCGCAGAGCTTCTACTACGCCGGATACTTCCAGGACGATTGGCGCGTGGGCCGCAAGCTCACCCTCAATCTCGGCCTGCGCTACGACTACGATCAGCCGCGCACCGAACGCTTCAACCGCTTCAACTGGTTCGACCCGTCGGTCGCTTCGCCGCTGGCGTCGGCG
The DNA here is from genome assembly GCA_041485845.1 of Bryobacteraceae bacterium. Taxonomy (GTDB): domain Bacteria; phylum Acidobacteriota; class Terriglobia; order Bryobacterales; family Bryobacteraceae; genus OMOG01. The sequence continues at coordinate 3,876 of JBGPKH010000172.1, forward strand.
TTTCCTGGGCTCAAGGGAGGCTTGCAGTTTGTCGGCGTGGGCGGCCATCCGCGGTCGCAATATACTCCCGACCGCAACAACTGGGGACCTCGCGTGGGCCTGGCGTATCAGGCCAATTCGAAAACCGTCGTCCGGCTGGGCTACGGCCACCTCTTCGGGATTACGCCGCAGGAAGCCATCGGCACCGTGGGCCCCTACGGTTTCCGCGTGGAGAACACCTGGCAAACTACGGGCGATGGCGGACTCACCCCGCTCAACCTGCTGCGCAATCCCTATCCGTCGGGCTTCCAGCCGCCACCCGGCGCGGCGAATGGCCTTGTGACGGCAGTGGGTGGCCCCATCCAGGCGCCGCTGCAAGAGACCTTCACACCCTGGTCGATGCAGTGGAACTTCACCATCCAGCGTGAGCTGCCCGGAGACATGATGATCGAGACCGCGTATGTCGGCACCCGCGGCCTGCAATTGTCGCGCGGCGGCGAAAGCGGATTCACTTTGAACCAGCTTCCGTTGTCTCAGATGTCGCTCGGCAATCGGCTGCTCGACACGGTGGATAATCCGTTCTACGTGGCCAACGGTCCGGGCTTCTTCGGCACTAAGACGGTGGCCCGCAACCAGCTTTTGCGCCCGTATCCCCAGTTCACCGACGTGTTCCCGCTCTTCTCCAGCGGCTCTTCATCCACCTACCACGCGCTGCAGGTGACCCTGAAGAAGCGCCTCGGCATGGGACTGCAATTCGAAGGTTCCTACACCTGGTCGAAGAGCATGGATAACGGCGAAGGCGGCTTTGAGGACAGCAACGCCATCCGCCTCAGCCGCGCCGTCACGGATCTCGACGTGCCGCACCGCTTCATCCTGAATTACGTCTACGAGCTTCCCTTCGGCCGCGGCAAGAGATTCGGCAACTCCACGCCCCGCCTGGTGGACACGTTCCTGGGCGGTTGGATGCTCGACGGCATTACCAATTTCCAGAGCGGCACGGCCTTCGGCGTCTCCGCCAACAACGTGTGCCGCTGCTTCAACCAGGCGTCCTACGCCAATTCGAAGGGCTTCAGCGGCAAGCTCGAAGGCGTCGCCGAAGACCGCCTGGCGAAGTGGTTCAATACCTCTGCGTTCATCCAGCCCGATGCATTCACCATCGGGACCATGGGCCCGCGGTCGGCCGATCTGCGCGTGGACAAGATTACCAACTGGGACATCGGCCTCTCCAAGGAGTTCCGCCCCACCGAGCGGGTCCGCGTCAAGTTCCGCGCCGACGCCCTGAACGCCTGGAATCATCCGCGCTTCAGCGGACCGAACACCAGCGTCACCTCGAGCTCCTTCGGGATCGTCAGCGGCCAGTCCAATGCGCCGCGGCAGGTGCAACTCGGCCTGAAAGTGTCCTGGTAGGCAGCGGGCCACTTCGGGCCGGCTGAGAGCCGGCGGGGCGCGGTAGGGATGCCGATTACCCGGCGCCCCCCGCACAGAGCCGTGCTGGCGCGACTCGCGCACACGGTTCCTGCCTTGGATGTCTGGCGTCGAAGCGCTCCGCCGGATACGGATGTTGGATCTCAACCGAAGGTAGCAAGACGCCGAGTCGCTCCATGAATCGCTCCCACGTCCAGCGGGTCCGCCGGCTTCGCCGCCGTAGCGTCCGCAGCCAGCTTCGCCTCACTTCGTGCAGACGGTCGAAGACGCGCTGCGCCCGGCCTGCCGCTGACGGAAGAACTTCAGCCTCTCCCGAAGCTGACCCGCCGTTGACAAAACCGCGGTCTACGCGAAAATAGGGATTCCTCATGTCCAGCTCAACCGCCCCGCCCCTCCGCTCCTGCCTTCTCGGTATCGCCGGGCTGTTCGCGCTCGACGGTCTCCTCTTCCACACCGCTCTCTATCGCCGATTCCTGGAACCCGACTCCTCCACCGGCGAGTTCGAGCTCATCCTCCGCCGCGAACGCCACGCGCAGAACGACAACGGCGACAACCTGATCGTCACCCTCGGCGATTCGCGCTTCGCCTACGCGCCGCGGCTCTCCAACGAAGTCACCGCCAGGACGGGCTGCCTCTTCCGTCATGCGGGTGTGGCCGGAACCACGCCGCGATCCTGGTATTACATGCTGCGCGATCTCGATCCCACCGCGCGCCGCTATCGCGCCATCGTCATGGGCGTGTCCAACTACAACGACGTGGACGAGTACTACAATCCCTACGACGACATCCGTGAGCTGCATTACCTGATCGCGCGCCTCCGCCTCGGCGATGCGTGGGAGTTCGCCCGATCGTTTCAGCGGCGTGACTTTCAATGGCAGGCCTTCCGCGGCGTATGGTTGAGAGGCATCGTTCTCCAGAGCGACATCCTCGCCTTCCTTTCCCACCCCAGGGACCGGCTCGCTACAGTGGACAAGAATCGCCGCGGCTACGACAGTTGGACCTACACCTTCGAGGAGACCGCCCGCGACATGACCGGTCTCCAGGTCGACTGGTCCGCCGGAAAGTTCACCTTGCCCCCTGGCGCGGGCCAGGAGGAACGCGACACCATGGGGTCCGAAATACTCGCGGGCGCGCCGCAAACCGGACGACTGGCCGCGTTTCGCCGGCAGTGGCTGGGGCGCATCCTCGACCGCTACCGCGGCTCGCGCACGCGGATCGCGTTCATCCGGCTCCCGCGCGGTCCCATCCCCCGCCCGGACGAACTGATGCCCAAAGCCGGCAGCGTAATTCGCGAGCTCGCTAAACAGCCCGACGTCCTGCTGGCAGAAGAGCACGCCTTCGATTCCCTCGAGCGTCCGGAGCTGTTCAAGGACGGCATCCATCTGAATCGCGCCGGCATTGCGCGCTTCTCGCCCATGCTGGCCGAAGAAGTCGCTCGCCTGATGGCGCGGTGAGCGGCGTTCAGCGGGCGCCCTCCCCACTACGTCCGCCCTCACATAGGCGTCCCGCAGGCCGAAACATTCATTCGATGCCGAAACGCTCTCGTACCCGTAAGCGTCGAGTAGAACTCGCGCACTTCGCGCGGCGCACTTTCCAGTTCTCGAACGGTCAGGTCCGAAGATCGGCAAAACAAATTTACCCGAGGATACCTGCTCGAAAAAAGCGCGGCTTCCGTCATCGAACTCTTTCTCGAAGCACCCGCCGAAGACCGGCGTGTCCGCATAAACACGCAGTGGTATCTTCACACTTCCTCATGATCGTCCATTGCGTCCGGCACTTCAGTGGGAGCCGCTCCGGAATCTTCGGCGCCGGCGCCGTTTCGGCGAAGGCCAGCTGGCGCCTGCGCTCCAGCGCTTCGAAGTCGTTCGCCGCACCCGTGAGGTGGGTGTCGGGTTTCTTCCTGCCGCCAAGCGTGACCGGGCGAGGACCATCAACGCCGCTTCGTGGAGCTTTCCTCAGCCCCGGCCCCGGTTGGGTGCATTGCACGCTTTCGAGGGATTCAGCGTTGCGAAACCCTATTGCGTTGACGCCGGCGCTGGCGATTTCTCAGGGCTGCTGCGAGGATCCTGGCAGAGGCGAGGCCTGCCGTTCGAGCTGACCGATGGCTTTGGCAAATTCGCCGGGCGTGCGGATGACCACGGTCTTGCCCTTGAGCCGGTTGACTGTATGGTTGATGGTGTCCGGCAGGGCCGCCTGCTGTTGCAGGAACCCCGGGCGGTACTGAAAGTAGAAGAACCGGGGAGCCGCGCCTTGGGGCTTCTCCAGCTCGTCACGGGGCACCTTGTCGTAGGTGCGCGCCTGCGGGCCGAGGAACAGCACCACGTCGGAGGGTTCCTTGGCGGCGACTTCGGCATTCACCAGGTCGGCGAGAAGGTCCAGGTGGCCGCCGCGGTTTTGCAGCACGCTGTAATTGACCAGGCCCAGCTCCAGCGCGCCGATCGATCGCGCCACCTGGCCCATGGCCTGCGGCACGAACGAGTCCTGGCGATACAGCTCCTTCTGCTGATCGAGGTTGAACACCACCAGCCGGACGGACCGCACCGGCACGCGCTCGAGCACCGACGACAGCGTGCCCAACAGCATCATGTGGTCCCGCGGGGTCATCCGGGTGCGGCGCGGGTTGAGCGGCGCCGCGTGCATGAGCACGGTCAGGCGTATGGGAGCCGCGTCGTCGGTCTGCTGCATGGGAGGAGCGCCGCGCAAGGAAAAGTCGGAGACGGTAGCGGGGGGCAGCGCCACCTTCACCTGGCGCTCGCTGCGGCTCAGCCGGGCGTCGATGCTCCAGCCGTGGCCGCAGACGCGGTTGCTGTCGTCGACCATTTTCCAGGCCACCTCGTAACGGCCCTCGCCCAAGAGGTAGCCGCCGCCCACCTCCAGCGCGATCTTGGTCTGCGGGATATCCGGGAGCAGCGTCCGGAAGAGCAGATAGACGGGCTCGCGGGCGTCCCCGGCGGGCGTTATGCGCGTGAGGATGGTCCAGGCGTGTCCCGCGCCGCGATACTGGCTCATGGGCACGCGCACCACGTAGCCGGCCTGGAAGCGGAACCCGAAGTTCAGCGCGGGCTTGATGGGCGTCACGTCGCACTGCAAGGGCAGGTCGCGGAAGCCGCGATCGAAATCCTTCAGGGTGGCGGGGAGCCTTCCGGGATTGACGATGCTTTGCGCAAATGCGCCGGCTGCCGTGAGGAGCACGAGGATCGGGACACGCCGCATTCCCTCCATTATCGCTGTCGAACCGGCCTGCCGCCATTTCGGATAAACTAGGGCTGAAGATGAAACAACTGTGTCTATTCCTAACCGCGGCGGCAGCTCTCGTGGCGCTCGCCGCAGCGCAGCAGCCCAAATTCGGCAAGCAGGTCAAGTTCGGAGATCCGTTCCTCGGCCAATGGGACATCACCGTGACTACGCCCGCGGCCACCTATCCCGACTGGATGCGCGTCTTTCTGACGGATTGCTGTCTGGCGGCGACCATCCAGCCGCGCAGCGGCGGACTCATTCCGGGCGCCGGCGTGAAGAAGGACGGCCCCAACCATTTGACTATGACGGTGAGGCAGGCCACCTGGGATCTTACCCTGAACGGCGACAAATTCACCGGCGCCATCAAGCAGGGAGACGCCGTGCAAGCCCGATTGGAGGGAGTGCGCGCGCCAGCCTTGAAGCGCGCGATGCCCAGGGCCTGGACGGACCCCGAGCCGCTGTTTAACGGCAAAGACCTGACGGGATGGGAACCCATCACCCCGGCCAACAACCATTGGGTGGTGAAGGACGGCGAGCTGGTGAACGAAGAGAAAGGCTCAAACCTCAAGACCACGCGAAAGTTCGACGATTTCAAGCTGCACATCGAATACAACTGCCCGGACAAAGGCAACAGCGGGATCTACCTGCGGGGACGGTACGAGGTCCAGGTGGAGTACGAACCGGCGGATGCCAACGACCAGCTCCACAGCATCGGCTCCATCTACAGTTTCCTGGCGCCCATGGCGGAGCTGCCGCGGAAGCCCGGCGCCTGGGAGAGCTTCGACATCACGCTGGTAGGACGCTTCGTGACCATCGTGCGCAACGGCGTCAAGACCATGGACCAGATGGAGATCCTCGGTATCACCGGCGGCGCGCTGGACAGCCGTGAAGCCGAACCGGGGCCGTTCTACATTCAGGGCGATCACACCGGCGGGATGAAGTACCGCAACATCACGGTTTCGGCGCCGAAGAAGTAGGGCAGCGGAAGGGCGTCACGGTGCCCCTGGAGTTCAGGCCATTCTTGTCAAGTCAGAGGTGGGACAGACGATCGATTTTTGTCGTCTGTCACTCCCCGGCGGCTTTCAGCGGCTTAGGCACACCTCAATTCAGCGTGTAGACCGACCGGGCGGGCGACGGATGCGCGATCGTGAGGCTGGTGTTGCCGCGGCGGTCGGACGCCAGTCCGTCGGCGGGGAGCGGTGTGGTCTGTTCGATGGTCAGCGTGTTCTCCGCCAGGCGCACGGTGCGCTTCCAGCCCTTGCCGGCGAACTCGATCGTATCTCCGGCGGCGTGGACTTCCACCGGACCCGGCCCGGTGAGCACCCCCTGGTCGGGAAGGAAATTGACGTTTATGTCTTTGGCGGTGAATTCCATCCACCGGCCCCCATCCTGGGTGGAGAAGACGGCGCGCACCTTCTGCGATTCGAGCACCCATTCGGGCGAACCGTCGCCATCGAGGTCCGCCGTCCAGGCCACTGTGCGGCCGCGCGGCAGCAAAAGGACGCGCATGGGCAGATCGACATTGGCGCCGCCGGCGACGCGCAGCCGCCAGTCGTGCAGTCCCGGTTCGGCGTTGGCGGCGAAGAGGCGCACGGACACGCGGCGCTCCTCGGTGCCGCCGATGCTGATTTCGGTTTTTGGCGGGAAGAAATCCAGCCCTTCGCCGGAGGCTTCCAGGCGAAAGGTGCGGATCCCGGGATCGTTGTTGCGGATCGAGATTTCCAGGTTGCCGCCGGCTTTCGGCTCGACCGGAGCGGTGGGCGGCTCGGGCGTCAGCTCGGTCTGCGAGCCGAAGTGAATTTGTATCCCTTCCATCACGCGGATCGACGCCGGACGAAACAGTTGCAGGTGCGCCCGTCCCAGGAGCATGCCGTCGGCCTCGATCGCCAGGTTGGCCCAATCGCCGTGGAGCATGTCGGCGGGGACACCGACCTCGTAATCGATCTCATTGGGCGACTTGACGGTGCGGGTGGCGGTGAATCCTTCGGGGAGGCGCAGGCGCGAGCGGGAGGCCACGTCCGCGGAAGAGTACGTCGTGGAGATGAGGTTCTTCTGGCCGATGACGAGCCGTCTGGCGTCGTTGAAGAATGCCGAGGTCTCGGGCTCCTCGATGGCAATTCCGATGCGGACGCGATGGCCGGGCGCCTGGCTCGCGGGGACTTTGAGGCGCGCGCGGAGCGCCTTGTCGTCCCAATCGAACTCCGTGGGCCGCCCCGCCGCGAGGAACGGACCGACCGGCTTGCGCGCCAATTGCAGAATCACTTCACCCGGCTGCGGGGCGGCGAATTCCATGGCCAGGATGCCGTTTTCGAATTCGATGGAGAGCAGTTCCGCAGTGGCGTAGACAATGTGTTCGGCGCCGGAGAAATTGGAGCATTCCCGGCACAGCCCTCCGGGACCGATGGAAGCGTTGAGCGGCAGCCAGAGCGAATCGCCGGCGCCCACGGTTACACCGGGAATTACCAGCACGCGTTTGGAAGCGGGATCCAGCACGCGCACGTCGTCATGAAACGGCTGGGCGCCGCGGTTGGTGATACTGACGGCGGAGACAGCGGGGGAGATCACCTGGATGGCGCTCACTCCTTCGGGGAGCCTGCCGGCCGCGGGTTTGGGGACGGCGACCGGCTGCAACGAGGGCAGCAGGCTCGCCCAGTTCCGCAGCAGCGCAGCGTCGCGGCGCAAGGCGCCGGTAGCGGGATGCTCGTCGCCGCTGAGTCCCACCGCGCCCTGGCGCAGGAACGAGGCGCCATCGGCGGACCAGCCGGCGGGATAGAGCGCGTCCTCCACGTTAGTCCAGAGGAGTGCGCCGCGAGCGCCGGAGGGGCTGCCGGCGATGGCTTCGCGGCTGCGCGCCAGAGCCGCCGGGTCGCTGGCCGAGAGAGTGGTAACCGGCGCCGGCGGAGGTGCGGCATCGATGGACAGCCCGCGCCCTTCCACGTAGGCGATGGGGCCGCCGTGGCTGGCGGTCTGCGGGGCCAGCAATTGATCGAGCTGTTTGAGCCACGCCCGCTGCGCGCGGGCGTCGGACGGCCCGGCGGCCGGGGTCCCGTTATTGGGCCACCCGGGGACCGGCGGCAGCGGACGCACCCACGCGTACAGGTCGAGCTTGCGCAGCAGGCGGATGAAGGCCACGAGGTCGCGGCGGGGGCTGGTGCGGCCGGTGAAATCGAATTCCGCGGGCTCGGCGTCGCCCTGCCGCGCCGCGCGGACCTGGTGCCAGTTCCAGGGAATGGAGAATTCGACGGTGCGCACTCCGATAGTCTTGAGCCAAACGAGCTCGCGCTCCCACAGCCCGCGGGGATAGAGGTAGTAGGGAAATTCCACCGCCTGCACGTAGTCGGACTTGGGTGTAGGGGCCGCCGGCAACAGCGACCCGAGGGCCAGCAGCAAGACGAGCGCGCGCATCAATACTTCTTCGCCTTTCCCAGGCGGTAGTCTTCGATCAGCGGCATGCGGATGACCGTACACATTTCGAATAGACGCGAGCGGGCGCGGGCTCCGATACGCTCGGCGAGTGTGATCCGGTATTCCGGCTTACCAAGCACCGATTTCTCGACGACCGAACTCCCCGCGTCGCCGTCCGGCAGGTTGGTGGTGGCGATGAGCGGCTTGCGCTGGTTGCAGCGCGAGGTGACGATGGACGTGACCGTGTCTTCCACCCAGTCGGTGACGCGGTGCGCGCCGAGGTCGTCGAGCAGCAGGACTTCGCTATCGAGCGCGATCCGGTAAGCCTCCTTGTCGGAGGAATTGGAGCTGGGGTCATAGCCGGAGCGGATGCGGTCGAGCAGGTTCTGGTAGTCGCAAAAGACGCACTCGAATCCCTTCTCGATCACCTTGCGCATGGCGGCCACCGCCAGGTGCGTTTTGCCCGAGCCGGGCTCCCCGATGAGCAGCAGACCGGGGCGGGAATCGTTGGGGAAGTCGCGGACGAAGTTCTTCACCGTGAGCAGCACGTTGGTGAGGTCCCGGCGCGCGATGGGGTTATCGGGGCCGGGCACCACGAAATTCTCGAACGAGGCGTTGCGGTAGAGCGGCGGGATCTGCGCGCGATCTTCCATGCGGCCGGCGCGGCCTTTGGCGCCGCAGTCGCAGCGTTTGGCGCTGGAAAGGTGAGCGCTTTCGACAACGATGAAACCGGTGCCGCCGCACTTGGGACAAACCGTATCCGTGGCCATCGGTTCTATTATCGACCAGACGGCGGGGCGTGGAGCGGTTCCGGGCACGGGTTCCGGCAAGTCCGCTCCCTCACGGCCGGTACGAGGCCGGTATGACGCAGTTCGGCGGCCATACCCATTTCCTCACCGCCGGCGTGATGCAGGCCGCGCACGGGGAGAGTCCCAAAGACACCGCTGCAATTTCATGAGAATTAACTAGAGTTAAGCAGGATCGACGCCGCAGGATCTCAGTGGTCACACAAAGATCATGGTCACACTGGTCACACCTGGTCACACAAAGATCCTTGACATCCCGATAGTAGCGGTATACTATCGCGTCAACACCCGGATTTAGCGGAGCTTCCCGCCCGAAATGGAGATTAGTTGAGCTTATGCCAAACGCTTGGGTAAATTCTAGAATGAAACCTGCTGGGTCACTTGTGTCTGCCGTCCCGGCCCTGCTCCCCATCGGCGGCGCCGCTGACGCTGCGAGAGCCGCCCTGTCAAATGCCAGGATGGTCGCGCCGCTGCTCGCGATCGTTCTCTGCCTGTCCCTCGCGGATCCCTCGAGGCTTTGCGCCCAGGACGCGCGTGGCACCATTCTGGGCCGCGTCACGGATGCTCAGGGCGCCGTAGTGCCCGGCGCCGCGGTGGCCATCACTAGTTTGGACACCAACTCCCTGCATCGTCTGACAACCAACGATACCGGCTACTACGAAGTGCCGCTGCTGGATGGCGGGAAGTATACGGTCACGGTCGAGACGGCCGGGTTCAAGAAATTCGTTCGCGGGCCGGTCGAGCTGTCGGTCGGTTCGCGGTTGGAGATCAATGTCGAGCTGACGGTGGGCAACCTGACCGAAACCGTGAGCGTGATAGCCGAAGCGCCGCTGCTCGAAACAACGACGGCCTCGGGCGGGCGCGTCATCGACAGGCGCGAGATCATGGAGCTTCCCTTCTCCGACATGAACCCGTTTGCGCTGACCGGTCTGGCGGCCGGCATGCAATGGACGGGTCAACCGGAATACCGCCGCCCGTTCGACAATGGTGGAACCTCCGCGTTTAACACCGCTGGCGGCGTCGGCCAGAATGAATACTCGATTGACGGCGCGACGGTGACCGGCACCGGCCGCCGAGTGGGTTTTGTGCCGCCATCCGACGCCATCGTGGAATTCAAGATGGAGACGGCCAACTTCGATGCCTCGGAGGGCCATAGCTCCGGCGCGGCCGTCAATGTGCTCACGAAATCGGGCACCAACAGTTTCCACGGCTCGCTCTACGACCAGCACTGGCAGCAGCGGTGGAATGCCACGCAGCACTTTACACGCCTGGCCTGGGAAAAGCAGGTGGCGCAAGGCCAGATCAGCCCGAACACGCCCAAGCAGGCGTCGGGGCGCTCCAACCAGTTCGGCGCCACTATCGGCGGTCCGGTGCGCATTCCCAAGCTCTACAACGGCACGGACAAGTTCTTCTTCTTCTTCAGCTATAACGGGATCTACCAGAACAAGACGGAAACCACCGGTTCGGTCAACGTGACCGTTCCGAAAACGGCCTGGCGCACCGGCGATTTTTCGGACCTGCTGGCGCTCCCCAATGCGTCCTCGTATGTGGTCTACGACCCGCGGTCCGCGCGGACGGTCAACGGCCACGT
>JBGPKH010000173.1:0-14297 GCA_041485845.1 Bryobacteraceae bacterium
AGTTCCCGCGTGATCTCCGCAATCGGCCGGCCTGCTGCCAAGCCCCGCTGAATGGCTATCTGGATGCGTTGCCTTTGTAGCTTCAGCAACTCTCGCGCCGTGAACGTTGCACGGCGGGATCAGACATGTATCAGTTGTACCATGGAATCACTGATACAAAACGGCCCTTCCCGCCACTTCTGAATGAATTCTTTTTTGAGGGCTTCTTAAAGCACCGAACTACAATGAGTTACGGAACTTTCGATACTTCAGATCTGGAAGTCGTTGAAAAAAAACGCAGTATTGTGGTGCCGGAGGTGGGACTTGAACCCACACGCACAGTGAAGTGCGCCGGATTTTGAGTCCGGTTCGTCTGCCAATTCCGACACTCCGGCACGGAGGTCAATGCAATTTTAGCATGGCTGCCGCGGGAGAACCGTGGCTGCGCGGTGACGAAATTTTGAGGTATGTGTGTGTCCGTCCACTTCGCCGCCGAGGAGCAGCCGCTCGATCTCATTCTGCTGTTCGATGTGAGCGGCAGCATGCGCGCCGTCGTCGAGCGCGTGGCCGCCTCCGCGCGCCAGGCCTTCCGCGAGCTTTGCCCGGGTGACCGCGTATCCGTCATGATCTTCAATTCCCGGAGCACCGTGGTGGCGCCCTTCACCGAGGATCTCGAGGCCGTCGACCGCGCATCCAGACGGCGGTGGACGATGCCGCCCTGCGCTTCCGCCGCGAAAAGAAGAGTCGGCGCCGGCGCGCCGTGCTCATCGTCACCGACAACATCGGCCAGCGCACCCGCCGCGAAGAGTCGGTGGTCCGCGACTTCTGGGAGGCCGACGCATTGCTCAGCGGGCTGATCGTGCCCAACCCCGCTTTCCAGGCGGTCCGCACCGTCGGCATCATCCTGGGACCGCAGTACCTCTTGCTGCAAGCCGGTATGAAAGGCATCGCGCAAAAAACCGGCGGGGACGCCATCCGCGCCGGCGATCCGGAAACGGCCTTTCCAGGACGCCATACACCGCATCCGCAGCCGCTACAGTCTCTACTATGCCCTGCCCCAGGCCCTGCCCGGCGCCACCCGGACGCTGCGCGTCGAGCTGACTCGCGAAGCTGCCCAACGTTTCCCAAGTCCCGCATCCGAGCCCGCACCGGCTACAGTCGCTTCCCCCATCGCCTACGGCGCAAATAGCAGACACACCGGCGAAGGCGCGCCCGTAACCGGCCGTCCCACCGGGGTCAGTTGCCCGGTCTTCGAATGCGCCCGGAACACTACAATCTCGTTCGAATCCTGATTCCCCACCAGCACATATCCGCCCGTTGGATCGAGAGTGAAGTGCCGCGGCGTCTTGCCCAAAGTGGGCGCGTACTCCATCGGCATCAACGTGAGCTTCTCCGTGTCGATCGAAAAGAGCGCGATGCTGTCGTGCCCGCGATTCGAACCGTAGAGCACCGTCCCCGCTGCGTTGACCGCGATCTCTGCAGCCGTGCTCGCGCCTTTGTAGGCTTCCGGCAGCGTCGCAACCGTCTGCAAGGCGGCCAGCGCGCCCGTGCCCGGCTCGTAGCGAAAAGCCGTCACCGTCGACCCCATTTCGTTGATGGCGTACAGCGCCTTGCCGCCGGGATGGAACGCGAGATGCCGCACACCGGCGCCCGGCGCCACGGCTGTGAACGGCGGATCGTTCGGCGTTAGGGAGCCTTTGCCGCCATCGAACCGGTACACGAAGATGCGGTCGAGTCCCAGATCGGCCAGCAGCAGGAAACGATTGTCCGGCGAGAACGCCACGGCGTGCGCGTGCGGACCGCGCTGCCGTTCCGGATTCACGCTCCATCCCTCGTGCCGCTCGACTACCGTAGCCTCGCCCAGTCGCCCGTCGGGCCGTACCGGCAGGAGCGCCATGCTGCCGCTCTCGTAATTCGCCACCGCCATCCACCGTCCGGTGGCATCCAGCGCCAGGTGGCACGGTCCCTCTCCGCGCGACGATACCTGGTTCAGGAACGCGAGCCTGCCGGTCTTGGCATCGATCGCGAACGCGCTCACCGTGTTGGCGTCCTCGCTCACCGCATACAAAAACCGATGATTCGGGTGCAAGGCGAGGAACGAGGGATTGGACATCTCGACCATCACGCCCAGCGGTCGCAGCCTCCCCGTGGCGCCCTGGAACCGATACGCATAGATGCCCTTGCTTGCGCCGCGTGTGTACGTTCCGGCGTACACCAGAGAATCGGCGCCGATCGCCGTCAGCGGGAACAGCGTGAGGAATACGGCCGCAGCTTTCACATGCGCCATTACACCGCGGAGCCCGCATGCAAATCAAATCCCAGCGTCCGCCCCTGTCCGCCCACACCCCCAAAAGTCGCCTCGACACCTCGCCACTTCTGTTACTGTGGTTTCGCAAGGGAGGATTCCATGCAGCAGCCCACGTGCGCGGTGATCTCGCGCGGCGAAACCTACCACGGCAAACAGGATCTCGATTACCTGACCGGACTTTGCGCGCAGACGGTCGGATCCGAAGCGCTATGCATGCACGTAGTCACCATCCCGCCCGGCGGCCGCGCCCGGCCTCATCTCCACAAGAGCCATGAAAGCGCCATCTACGTGCTGTCCGGCGAAGCCGGCATGTGGTATGGCGATGCCCTGCGCGAGCACCTCTGGGCTCGCCCGGGCGACTTCGTCTATATCCCTGCCAACATGCCGCACCTTCCCTACAACGCAAGCGATACCGTGCCTTGTGTGGGCCTGATCGCGCGCACCGACCCCAACGAGCAGGAGAGCGTTACCGTTCTGGATATCCCCGATCCGGGAATCGCCACACGTTAATTAATACCGGGCCAGAGTGGGGCGGACGCCCTCGTCCGCGCGACTCCCTGCTCGCGCAAAAACACCCCTTTCCCAGCCAAAAATACCCCAAATGTGGCAAGCGGAAAAACTGAGTCACATGATTTGGCGGAAAATTTTCTGAATAGAATCAATCGTTTCCGGGCATCGAGTGCTTGCAGCGCAATGATCGTCTAGTAGCGTCGAATTAGGAGAGATAGAGACAAATGAGCTCAATTCCATTCGCTCTCGACGCCGACGCGACCAGCCTGGTCGCCGCGCAGCAAAATCAACTCGCGTCCAGCCAGATCATGGTGGCGCAGTTGAACGGCAACCTGAAGGTCATCTACCTGACGGCCTTCAATAACTGGAAAATCTCGGTCGACGCCGGCCGGATTTCCAACACCAATCCCCCCAAGCCTCCAAACGGCTACGTGGTCTCCGGTCCGGACGCCAACGGCTTCCAATGGCCGGTGCTCGGCAACGGCCCGGTTTGCGCCATGCCGCCGATTCCGGAAGACCATTCGCTCTCGCAGGCGGAGATATACGCCGCCCTGCCACCCAACACCATCGATATCGGCAGGAACATCGGTGGTAAGTGGTTCTCGGTCGGCGAGAAGGACACCTTCGCCGCCGGCGGCATCACCCCGCCGATCCCCGACGCAGCGGGCGTCCTTCACACGTACGAAAAGTACGGCGCCCTGATCGGACGGGGCTGGTATCTGCAACTCAGCTAGGAGGAGAACATGACGCAAGAACAATTTGATGACAAGTACCAGGAGTTGACCGCGGCCGCGATCGCGCTGGGCCGCCAAGCCACCGCGCTTTACAACAAATCCTTGGGGATGGCTCACATCGTCCCGGATGCACAAGCGGTGGAGATGGCTACGGAAGTCAAGGCCGCCAAGGACATCCAGACGGCCAAGGACGCTATCGACACGGCGAAGGCAACCCTGCGCGCCGCGCAGAACGCCGCCTTTGACGCTTACAACGGGGCCAAAGATGCCCGCCAGTCCGTGAAAGACTTGGAGAAGGAGTTCGCCGCACAGGGTCCTGGCGAGCTCGTATAGTCCGTCCCCACCCCTCAGTAACCCCGGTAGGCAGCGCTTCGGCTGCACTCTACTGCGGCGCCACTACCTGAATCGGGATAGTCAGACCAGTCTGCTCTACCCGTATGCTGATAAGGCCGGACTGCGGCTTGTCGCCGGCCTTCAACGTCAACACCGCTCGATCGCCGATCTTCATTTGGGTATGATCGAGCTTCGCCTCGACGCCGGGGATCCCGCCCACGATTGTGAGGTCCATGCTCCCCGGCGCGCTATTGGTAATCGTCACTTGCTCCGACATCCCGGGCTTCAATTCGACCGTTCCTCTGTCGGCTTGGACCAGCTTCAGCACAAAGGCCGTTGTGTCGGGGAGCGCGGCTGGGAACCCTCCCGTAGACCGGCCGGCCCCAGCCGTCATTCTGCCGAAAGGCGACTGGCGTAGCGCCTCCCGGTCCACGTACCAATACCATTTGCCGCGCTCCACCTTCCAGGTGCTGGGAGTCGGCACCTTCAGCGGTTTGCCCTCGAAGCCGGGAATCATCACATACTGTTCGCAGACCACGGTCGCCTTCGCCCGCGTGAACTTCTCGGAGTAATCGATGCGCTGGATCTCGCAGCTCAAATAGGCCGGCTTGTTCTGGGTGTAGAACAATTCCTTCGTGTCCGCGGCCACCAGGGAGTCCGCCTTGCGAAACTGCTTTCTTACGTGATCCTGGTAGAACTCGTCGATCCGCGCGCGCAGCGCTTTGTCCACACTCGCCGGCGGCTTGTTGAACAGGTCGGCGGGGTCCTGCGCGAACGCGGTCGCGCCAATAAAAGCGAGTATTGTGATTCGCAGCATTTCTTCCATTGTAGGACGCCGCTCGCTTTCAAAAAGTCCGAAGCTTGTGTAGCAGGTTGTCAACCTGATGCCACACGTTTTTTCCGCTGGAACCGGCCTTTTTCTTTCCGGATCGCATCTTGGCGCTGAGTTTCATCAACATCACTGGCCAACATCAACAGAAACAAGGCGATGCCCTGTCCCACCCAAGAATCTCTGCTTGCGGCGGAAGGGAGCCGGCAAGGAGCCACGTAATGAAAACTGCCCGCTCCTCTGAATCCAGTGAGGGAGATGTCTGCGGGTGAAGGACGTCGTGGTTTAGCGTTCCCCAGAAGTAGTGTCCTGTCGCGCCCGGGCTTCTCCCGGAAATGTACGGTCGCGTCCGTCACCATCTCGTTTCGGTATAAAGTAAGGAACGGCATGGCGGAACGCTCCTTCAAAAAGGAAGTCCAGAAGCTCAAGCTCGGCGAGGGCGACGTGTTTCATGGCGAGGGCATCCTCGCCGTCACCAAGGCCCTGCTCCAGTCCGGCGTCTCCTACGTCGCCGGCTACCAGGGCGCGCCCATCTCGCACCTGATGGACGTTCTCACCGACGCCAACGACATCCTCCAGGAGCTCGGCGTGCACTTCGAGCACAGCGCCTCGGAAGCCACGGCCGCTGCCACGCTCGCCGCCTCCGTCCACTACCCGCTGCGCGGCGCGGTCACGTTCAAGTCCACCGTCGGCACTAACGTGGCGTCCGACGCCCTGGCGAATCTCGCCTCGGGCGGGGTCACCGGCGGCGCCCTCATCATCGTCGGCGAAGATTACGGCGAAGGCTCCAGCATCATGCAGGAGCGCTCCCACGCCTTCGCCATGAAGTCGCAGATGTGGCTGCTCGACCCGCGCCCCAACCTGCCCTCCATCGTGCGCGCGGTCGAACAGGGGTTCGCGCTTTCGGAAATCAGCAACACCCCGGTCATGCTGGAGTTGCGCATACGCGCCTGCCACGTGCATGGCCGCTTCACCGCGAAAAGCAACGTCCGCCCGAGCTTTACTCTCAAGGACGCTATCGAGAACCCCGTCCGCGATGTCAGCCGCATCGTGCTGCCGCCGGCCAGCTATCTGCACGAGCGGGAAAAAATCGAGAAGCGCTGGCCCGCCGCCCAGGCCTTCATCCGCGGCCACGGCCTCAACGAGCTGTTCGCCGCGGACGCCGCGGACTTCGGCATCATCCTCCAGGGCGGCATGTACAACACCACCGTGCGCGCCCTCGGGCTTCTCGGGCTGTCCGACGTCTTCGGCGACACCCAGGTGCCGCTCTACGTCCTCAACGTCACCTACCCGCTGGTGGATCACGAGGTCCTGCGCTTCTCCGCCTCCAAGCGCGCCGTGCTGCTCATCGAAGAAGGGCAGCCCGATTTCCTCGAGCAGAACCTCCACTCCATTCTGCGCAAAGCCGGCCTCGCGACCACCGTTCACGGCAAAGACGTGCTCCCCATGGCCGGCGAATACACCGCGGCCGTCGTCACCAGCGGCATCCTGAAATTCATCGAGCGTTATGCGCCGCAGCGCATCGATCGCGCCCATCTGCCCGCAGTCGTGCGCCCGGCGGCGCCCAAGCCGCCCGCGCTCGAAGCGCTCGACCGCCAGATCCACGCTCGACCTCCTTCCTTCTGCACCGGCTGCCCCGAGCGTCCCATCTTCACCGCCATGAAGCTGGTGGAGCGCGAGCTGGGGTCGCACCACGTCAGTTGCGACATTGGCTGCCACCTGTTTTCCATCCTGCCGCCGTTCAACATCGGCGCCACCACCATGGGATACGGGCTCGGCTGGGCCGGCGCCGCCGCCTTCAACACGCAGGAAACCGCGAAGCGCACCATCAGTATCATGGGCGATGGCGGCTTCTGGCACAACGGCCTCACCAGCGGCGTCGGCAACGCCGTCTTCAACCAGAACGACAGCCTGCTGGTGGTAGTCGATAACGCCTACACCGCTGCCACCGGCGGCCAGGACATTCTGTCCTCGCAAGCCGCCAACCCCATCCGCACCACCAGGCTCTCCATCGCCGATGCCGTCCGCGGTGTGGGCGTGAAGTGGGTCCGCAGCATCACCCGCACATACGACGTGGCCGCCATGCGCGACGTGTTCCGCGACGCGCTCACCACGCACGAGAAGGGCCCCAAGGTGATCGTCGCCCAGAGCGAGTGCATGCTGAACCGCCAGCGGCGCGTCGAGCCGCAGCTTCGCAAGTCCGCTGCCGAGGGCCGCCGCGTGGTGCGCGAGCGTTTCGGCGTGGATGCCGACACTTGCACCGGCGACCACTCCTGCATCCGGCTCTCCGGCTGCCCGTCTCTCACCATCCAGCCGAATCCCGATCCCCTGCGCCAGGACCCCGTAGCGACCGTGATCGATAGCTGCGTGGGATGCGGTCTCTGCGGCGAAGTGGCTCACGCCGCGGTGTTGTGCCCATCCTTTTTCCGCACCGAAGTCATCTCCAACCCGACCGCGTGGGAAAGGCTCAAGGCGCGCGTTCGAAATTCCGTGATTGCATTTCTGCAACGCCGCATTTCCGCAAGTCATGCCTCCTGAGCCGCAATACTGTTTCACCCACGAAGTCAGCAGGCCGATTGACAATCGGCCGCAGGTTGACAACCTGCCCCACGCGCCCATCACCGTTGCCATTCTGGCCATGGGCGGCGAAGGGGGCGGCGTCCTGGCCGATTGGCTCCTCGACCTCGCCGAGCGCTCCGGCTACTACGCGCAGACCACGTCCGTGCCCGGAGTCGCGCAGCGCACCGGTTCCACCATCTACTACCTCGAGATGTTTCCCGAATCGGCCGCGCGCGCCGCCGGCAAGGAGCCCGTGCTGGCGCTCATGCCCGTGCCCGGCGAGCTCGATATCGTCCTCGCTTCCGAGCTGATGGAGGCCGGACGCGCCATCCAGCGGGGCCTGGTCACGCCTGACCGCACCACGCTCATCGCTTCCACGCATCGTGTCTATTCGATGACCGAGAAGACCGCCATCGGCGATGCCCGCGTGGACGATGCGACCTTCCTGGAGGCCGGCCGCGCGGCCGCGAAGAACTTCGTACACGCGGACTTCGCAGCGATCGCCCGCGAAGCCGGCAGCGTCATCAGCGCCGCGCTCTTCGGCGCTCTCGCGGCCACCGGCGCGCTGCCCTTTGAACGCGCGCAGTTTGAGGACGCCATTCGCCGAGGCGGGGTCGGCGTGGATGCCAGCTTCCGCGCCTTCGCCGCTGGATGGAGTAGTGGAGCAGCCCCGGCGGGCACGGCCCCGGCCGTTCAAGACATCCTCCAGGCCGCCATCCAGCGCCTCACCGGCTACCAGGACGCGCGCTACGCCGCCGAATACCTCGATCTTCTGAAGCCGATTCGAGCCTTGGGCGATCCGGCCCTGCTGAACGAAACCGCCCGCTACCTGGCGCTGTGGATGTCCTACGAGGACGCCATCCGGGTCGCCGACCTGAAGACCCGCCGCGCGCGCTTCGACCGTATCCACCAGGAATCGCGCGCCGGAACGGCGCAGTTGGTACAGATCAACGACTACGTGTATCCCCGCGTCGGCGAGCTCGCGGACATTCTTCCGGCCGCGCTTGGTCAGTGGCTGCTGTCCACCGTCTGGGCGCGCAGGCTGGTGGAGCGCTTCACGCGCCACGGCAAAATCGTCGAGACCACGTCCCTGGGCGGCTTCCTGCGGCTCTACGCGGTGGCCTCCCTGCGCCCGTGGCGGCGTAGGTCGCTGCGCTTCCAAAGAGAGCACCGCAAGATCCGCGAGTGGCTGGCTCAAATTCCCGAAGTTGCAGCGGTGAATCCGGCGCTCGCGCGCGAGGTCGCCGAATGTCCGCGCCTGATCAAAGGCTACGGCGACACCCACGCCCGCGGCACGCGCAACTTCGACACCCTGATCGCCGCGCTTCCGCGCTTACGTACAATGGACGATGGGGCCGCGCAACTTAAGTACCTGCGCGAAGCCGCGCTGGCCGACGACACCGGCCAGAAGCTGGCGGAAGCGCTGGCCCGCTTCAGAGCATGGCCACGTAAACCTGCGTAATCCCGCTGCGGTCGCTCGCGAAAGCTACCTTGTCTTCGTTGACAGACCAGGATGGATGCGGATGACTCCATTGCGGGCCATAGACGGTGTCCGAGGCGGTCTCCATCCAGCTCAGGTTGCCCGCGGTCTTTGCCAGACTGCGGGCCGCGGCGAAGTCCTCCGCCAGGGCATAGCGCGAGGTCTTCCATTGACTGCCCTGGTTGGTGGCCTCCGATCGGCAGACGGTCCGGCGCGCGCCCGTTGCGGCGTCGATGACCTGGATGCCTTCGTCCGGGTGATTGGTGTCGCACAGGATCTCGGTGCCGGCGCGATTCGGTGCGATGTGCCACGCGTTGTACTCCACGATGACTCGCACCTCGCGCGTGGTCCAATCCATTCGGCACAGACGGAAGGGCCAAACGGTGAACACCAGCTCGCCGGTCTTTCCGAGAAAGGTCTCGTGCACGATGAACTCATCGTTGCCGTGCTCGTACAGGCACTCGAGGCCGGTTCCGTCCCGGCGCACCCGAAACATACGGGGCGCCGGATCCGCGGCGAATTCGATCCATTCGTCCTCGATGGGGTGGAACTGCGGGTGGATCACGGTGCGGGGGAACGGGATCCGCCGGGCGCCGCTGCCGTCACAGCGGCCGGTCAAGAGTCCTGACTGCGCACCCTGCTTGAACGCCGTGACGAACCACTCCCCGTCGGGGCTGATGGAAGGCTCGCCGAGTTGGGCGCCGGCGATCTCGGCGACGCAGCGCTCGCTGAGAGAGGCGCACGCAATAGCCCACAGGCTCCCGCCGCGAACGAAGAAGATCTCGCGCCCGTCGGGATGAATCGCGGGCGAAAAGGCATGAATGGCGGGGCCGTCGGTGAGCTGGCGGACGGGCCCCTGGGGAAAACCAGCCGCAAACAACTGCGCGGAGTCGGTGCGATAGGAGGTGAAGAGGATCGCGTCGTCACCCGGCAGAAACGACGATTGCAGGAAGTAGCTCGGGTGGCTGATCGCGGGTCCGGCGGTCATTTGATACACCAGCGCACCGGTGGTGGCGTCGCGAAACGAAGTGGATTCCGCCGGTGAAACTGCACCCTTCATACGCCGCCGCCCTTCATGCGCCCAAGTAGCGGTCGCGCCCCTTGACCAGGGCTTCGATCTTACGATCGGCAACCGAGCGCTGGAGCATCCAGAATCCGCAATCCGGATGAACCCAGGCAACCAGGCCGGGTCCGATGACCTTCTCCGCCCGTTCGATCCGCGCGGCGACTTCATCGGCGGTCTCGACGTGATTGATCTTCACGTCCACCACGCCGATGCCTATGGAGATCCGCGGGTCCACCTGCTTCAGAGCTTCGAGATCCTGCGGAGGCCTGTGGGCCAATTCCAAAACCAGGTGATCCGCGCGAAGCCCGTTGAGGAAGGCCGTCAATGCGCCCCATCCGCCCTTCTGCACCACCTGGCCGCCGTAGTTGCCGAAACACAGATGTACGGCTTTCTGCGTGTGGACGCGGTCGAGCACGGTGTTGATCGCGGCGGCGGCCAGCGGACCGTCTACTGGATTGCCAGGAAGGTTCGCCTCGTCGACCTGCACGCAAGCGCACGGCAGGCCGGCGACCTGATCGGCCAGGACATCCGCGATTGCCATGGTCAGCCGGCTGAAATCGCCGTAGTGACGATCCAGGAGCGTGCGCGCCAGCATGTAGGGGCTCGTGACCGTGAACTTGAAGTCGCCGCCGGCAACGGAGGCGGCCCGCTCGCAATCGCCGAGAAGGTTCAGCCCGCCCTCGGTGAGCGGCCCTTCGACTACGCCGGCGGCCTTCCGCCGGAAGCGCATGGGGGCGTAGCGCTGGAATGCTTCGTGGTCCGAGCGTCCAAGACGGGTTCGCACCCCGCCCATCCGGCGAACGAAGTAATCGATCATGCCGTTGGTGTCGGGATGGTTGACATCGAAGCGGTAGAACTCGCCGTCGGTGGGCAGGTCGATGCCCGCCTGCCGCTGGATGGCAAACACCACGCGCGTGGCATCGATCAGCGCCTGCTCGCTCGGCAGTGAGACCAGCCAATCGGGAATCGGATAGGAGCCGACCGTTGTAGTCAGTATGCGATGCGCCATGCCCCAACCCCCAACTCCTAGCCCCCAACCCCCGCTTTCCGCCCTACACGCTCGCCGTGGATCCCGCCTTAGCCATCGCCAGCAGCCTGTCGTCGAATTCGAAACCCACCGTCCGCGGTTTGCGATTGCGGGTATACCAACGGTACGTTTCCTTCAATCCCACCTCGAACGGCGTGAGCTTCATCTTCAGAACCCGAGTCACCTTGCCGATGTTCTCGGTGATTGGCGGGAGATCCAGGTATTGGCCGAAATAGTAGGGCTCCTCCATGGCGTTGCCGCCGGCATGCGCGATCAGGTCGCGCGGGATGCGCACCAGCGACGGCTCCACATTAGCCGCCTTCGCCAGCTTCTCCACCAGCTCCACCTGTGTCACCGGCTTGGGGTCCCCGATATTGAAGGCCTCGCCCACCGCCTTGGGTTCCACCATCGTGCGGAGCATCGCCTGCACCAGGTCGGTGACGTAGGCAAACTGCATCAGCCGGTGACCGTCGCCCGGAATGATGACCGGCCGGCCGGCGCGCAGACGGTCCCAGAAAAACTGCTCGCGGTAGAACGGATTGTTCGCGCCATAGACGAACGGCGGCCGGAACGTCACCACCGGGAAACCCGACTTCGCGCGCATGCGGAACAGCAGCCGTTCGGTGGTGGCTTTATGGCGGACGTACGGCTCGCTGTGATAGTCCGGGGCCAGCGGGTCGCTCTCCTTGTGGTTGAGCCCGTCGCCGTAGGCCGCCACGCTCGACAGGAAGACGTAACGGCTGATGCGGTTTCCACAGGCCCGCACGGTGGCCTCTACCTGCGCCGCCGTGGTGCCGCGCTCCCAGTCGTAGACGTTGTCGAATACTACGTCGAACCGGCGCCCGGACAGGGCTTCGCTCAGGGAATCCGCGTCATTGCGGTCCGCCATGAGGTTCTCGACACGCCGGCCCAAGTCGTGCTTCGGCTTGCGGTGCAAGATCGCAACGTCGTGGCCTGCTTTCAGCAACTCCTCCACCAGGAGCCGCCCGATGAATAGCGTTCCACCGATGACCAGTACCTTCATATGCTCCCAGACAATGCGACGCGGAAGCGCGGGGAACCATTTCGCCCCGAGCCCCGCGTCTTATAAACGATACAGCGATCAGTCGTAATATTCCAGGCCCAGGTGAGTAATCAGGTCCTCACCCCGCATCCACCGCAGGGTGTTCTTGAGCTTCATGAGTTGAATGAAAACGTCGTGCTCCGGGTAAACTTCCGCGGCGTGCATGGGCGCCTTGAAATAAAACGACAGCCACTCCTGGATACCGCGCATGCCGGCCCGCTGCGCCAGGTCCATGAACAGAACGATATCCAGCATCAGCGGCGCGGCCAGAATGGAATCGCGGCACAGGAAATTGATCTTGATCTGCATTGGGTAGCCCAGCCACCCGAAGATGTCGATATTGTCCCAGCCTTCCTTGGCGTCCCCGCGCGGCGGGTAGTATTCAATCCGCACCTTGT
This sequence comes from Bryobacteraceae bacterium, assembly GCA_041485845.1. Taxonomy (GTDB): domain Bacteria; phylum Acidobacteriota; class Terriglobia; order Bryobacterales; family Bryobacteraceae; genus OMOG01. The sequence goes on from JBGPKH010000173.1 coordinate 12,287, forward strand.
GATAGAAGTCCTTGTACAGGTCGGGATAGAGATCGCCCTGCAGGATGTACTCGAGCGCCGACGACTTGCTGACCTCCTTGGACCGGAACGATCCCGGGTCGTCCAATACCTCCCCATCGCGGTTGCCGAGGATATTCGTGGAAAACCACCCGTTCAGGCCCAGCATGCGCGATTTCAGACCCGGCGCGATCAGCGTCTTCATGAAGGTCTGACCGCTCTTGTAGTCCTTGCCGGCCACCGGCACGTTCATGTTGCGCGCCAGCTCCAGCAGCGCGGGCATGTCCGTGGTCAGGTGCGGGGCGCCGTTGGCGTACGGCACGCCGGACTTCAAGGCGGCGTACGCGTAGATCTGGCTGGGCGAAATCTCCGGCTCATTGTGGTGCAGCCCGCACTCGAAATCCTTCAGCGTGGCATGCACCGCGGCGGCCTGGTGATACACTTCGGTGGAGCCGCACCAGATCATAGTCATCCGCGAGACGCCGGTCTTTTCCTTAAACTGCCGGATGTCGTCCATCACCATCTCGGCCAGTTCCATCTTGGATCCGCCGGTCTTGACGTTGGGTCCGTGGATGCGCTTGACGTACTCCTGGTCAAACACCGCCTTCATCGGCGTGATGGCCGAGAGCGGCTCCTTGAGCGGTTCCAGCAGCGACATGTCGAGCACGCCGGCCTTCACCGCCGCCTCGTACGCGTTGTCTTCGAAGATGTCCCAGCACCCTATGGCCAGGTCATCGGCCTTGGCCAGCGGGACGAAATCGCGGATCGCGGGGCTGCGTCCCTCGGTGCGCTTTCCCAAACGGATCGTTCCGAGCTGCGTCAGGGAACCGATGGGTTTCGCCATGCCTCGCTTGATAGCTTCGAGACCGGCGATAAACGTCGTCGTCACCGCGCCCATCCCGGGGACTAAAACCCCCAGTTTGCCTTCGGCAGGCGCGATTCGGACGTTGTCTGGATTGGGCAAAAACGTTCTCCTTAAAGTCGAAATGCTATAATAGCAACTCCATGCGCGACCGTGCGACGGCCACACTCACGACAATTGTCGTCGATGACGAGCAACTGGCCTGCGACGAGCTCTCATATCTCCTCAAAGATTTCCCGGAAGTGGAAGTAATTGCAACGGGTTCCAACGGACTGGAAGCGGTGGAAATGATCCAAAAACTGGAGCCTGAAATCGTCTTCCTCGATGTGCAGATGCCCGGCCTGGACGGCCTGGGCGTGGTCCGCCGGCTGCGCGAAAAGGGCAGCGACCTGCCTTACTTCATCTTCGTGACCGCTTACGACCAGTACGCCGTGGAAGCCTTCCGCCTGGAAGCTCTGGACTACCTCCTCAAGCCTGTCGACAAGCTGCGGCTTGCGGAAACGATTGAACGGGCGCGGCGCACCATTCAGGACAAGAAAGCGCCCGATGCGTCGGCTGCCTCCCAAAGCGCTGCCCCGCCGCGTACCAAGCTCCTGGTGCGGGCCAATAGCCGGCAGTTCATCGTGGATGCCAACGACGTGATCTACGCCACCATCGACAATGGCCTGATCACGCTCGTGACCACCAACCTGGAGGGCCACTCCAGCTACCGCACCATCGAAGACTTGCAGGCCAACCTCGACCGTGAAATGTTCTGGCGCGTGCACCGGTCTTATCTGGTCAATATCAACCGGATCAAGGAAGTGGTGCCGTGGTTCAAGTCGAGCTACCAGCTCCGCATGGACGACCGCAAGCACACCGAAGTGCCCGTGAGTAGGGTGCAGACGCGGCGGTTGCGGGAGCTGTTCAAGCTGTAGGGCGGGGCCAATGAAAACCGTAATATCGGTGCCCGACGAGCTCTTCCGGCTGGCGGAAGCCGCGGCCCGCCGCCTCCGGGTTTCGAGGAGCGAGCTTTACTCCACGGCGATTGCGGAGTTCCTTGATCGTGAGCAAACCGATGCCGTCACTGAACGCCTGAACGACCTGTACTCGCGCCGGCCGGCGAAGGTCGCCCCGGCCTTTCACCGCGCTCAGATCGGTTCCCTCGACAAG
>JBGPKH010000174.1:0-14280 GCA_041485845.1 Bryobacteraceae bacterium
GGATGTCGGCGAGGTTCTCGGTGAGGGTATTGGTGTGGATGATGTTGGGCGCTTCGATGCCATGCAGGATCATGTTCATGATGGCGATGACGTAGGCCAGCGACTTCTTTTCCTTGCCGGTGAAGGTGCGGGTCTGGAGGGTCGAGAACTCCTTCGTGGTGAGGCCGGGCTTGGCCTTCATGAAATCGAACGATTCGCACAGGAAGCCCGCCGAGCCGACGGCGCCATCGTAGACGCGCTCGCCGATTTTGGGCGCGACCACCTGCACCATGTCGCGGATGAGCGGACGCGGGGTGTAATACTCACCGCCGTTGCGTCCGGCGTTGCCCATGTTGCGGATTTTGGCCTCATAGAGGTGCGACAGCTCGTGCTTCTCGGTCTGGGAGCGGAAGCGGAGGTCGTCGATGTGGTCGATGATCTCGCGGAGATTGTAGCCGCTGGAGATTTTGTTTTTGATCTCGCCGAAGATCTCCCCGATCTTATATTCGATGGTGTTCGGTCCGGTGGCCTTTTGCTTGAAACCGTGCAGGTAGGGGAAGAGTTTCTGGTTGACGAAGTCGCGGAGGTCGTCGCCGGTCTTCGCCCGGTTGTGGTCCATCTGGCCGTCGTTGCCCTTGGGGCCCTTGGGGGCGGCCCATTCTTCCCAGCGGTAGGGTTTGTCGAGGACCGCTTGCGTTCGAGGGCGGCTTCGTCGGCTTTGTCCTGCTCCAGCCCGTCGAGATATTTCAGGAAGAGGAGCCACGAGGTCTGCTCGGTGTAGTCCAGTTCGGTGGTGCAGCCGGCCTCTTTCCAGAGGACGTCGTCGATGTTCTTGAAAGCCTGTTCAAACATGAAAGGGCATTTTCAAACGCCCCGGCCAGAGAACGCATTCGCGCCCAATCAGCTTTTGTCCCGGCCCATGCGAAGATCCCGCGAAACATCTCAACGCGCTCAAATAGGAATTCCGGGTGAAATGGTCTGGGCCGTCCTCGACCAGTTGCCACCGTCCTATTCTATCTGGAATCGTTCAACACGGTAGCACAGGGATCTTACCTGTTCCTCGATTGTCTGTTCAATCGCCTCCATCGGCGGCCTCGCCCTTCGGCGCTTCCGGATTCTGGTGGAGCTGGAGGAAGGGAATCGCTTCGGACCGCCGAAGCGCGGGCCGGCGGAGGGCGCGCTGCTCGAGGCGTGTCGTGCGGTGGGGCTGGAGCCGGAGCTCTCCGCCGTTCCTCTCAGTGCCGCCTGGCAACCAGGAACAGCAGTCCGAAGATGACCACCGGTATCAGCGCCATCCCCACGTAAAACAAGACCTGCCTCAGCCAGGGTGTACGCCGCCGCTTCCAATCGCGCAACTCCGTGCGGTCGGCGGCGGCGACCTGGTCCAGATGCTCCAGGTCCCACGCAAATTCGTTGGCCGTCGAGTAGCGGTTCTGCGGATCGCGCTCCATGGCGCGATAAATCACTTCCTGAAACTGCGGCGAAACGTCGGGATTCCATTCGCGCGGCGGCACCGGATTGTTCAGCAGCCGATCGTTCATGACGACAAACGGATTGGCTCCCTGAAAGGGCGTCTCTCCGGTCGCCATTTCGTACAAAATCACTCCCAGCGAGTAGATATCGCTGCGCCCGTCGCCGCGTTTGCCCTTGACCTGCTCCGGCGAAATGTAATCGGGCGTCCCCGCGATCTGCGACAGCTTCCCGAAAGTGAGCCGCCGCGATCCAGCCTTCCCCGCAATCCCAAAGTCAATCAGCTTGATGCGATCTTCGCCGTCGATCATGATGTTCTCGGGCTTCAGATCGCGATGTACCACGCCGTTCCGGTGAATGTAATCCAGGGCATCGCAGATCGCGATGGTGATGGCGCCAGCCCGGTCCATCGGCAGCTTGCGGTTCTCGGCCAGCAATTTGCGGAGCAGGCGGCCCGGCACCCACTCCATCACCATGTAGACCTGGCCGGGTTCGCCGTGATCCAGGACCTTCATCACGCCGGGATGGTCCAGCTTTTCGCCGATTTCGATCTCGCGTTTGAAGCGGTCGAAAAGAACCGGGTCGGCCTCCATCTCGGGATGCGGAATTTTGATGGCGACCGGGCGGCCGTTACGCATGTCGGTCGCGCGGTAGATCGAGGCCATACCGCTGCGCGCTACCAATTCCTCGATGCGGTAGTGGCCGAGTTGGTCGCCGGGACGCAGTGATGCCATGGATAACACCGGAGGGGAAAGCGGCACGCGGGAGATGGGGGCATCCAGGCTAGAAGGGCTGCCCACCGTCCCTCCCGCCGCTGTTTACGCTCCGCATACGGATTGACCGAACGCTTATGTTACCATTGGCGTCCCCGGCAACGCTGTTCCTCAACAGGATTGTAGGAGTCAACGCATAAAGAAGGCGTAAAAAAATCGTCAGGATCCCATCAGCCCCGTCGCAGCCACGGCCACACCGCGATTCCGGCGAGCACGCCGATCGCGGGAAACATCCGGCGGCGCGCAATGAAATAGAGCGAGCTCAGCACCAGCCCGATTTCGATCGGTCCTTCGCCGATATCGTAGCGCAGCGCGCGCTGCTCATCCATTTCGGCGGATTGGCCGGCCTTCGCGCTTCTTCCTGGATTTGCTTGCCCTGGGCCTCGTACTTCTTCTTCTGCGCGGCATCATCCGCCGGCATCTCGCCGGCCGGCCCGCCCTTGGCGCCGAACACCTGCACCAGGTTCTCGCGCAACTCGAGGTTGTGATACTTCACCCGCGTGGACTGGTAGTGCGCCCAGGCATCGTTGGCGCTCGATTTCCGCATAATGGCAGCGGTGTGCGTGCGGTGGGAAGCGATGGTCACGTGCTCGCTCTCGTGGCGTATCTCCAGTTCAGTCATGCGACGGCCCTACTCTTCATCCAGTAAACACGGGAGCCGGAAGCCCGAGCCGGAATCGGCGCGCGGCCACTCCGACTTCTGTCTCCCTAAGCTTTCGCGATCTTGCGATGCCGCTGCAATGCGCGCTGCCGGTCAGGCAGGGGTGACCCCGTCCGTGGCGCCGCCATTCCGCGTCTCCATTCGTTTGCGGAGCCTCTTCTGAACCGCTGCGATCTCGTTGGTCACGTCCTCGAGCGCCGCGCCGATCCTGCCGCGTATACGTTCCAGGCTGCGATCGAGAATTCGAAAATCCGGGTCCAAAGGCTCATCCAATTCCGGGTGGGGGAGCCCCGAGTTGCGCAGGGCCGCGAGCACTTCACCCCTGGTCTTACGCCCGATCCCCCGCACCGGCCCCGATAGATCCAGCCGCAACACGTCCTGCACGCTGTTGCACCCGCGACTGCGGAGCGCATTCCGCGCCCGTGACGACAACGCAAGATCTTCGATCGGCGACTCGAGGACAACGGGCTCTCCTTCCGGTCCGGCGCGCCGGGCGGAGGCGAGTTGCGCGTCCACCTCATACAGCACGCGACAGACGCGAGATGGTGAAACACGGGCGTTCGCGCCGATCTCCCTCAGGGTGAGACCTTCCTGAAAGTAGGCAGTGAACATCGCCCAGCTTTGCTCATCGATGGAGGCGGGTTTTGGAACGGGATATTTCCCGGCGTACCGGGCACGCAGTGGTTTGATGTTTGGTCCTCTCGCCACGCAAGACCTCCGATCTGCATTCCTCAATTCTAAATTCGCCGGCCTCCACACTTCCAATAGAAAGAATTGATCCACTGAATTGAGATTTCCGTTCGGGCCGCGCACGGCGGCGTGCTCACGGTGTATCCGCAGGCGAACGGCTGCCGCAGAGCCGCCACGATCTCGTGCCCGGCATGCCGAGCCTCGCGCGTAAGACCTTGTCACGAAACAACGTTGCCAATTGCGGACCGCTCCCTTCGGTCGCGGGTCGCGGGTCGCGGCTCGGCAGGAGGTAAGTTGCGGCTCGGCAGGAGGTAAGTTACTGAGCCGCGACCAAAGGGAGCGATGAGAAGGTTGTTTCATGACGAGCCCTAAGCCAGCGGCATACGGCATCCCGCACTACCTTGGTCTGTAGTCTTCCCGATGGGTCACGAATTCGGGGTAGGCTCCGGCGCCAAGCTCGTATAAGTCCAAACCGTGCGGCTCGCCCTCCGCGGAAACTCGTTGCGGGTAGAATCGGTTCAGAAGCCAATTCAGCGAATACGTCATCGGCAATACCAATCCGAGCAAGGTCGCGATCCCGGCCAATTGCGCCAGCCACTGGTTCGCATTACCCGCGCCTGTGCCCACTCCGTTGAGCCCCCGGTCCAGGGGAATGCGCGCGAAGATCCCCAACGCCAGCACGCCCCAGAGACCCCCCACGGCATGTACCGAAATCGAGCCCGCCGGGTCATCCACCCCCAGGCGCGCGTCGAGCCACTCCACGGACAAGGTCGCCAGCGCGCCGGCAATCGCGCCCGTGACGGCCGCGGCCGCGGGATGGACGAAAGCGCAGGCAGCGCTGCTCGCCACCAGGCCGGCGGTAAAGCCGTTGGCGCAAAGCGAAGCATCCGGCCTGCCGAAACGGATACGGGTGATGCCGGCGGCCGCCAGCGCGGCCATCGCCGCGGAGAGTGTGGTGTTGACCGCAACCAGCGAGAGGCTTCCAGGCGCGGCCCCGGTAAACAGGAGACTCCCGCTGCCATTCAGGCCGATCCATCCCAACCAGGTCAGAAAACAGGCGAAGAGAACCAGCACCGCATTGTGGCCGGGGATCGCCGCGGGCATGCCGTCGGCCGCGTACTTCCCACGGCGAGGGCCCAGGATGCACGCGACCGCCAGAGCGGTAAGGCCTCCCACGGCCTGAATGGCGCCCGCCCCGCCCGCATCCAGAAAGCCGTATCCCAGGCCGTAATTGACGCCGAGTTGTGCCAGCCATCCGCCACCCCACACCCAGTGCGCAAATAACGGATACGTCCAACCGGCCAAAAGAGCGGTGGAGGCGCAACTGGCTCCCAATCGCCAGCGGTCGTTTCCGGCGCCCAGCGGAATCAGCGCCGCGATCCCCACGCTGAACATCTGCAGCCATGCGGTCAGCGCCGCGGGCGATCCATCCAGCGCCAGACCGCGAAAGAAAAACGGCTCCGCCGCAATCCAGTTCCATGGTTTGCCCGCCACCGTGAAGGCGTGCGCCGGCCGGCCGGGAAATCCCTGCCACGAAAACCCGCAAACGAAGTACACCAGGACCGCCACCGACATCGCACAAACCGCGCCCAGCATGGCGTGGGCGGCGCTTCGCGAGCGGCCCAGCCCGGCATTGATCAGAGCGATTCCCGCGGCGGCGAGGGGAACCAGAAGGATGAGCACGGCGCACAGCGCCTGCGTAATATCCGGCCATCCCGTAGCTTGCGCCTGCATCATTTTTTCGCCTCGCTGATGAGAACGGGAGCGCGCCTGAAACCGCGCACTCGATTTCCGCGCTCATCGCCTCTTTAAAGTCTTAAGGATACCCGACCCAAGTGCTCACGAGCGGAGAGTGCGAACAGGAATTTTCAAATTGTGCCAATAAAAATTATCTATTTCCCTTGGTCGACAAGAAGCGGCTAGACTGGACCCTAATCGAGCTGTAATGAAGGCGGGCCACGTCCGCATCGCCCTCGACGGCACCCAATGTTCCTTAGTGCCGAGTTTCCACATTTCAACCTGGAGGAGAACCATGCGGAAAACGTACTTCGCGACTCTCGTCGCTGGATCTATTGTGTTGGGAGGTATGGCCGTCGCCCAGGCGCAGACACCCGACAATCCACCGGCCGGATCAACCCCGACTGCTGCACCGGCGCCTCCGCCCTCTTCGCCCCTCAGGCAGTGGGGTACGGATTTCAGCTTCATGTTCGACGGGTATGTCGACAAGAGCTTCAATAACCCTCCCTCCGGCTTCAACTCGCTGCGCAACTTCGATGTGCGCTCTAACATGCCGCACGTCGGCATGGGAATGATCACCATCGACCATGCACCGGCTCCCATCGGCTTTCATCTCGACGTGGGCTTCGGAGAGACCTTCGACATCATTCACGCCGGCAACCGCGATCCGGAGTCCTGGAAATACTTTAAGCAGGCTTATGTCAGCGTGAAACCAAAGTCGTGGCACGGTGTGGAACTGGATGCCGGCGAGTTCGTAACCTCGGCGGGAGCCGAAGTCATCGAGACTAATCAGAACTGGAGCTATTCGCACTCGCTGCTGTTCGCATGGGCGATTCCGTACTCTCACACCGGTTTCCGGCTGCTGTACCCGATCGGCTCGCACTTCACGGGAAGCTTCCAGGTGGTCAACGGCTGGAACAACGTCGAACCCATCAACAGTGGAAAGACCTATGGTTTCACCGGAGCTTACGCCTGGAAGAAGGTTACCTGGAACAATACTTACTACGTAGGCCCCGAGCACTTCGGCACGACCAAGGGATGGCGCAATCTCTACGACACCAACGTCGTGGTCAACCAGACCGACAAGTTCAGTTGGTACCTGAATTTCGACTACGGGCGCGACAAGAACATCGGCTCCGGCGCCAGTCAGTGGACGGGCTTGGCCGGCGCGGCCCGCTATGCCATCGGCAAAAAGTACGCCGTCGCGACGCGCCTCGAGTTTTTCAACGATATGGACGGGTTTTCCACGGGAACCTCGCAGACCGTCAAGGAATTCACACTCACGGGCGAATACAAGTTATCGGGATGGTTAATGACCCGCGCCGAGTTCCGCACCGACTGGTCGGACCAGCCCTTCTTCGAGAAAAGGAACCAGCCCAATGGCGCAAAGACGCAGCCGACGGTCCTGCTGGGACTGATCGCGTACCTGGCGCCGAAGAAATAATGTTGGAGCGAAGAGCCGGGACATCGGGAACCTGACTTCCAACTCCCGACTCCGGGCTTCTTAGAACAATCTAGGAGAGAACCTATGGCAGACAACGCCGAAGTTACCATGAAACCGACTCTGGGTCTGACCGGCCTGACGATGAACGCAATGGCGCTCATCGCACCCGGCGCCTTCCTTTGGCTAACCTTCGTCGCCCAAGGCACGGCCGGCGCGACGGCGCCGGCCATGTGGGCGGGCATTTTCTTCGCGTTGCTGCTGTGCCTGGCCACGGCAGTTTGCTACGCGGAAATGGCGAAGCTGTATCCCGGCACGGGCAGCTCGTATTACTTTGCCGAGCAGTCGTTCCTCAACCATGAGACAGCCTGGCCGTACGCGCGCCTTTCGAAGTTCATCGTCGGCTGGGGCTCGCACCTGTACTATTGGCTTTACCCGGGCGTGATGGTGGGCGTGATGGGAGTCCTGGTGGGCTACCTCACCGGAACCATTTGGCCTTCGTTCATGAGCGCCTCCAACCCCGGACCCATGTTCATGATGGCCGTGGCCATCGCGTTCTCCTTCGGTGTGGCCTACATCGCACACCGCGGGGTAAACGGCTCGACGTCGGTAAACGTCGCAATCAACGTGATTCAGATCAGCGCCCTGGTAGTCTTCTCGGTGATGGCTCTGGGCTACCGCACGAATCACCCTCCGGGGAGCGTGGCGTATCAGTTCGATTCCGCTTCGGGCGACGCGTACACGTATGAGTTTGCCACTGAGAAGCAGACCGTCAACGGACAACCCGCCGACGTCGTCCTGCGCGATGCCAATGGTATTCCGAAGCCCAGGCTGGACGCCGCCGGCAAGCCTGTGCCTTTCCAGATCGCGTATCCCGAGAAGGACGAGAGCGGCAAGTTCCTCTCGCACCCCACCGCCGGTTCGGTGACCGGAATGCACAACTTCGGCTGGATGTTCGTTCAGGCTACCATCGCCATTCTGATTCTGGTCGGATTCGAATCGGTGACGGCCATGGGCGGCGAAGCCAAGGACCCGAAGCGCCACATCCCCATTGCCGCGGTGACCTCGCTGCTGGTGCAGGGGGCTTTCTGCTATCTCTTCGAGTACTTCGCTGCCAACTACTTTCTGAATAGCGGCTACACCATGCAAAGCGCCACCGGGTCGGCCGCGCCCATCGGCGACATGATGGTGGTCGTGGGCAACGCCATACTCGGCCCGGGCAATGGGCGGATCTTCATGGAGTTCCAGGCCTTCACCGTATTCCTGGCGATCATCGGCACCACGCTCTCCTGCATGAACACCGGGGCGCGCGTGACCTACGCTATGGGTAAGGACGAGGAATTGCCGGATTCCTTAGGAATGCTGCACGCGCGCAACCTCACGCCGCATCGCGCCATCTGGACGCTGGCGGTGATTTCGGCCGTGGTCGGGTGCGCCACGGTAAGCAACCTTTTCGGCGACGGCGGCGCTCTGACGGATGCCACGATCAAGGGTCTCCCGCAGGGCTTCTGGTCGAGTTTTGGATACCTCTCTCACGACAAAATGGCGGCTCTGCCGAATTCGCTTCTTACCGTTACCCTGGCTTCCAATTTCGGCACGTTTGTGCTGTACGCGCTGAGTTGCGTGATTTGCATGGTGGCGTACCATCGGCATCCCAAGTACAGTCCATTGCGCCACCTCTTTGTCCCGATTTTCGGGCTGGTGGCGAACCTGGGGTGCATGGCGTTCTATCTGCTCGGGCCGTTCATGGGATACGGCACCAAAATGGAACCGCTGCTGGCTCTCGGGGTCGCCTTGGTGTGGGCGCTTTACGGCGGGATCTACTTCATACGTTCCAGCAAAGCCAGGGGACGGACCACCCTGATAGCCGAACGTTCGCACCTGAAGGCCGCATCGTAACATTGACCTATGCTAGATCCAATACTGTTCACTTTGAGTGGCGAGAGCACGCACGGTGTCAGCAGGCCGATTGACAATCGGCCGCCGGTTGTCAACCTGCCCCACATGTGGCTGCAAAGTGAACCCGGGTCTTAGGCGCCTATGCTAGAGCTCGAGTTTGCTCAAGCTTCCGACTGCGGGCGAGTACGTGACCACAACGAAGACTATCTGGGTTACGTGCTCCCCGAAGTCCCGGAACAGGAGCACACTCATGGCTGGCTGTTTGCGCTGGCCGATGGAGTAGGTGGCCAGGAGAAGGGCGAAGTCGCTTCCCGCACAGCGGTGGAGACGCTGCTGGCCGGGTTTCGCCGGGCCCGTCGCGGCGAGCAACTCAGGTCGTTATTGCCGCGCCTGGTTCAAGCCGCCAACGAGAAGGTCTTCGAAACCGGACTGGCCTCGAGACCGGGCGGCGCGGCCATGGCGACTACCCTGGTCGCATGCGCTCTGCGGTTCGATCGCGCCGTGGTATCCCACGTGGGCGATTCGCGTTGCTACTCGATTCGGCACGGCCACGCTACGGCGCTCACGCGCGACCATACCATGGTCGGTGAGCAGGCGCGTTTGGGTCTGCTCTCCTCTCAGGAGGCGGCCGAAGCCGAGACGCGGCACATCCTCACCCGCTCACTGGGCAACGGCATGTTCGTCGGCGTGGAGACCGGTGACCACCTCGTCTTGATTGGCGATGTGCTCCTCTTGTGCTCCGACGGACTGCACGGCGCGATCCCTGCCGCCGAAATGGCGCACATCGTGAATCGCAACACCGACCTGAACGCGGCGGCCCGCGAACTGATTTCTGCCGCGAACGAACGCGACGGCTCCGACAACGTCAGCGTGCAACTGATCCGAATCCGCAACGTCGAGCGCGTCGGAATGTACCGCGGACGGCCGTACAAGCTGGCGTGATGTGGGGCCGGATGGGATCCGGCGCGCCGGTTGCCAGCCGCCGCACGGGCCGGGTGACACCCGGCCCGCAGGTTGACAACCTGCCCCACATGTCTCAACACGCCGCCAGAAGCTTCTCCTTCAGCCTCGCTTGCATATCCGGCGACAGCTTCCGCCCCTCGTGCGCCACGTAGAACACATCGATCGCGCGGTGGCCTTTGGTGTCCACCAGTACCACGTCGATGTTGCAGGCATTCGACGAGAAGACCGTTGCCAGGCTGTACAGCAGTCCCGGCCGATCTTGGGTTTCGATCTCTACCAGTGTCGCCGAGGGGCACGCTTCGGAATCGAACTGCACCTGCGGAGGCGTAGCCCGCCTGCCAGGATCCGGCAGCGCGCGGCCTCGCATCAACCTTTGCGCGTCCGTCTTGCCGAGCGCGATGCGCCGGATCAGGTCGCTCAGCCGGTCGGCTTCGGTCGGGTTTTGCTGGAGCATGCGTTTCGGATCGGCGAAAACGAACGTATCCAAAATGACTCCGGTTGCGTTGGAGAAGGCTTCGGCTTTCAGAATATCCAGGCCGAAACTGGAAATCGCCCCGGCAAACGATGCGAACAGGGATGGCTTGTCCAGCGCCACCACCGTAAGGCGATACGCCCCCTCCTTGGGGTCCAGCCGCACGGCCACTCCGGCCGGCCGGCTGAGCTCGAAGAGCTGGAGATGTCCGTCAATCTCCGTTGCGGAGTATGCCCGCAGGTAGCGCAACGGAAATCCCTTGATGAACCCGGCGTTGGCGGGGAGATTCTCGGGCACCTTCTGGATGCGATCGGTTTCCAGCTCGCAAACCAGCTCATACCCGGCGGCATTATACGCGAGCCACAACTGCTCCAGGCGCCAGGGGATCTTATCCTCTGCACTGAGGGCCACAATTCTGGCGTAGGTCATGACCGCGAGCAGTTTCAACCGCTCGATGGTTCCCACCCGGTCCGCCAGAAGGCGTGCCGTCGCCGGGTCGTCCATGTCGCGGCCGCTCCCTGCGCCGGAAAGGTCGGACTGATGCCCGATCAGGAATTCCACGGTGCTCCGCGCTTCATCCGGCACCTGCATACGGGCCATGGCTTCCCGCGCGCGCTCCGCGGCGAGCCGCAAGGGATCGGCGCCGCCCCGCCCCATCTCGTGAAACAGGAGCGCAAAGAGAAGGAGCGCCACGTCATCGATTTCCGAGAACAGCGTCGCGAATGGCTGCCGCTCCGGGTTGGGCGCGGAACCCAATTCGAGGGCGCGTTCGACGGCCAGCAGCGTCAGCTCGTCGACGGTATAACGGTACTCCGGATCGGTGGTTACCAGGTGTTCGATGACGCCCCACTCGGGAAACAGCCCCCCCATAAGGCCGGCGGTCTCCAGCGCCCGCAGCGCCATGGCTGCGTGCGGGCACGCGAGGATGGTTTTGAATGCCGCCCACAGCGGTCGCGGCTGGGCGCAGTAGTCCGCAAAAGCCTCGCGCGCCGCCGCCAATCTGCGCTCCGTTTCAGAAGCCGGCGCCACGCCGTGGCGGCCGATGAACTCGAGCATCCGGAAGACCAGAGCCGGATCGTTTGCGAGTTCCGCCGGGTTGCGCAAAAGCAAGCGTTCGCGCGACACCGTGAACTCCTGGTTCGAGAGCCGCGATCGGTACTCGCGGAAGTTCTCCAGCAGTGCGCTCTGGCTCTTTTCCGCCCCGTCGATCGCGCGGCGCGCCTCATTGAAAATCGTGCGCGCGCATTGGAAATACTGGCGCATCCACTCGGAAGAAGATTTGCCCCGCGCGAAGGTTTGACCTGTCAGGCTCTCCTGGGCTTCGGAATCCAAAATGTTGTAGTCGCAGCCGGCACGATAGTGCAAAAAGCAGCGTGCGGACGAGACGAGCGCGATGGCGTTACGCAGCTCGTCGCCGGGTCCTTCGCGCTCCGTTTTGAGAATCGCGAGCCAATCGATCAGGCGCACGTCCTCGAAGCCGCCGGGGCCCTCTTTCCCATCGGGCTCCGCGTGGTGAGGCGTGTTCCGATACCGGGCATGGCGCGCGCGCGCCAATTGACAAAGGTGCTGGCTCAACTTCTGGATGTGCGACTCCAACGCGGCCGGCAGTTGGCCTTCCAGCTTCTCGTGAACCGCGCGGTCCCCCGCCAGAAGACGCCGGCCCAGCAGGTTGAAGCCAGGCACGCTACACCGCTCGACGGCTTCCAGACACTCGGCGGCCGTGAGCACCGCGGAGTTCACCCGCAGCCCCGCGTCCCAAAGCAGGCGGATGAACTCCGGCAGCAGTTCCTTAAGTGCGTCCGACGGCCTTCCCGATTCGACAAGAAGCACGATGTCCAACTCGGAGTAGGGAAACGTCTCGCCCCGCCCGTAAGCGCCGGCGGCCAGCATCGCCGCGGATTGTGGGAAGACCGGCTCGATCGCCGCCCGGTACGCCTCCACGGCCAACGCATCTCTCGCCAGCGTCAGGGCGTTCTGCACTCGGGACGCTTGGCCGGTCGCCAGGAATTCCTCTTCGATCGCGCGCCACGCGCCGGTCGATTGCAGGCTCTTCGGACCCCCGGCCGTGGCGCCGGCCCATCGCTTCAAGTGCTCATCCACGCCTCTAGTATCACGCAGCCGCTTTGCACCGCTGCAAGCGGATTCTCTTATGGGCCGGATCGAAACTATCTATCAGGATACCGAGGCACTAAGCGCGCGCGCAAAAATAACTTGACCGTTTCGCCCTGGGACACGCTGCCGCGCCCAGGACTGCGCTCCTCCGCTCGCTCCGCGTTCTCGAACCCGACTGCGAGGGGGCGGCGTGGAGGCCGCCCCTTTGGCTTAACGGGAGCGGAAGCGCTCTTCCACAAGCTTGCTGAGCAACTCGCTGTGGTTCTTGGCGATTTCGGAGCGAACGCCGTTTAGCTCGGCTTGCAGCGTTTCGCGAACGCCGTTGATTGCAGTTTGGACGGCGCGGATTTCGGCGCGGATTTCGGCGGTGTGGGCGTTGAGCAGGTCGCGGATGTCGCCCTTGATTTCGGCTACACGGGCGTTGAGGTTAACGTTCTGGACGATGTATCCGGCCAGGACGATCACGAGGCTGAGGATGGGCGCTACGGCGATGGTGAGGTAAAGCTGCTGTGTGGTGTTCACCTGTGATGTTCCTTTTCTCTGGCACAAAAAGGGCGGCGTGTGGCGCCGCCCCTTCATTTGGTTTCTTCGAGGTGCTTGAGGCGGGCATCCAGGACTTCTTCCACGCGGCGGAGCTCGGCGGTCCACATGGTGCGCATGTCGTCAAAGCGCCGATTGATGGCGTTTTCGAAAGCGGCGATGCGGGAATTGATTAGAGTGCTGAAGAGCAGGAGCATGATGGCGTTCGAGATAACGGGTACGCCGATGGCGAGATAGAGTTGTGTGTCGGTCACGGTTCCGTTCTTCCTTTCTGTGGCTAAAAGGGCGGAGGACCTATTTGCGTTCGAGTCCCTGGATGCGGTGCTCATGGCTTTGGGCGATGGAGAGGAGCTTTTCCATGCCGTCGGCGATTTTGTCAAAGCGGGCGTCGATCTTGACCCAGCGCTCTTCCCAGCGGGTTTCGTTTTCCTGCTGCATGTGTTGCATGAGTTCCAGGGATTGGGCTAGCGCTTCGTGCCGTTCGGTGAGCTTTTCCAGACGTTCGTCTATGTTCATGTGTGATGTTCCTTTCGTGGCAAATAAAAGGGCAGCGTGGCATGGCCGCCCCTTGATTGTAGGTCATTCAGGGCTGAGTGACCTACACCTGTTGTGAGCTCTAGTTGCGCGGGTGTAGCCGGTAGCTGGAGCTTGTCCCACGAGCATTCAGCGCAATCAAATCGGGCCTTCCGGTGCATCGCCGCCGATTACAAAACGCACCGGAATTAGTCAAACTGCCGAAATCGCCACGCTATGATTTCACGTGTCTGCTCAGAATTCCGGTAAATGGGACAGGCTCTAGCTGGCGGCCCATGCGGCATCGATCACTGCGCCGCTGGTGTGCTGCTGTACGAGCTGCTCGACGGCGATGTCCAGGGCGGTGAGCTTGGCGGAAGCGGGGTAGGTGTGAGTGTGCGGGTCGCACCGGCGGGCGAGCTCCAGAAGCACGCGTAATTCGGCCTCTTTGAGGGTGGGGGCGATCTCGGCAATCAGCTCGAGTTTCGACTTCCGATAACGAATATTATGTAAACTTCTGTCGCGACCTGAAAAGAGGGCCCAGCCCCCGCTGAACGGGACCGGGCCCATGGGAAGAAACGGATGCTTTCCTGGAAGAAACCCTTACCGGCGGCCCCTACCACCACCGCCACCGCCGGAATGGCCGCCGCCGCTACCAGCGGATGAGTGGCCCCCGCCGCCACCTCCGCCACGCGGAGCGCTGTAGCTGGGAGCGCTTCGCGGAGCGCTGTAACTTGGAGCGCTCTGCTGCCTGGGTGCCGGTGCGCTGTAGCTCGGGGCACTGTAGTTCCTCGGCGAGCCATAAGTTGGCGGGCTCTGCCGTGTCTCCGGCGCGCTATAACGCGGTGAGCTGTTGCCACGGGGCGAACCGTAATTCGGCGCGCTTTGCCTGAGCTCGGGTGCGCTGTAGCGGGGCGGCGAACCGTAATTCGGCGCGCTTTGCCTGGGCTCAGGTGCGCTGTACCGGGGCTGCGAACCGTAATTCGGCGCGCTTTGCCTGGGCTCAGGTGCGCTGTACCGGGGCGGCGAA
>JBGPKH010000175.1:0-14233 GCA_041485845.1 Bryobacteraceae bacterium
TCAAGCGAGGACATTCATCGAGTGTTGTCTACCGCCGTGCGGCGTGTTTAGAGACACTCAAAAGCGATGGCGTATTAACAGTGAAAAACGGATGCGAAACTACCGCTCCTCAGGATCATTCTTCAATTGGAAAAGACTCCGTGGGTCCCTTCCTTTCCCTTCCTTTCCAAACCTTTCCAAAGGAATTCGCATAGCGGATTGGGAGACCTGGCAAGTTACGTGGATTTCGTTGTTTGGGCAGGAGGTGGAGTGCGGAGGAGATTCGGAGGTCTGTTTTTGACGAGTTCATGGCGGTCCGAGGGCCCTAGCCTAGGCGGGCGCGCGGATGGGCGGTTGGAGCTGCCGCAAGCTGCGATAGAGTTGGCGGCCAATCTCCAGAAAGGCTGGTGTGATACAGCCGGAACAGCTTGGAATGAAGAATGGCGAAAGCCGAGGACAGAACGAAAGCCACGCGCAGGACCGGCGCCACCGCGGCCAGTCCGCCATTCGGCACGGATTGACTGCCGCTTCGTCGGGGCTGCCGGATGCCACATCCCCCAGATGCAGGAAGGGCGGCATGAATCCCCCGACGATCGCGGCGGCCAGCGCGTACCACACCAGCGACTCCCGGCGCGGGCGCCACCCCAAGCGATTCGTGTCGCCGGCCGCCGTGGTGAGCGGCGGGTTGCTCGTTTCGCACGGAGGGATGATCCCCGCCTCAACGTGCGGTTGCGGAGACGCGTCCTGCCTGCCGCGCGATCCTTTTCGGGATTCCGGGTGACCGCTCGCCATTTACGCGCTCGTACTATAGGGCTGGTTTTATGACGATGGTTTCTGGCGTTTTATAAGGATGGTTTCCGGCGTGCCGCGGCGACCCGCGGGATTCCCGCCAGGTCGGGTTCGATCCGAACTTCGGCCCATCCGGTGAGGAGGCCCCCCACGTGATCTACGCTGCCGAAGCCCAACTCGAGAATGAGCCAGCCACCCGGGCGCAACACGCGCGCGGCGTCCGCCACAATGCGGTCGTACAGGTCGAAGCCCGACTCGCCCCCGAAAAGCGCCACGTGCGGCTCCCAGTCGCGCACCTCGCGCTGCAAGCCGGCGCGTTGGCCCACGGGCACGTAGGGCGGATTGGAGACGATCAGATCCATCGTGCCCGTCCCGATGCCGTCCATCAGATCGCAGGCCACGAGTTGCACCCGTGCGTGCAGGCGTATGGCATTCTCGCAGGCGACAGTCAAGGCAGCGAAGGAGATGTCGGTGGCCCAAGCCTCGGCGCCGGTCTCGAGTTGCAGCGTCACGGCCAGCGCGCCCGATCCGGCGCCGACGTCGAGCAAGCGCCCGTCGCCGGGCGTCACGGTCAGCGCCACTTCCACAACGTGCTCGGTTTCGGGCCGCGGGATCAACACATCCGGGGTGACGCGAAAATCGCGCCCGTAGAATTCCTGACGGCGTGTAATGTACTGGGTCGGCTTGCCCAGCAGCCGTTCATGCAGGTAGCGGCCGTAGTGCAGCCACTCCACTTCCTTCAGTTCCCGCTCGGGGTGCGCGAACAGGCAGACGCGCTCGCAGCGCAGGGCGTGGCACAGCAACACTTCCGCGGTCAGCCGCGGCACGGGGATTCCCCCGTCTTCCAGCAGGCGCACCCCCTGGAGGAGCGCGGTCTGTACAGTCATAGCGTTCAGCGATCGGCGTTCAGCACTCAGCTAACCGGCGACCCGCCAGCGGCCGTTAGCGCGCGCGCCAAAATAACTTGCCCGTTTCGCAGCCCTGGGACACGCTGCCGCACTCAGGACTGCGCTCCTCCGCTTGCTGGCGTTCTCGAACCCGACTGCGAGTCGCGGCCGCCAATGCACGCGAATCCGCTTGCTCTCCTCTCCCTGTTTCTCTCCGGTGAGATCTGGTTACTGTCCAAGTTATTCTTCCGTGACGCCTTAACTGACCGCTGATTGCCGGCCACTGAGAGCCTCTAATCCGCGGCGGCGCCCTGCCCGCCCTCGTCTCCGCGCAGCTTTTGCGTGCGGTAGTAGGTGGTGAGCGCTTCCACGATGGCGTCCAGCTTGCCGTCCATCACGAAATCCAGTTGGTGGAGTGTCAGCCCGATGCGGTGGTCGGTCACCCGATTCTGCGGGAAATTGTAGGTGCGGATCTTCTCGCTGCGGTCGCCCGAGCCCACCTGGCTGCGGCGCTCGGCGCCGACAGCGGCCTGCTGCTTCTCCAACTCGATTTCGTAGAGCCGCGAACGAAGCACCCGCTCGGCCTTGGCGCGGTTCTTGATCTGCGATTTCTCATCCTGGCAGGAGACCACCAGGCCGGTCGGCAGGTGCGTGATGCGCACCGCCGAATACGTGGTGTTCACGGATTGCCCGCCCGGACCCGAGGAGCAGAACGTGTCGATGCGAATGTCCTTGGGATCGATCTTGATCTCCACCTCGTCCGCCTCCGGCAACACCGCCACCGTGATCGCGGAGGTGTGGACGCGCCCCTGTTGTTCGGTCACCGGCACGCGCTGCACGCGGTGCACCCCGCTCTCGTATTTCAGCTTGCTGTACACCTTGTCGCCGCTCACCAGGGCGATCACTTCCTTCAGCCCGCCCACCGGCGATTCGCTGCTGGAGGTCACTTCGATCTTCCAGCCCTGCGATTCCGCGTATCGCGCGTACATGCGGAAAATCTCGCCCGCGAACAGGGTAGCTTCGTCGCCGCCCGTGCCGGCGCGGATTTCGAGCACCACGTTCTTGTCGTCGAGCGGGTCTTTGGGGAGCAGCAGGATCTTCAGCTCCTCTTCGATCCGGGTGACCTCCGGCTCCAGTTGCGCCACTTCTTCCTCGGCCATCGCCTGGAGCTCGGCATCCTGCTCCTGGAGCATCGCGCGCGCCTGCGAGAGCCCGTCCTGCACCTTTTTCCACTCGCGATACTTGCCCACAAGATCGGACAACTCGCTTTGCGCCTTGGTGACTTTGCGGTACTGGTCCGAATCGGAAATCACGGCCGGATCGGCCATCTGTTGAGTAAGCTCGTCAAAGCGCTTTTCGAGCTGTTCGAGCCTGGGAACGAATTGCATGGGGAATCACGCGATGACCAGTTGTCCGCCCTGCGACTTTTCGAGCGACATCGCGCCTTCGAGCGCGCGGATGGCCACCGCCGCCTGGTCGTCGGCCGGAGGCTTGGTGGTGATGCGCTGCATCCACAGACCCGGCGCGGTAAGGGTCGCCAGAAAAGAGCCGCGCCGCTTGGCGGCAAACCGGATCAGCTCGTAGGCCACGCCGGCGATCACCGGAATCAGCAAGACGCGGAACACCAGCTTGGCCAGAAAACCGTCGAAGGGGATCAGCGTGTAAATCGGTATCGCCAGGAAGAACACGACGAATAGGAAGCTGGTGCCGCACCGTGGATGATAGGTCGAGAAGCGCTGAGCGTTCTCCACCGTCACCGGCTGGCCGGATTCGAAATTGAAGACCACCTTGTGTTCGGCGCCGTGATACTGAAAGACTCGCCGGATGTCCTTCAGCCGTGAGAGCACATACAGAAGGGTGAGGAGAATCGCCATGCGGATGACGCCGTCCGCCAGGTTGAACGCCACCCGGCCTTCGAGCACGGGATACACCTTTTGCAGCTTGGTCACCAGGAATAGCGGCACGAACTTGTACATGAAGATGAAGAACGCCAGCGAAAAGACGATCGGGCCGGCAACCACCCAGCCGGGAGCCTCTTTGGGAGGTTCCGGGCTCCGCGCCCGGCTCGGGTCGTCAAGAGCCGCGGCGGCGGAGAATTTCAGCGCGCGGGCGCCGAGTTTCAGGGCCTGATACAGCGTCCCCACGCCGCGAAAGACGGGGTATTTGAAGATCCGGTACTGCTCGGACATGCGGGCCAGCGGCATCTCTTCGGTGACCATTTCGCCGTTCGGCTTGCGCACCGCGACGCAGTAGCTATGGGGCGCCCGCATCATCACCCCCTCCATTACGGCCTGTCCGCCGACGAGAGTCTCCTCGCCGCTTTCCAGGATCGGCAACATTTGCATATGCGTGAAAAGGCGGAAAAAGGTGCGCAGGGACACAATACCTCTCTGTGTTTCTATACTATTATACGCCAGGCGCGAAGGGCGCCGGAGTTCCCGTTGGTTATCAGTTTGCGACTCAATACGGGTGAGAGCGCCGTGGGGCAGGCGCTTTCGCCTGCCAGCCGAGGCGCGGATCTTCATTCCGGCCAGTCCGGAAACACGATCTCTCCCAGCCCTTTCCAGTACCGGTAAAATCCCTCGTCGCACCGCGGCGTCTTGCCGTACTTCGCTTCCGCGAACCGTCCCCAGTGGGGCCGCTCGCCGCCGGCGTCCGTGAATCCGTACTCTTCGGAAAGCTCCCACGAGCTGAACACGCGTCCGCTCTTCTTCCCGGCATCGGGATCCGCCGCCAGCGCCGCCACCGCGCGCCCCACGAACAGCGGGGTTTCGGATTCCAGAAAATTTGGCTCTTTCCTGCCCGCATCGCGCCAGTTCGCTTCCGTCACGCCGAAATGATCCAGCATGAATTCGGAGCGAAGAAAACCGGGCGTAACCGCCACCGCCGCGATGTTCCGCTTGCGCAGCTCGTAGGCCATGGCAAACGCCAGCCGGATCACCGAGGTCTTGACCAGGTCGTAGAAAATGTTGCCGCGATAGTCCCAGGAGTCGCCGTCCGTGATTTCCACGATCAGGCCGCGCCCTCGGCCGAACATCAGCGGAGCTCCGAAATGCGCCGTGATGATGTGCGTGTGTATGGCGCGCTCGAGCATGGTCAGGCCTTTGTCGAGCGACACCGTCCAGAAAGTCTTTCCGAACTCCGTCAGCTCGTCGCCGCCCCAGATGTCGTTGACCAGAATATCGATCCCCTCGGACTCCGCCTTCACGCGCGCGAACAGCTCCTTCACCTGCTCCGGCTCGGTGTGGTCCGTCTGCACGGCGATTCCCTTCCCTCCGCGCGCCGCAACCATTTCGGCGGTTTCTTCGATCGATTCCGGGCGCCCCCGCATCGCGCTCTTTCCGCGCACGCTCCGTCCCGTGCAGTAGACCGTTGCGCCCTCCTCGCCCAGCGCGCAGGCGATACCCCGTCCAGCGCCCCGCGTCGCGCCCGCCACCACCGCGATCCTGCCTTGCAGCTTTCCTGTTGTCATCTCCGCCTCCTCAGCCCCGGCCCCCTGGCCCCAATCCCCAGCCCCCACCCCCCGATAGTAAATGGCCATTCATTTATTGTCAATACTAAAAGTGAATGGCCGTTTATAATGAAACTATGTCCCGCCATCGCACCCTGCCCGACGAGCACCTGGTCGCCGCCGCCGCGCGCGTCATCGGACGCCTCGGGCCTGCGCGCCTCACCCTCGCCGGCGTCGCCCGCGAAGCCGGGCTCGCTCCGGCCACCCTGCTGCAGCGCTTCGGCTCCAAGCGCGGACTTCTTCTCGAAGTGGCCCGCGCCGGGACCGCCGGCGTCGCCGAATGCTTCGCCCGGGTCCGCGCCAGGCACAAGTCGCCGCTGGTATCGATCTTCGCCGCCGTCGAAATGACCGCGCACATGGCCGAAACGCCGGAGGCGCTGGCCAACAGCCTGGCGTTCCTGCAGATCGATCTTACCGACCCGGATTTCCATCGCCTGGCGATCGAACATTCGCGCGCCTCCGAAGACGGCTACCGGGCTCTTCTCGATGAAGCCGTGGCTGCCGGCGAGTTGGTGCGCTGCGACACCGCGCGCCTGGCCCGTGTCATCGGTGCGCTCTCCGGCGGGTCGATGCTCGCATGGGCGATCCGGCGCGAGGGTTCCGTCGCCGCGTGGCTTCGAAGCGATTTGGAAACCCTGTTGAAGCCGCTGCGCGCGCCGAAAGCCGCACGCCGGCGCCGTGTTACCGGGCGCCGGTAGCGGCCCGAGCACCCTTTGTGGACATCCATACAGCGCAGACTCCCAAACCTCCGCTAGACTGAAAGAACGTTTTATGAGGACGCAAACCGACCTGGCTCGCGCGTGGACAGCAGCCCGTGAGCGGACGGACGAGTTGTTCCGGCTCGTTCGTCCCGATTCTCTTTATGAGCGGCCCATCCCGGAACGCCATCGCATCATCTTCTATGTCGGCCACCTGGAGGCTTTCGACTGGAACCTCATCGGCCGGTATCACCTCGACATCCGCTCCTTCCACCCGGAGTTCGACCACCTGTTCGCCTTCGGGATCGATCCGCCGGCGGGCCAGCTTCCCTCCGACCAGCCCTCCGACTGGCCGGCCCTCTTGGAAGTGGAACGCTACAACCAGCGCACGCGCGACGAGATCGACGGCGTGCTGCACGAGGTCCCCGAACAGTTGCTGCACGTGGCCATCGAACACCGCCTCATGCACGCCGAGACCTTCGCCTACATCCTCCACAACCTGGCTTACGACCGCAAGGTGGGACAGGCCTCCCGGCCTGTCCAGAGCCGTCCGCCGAAAACTTCGCTCTCCACCGACATCCCCGCCGGCACCGCCCGCTTAGGCCGCACCGCCGGCGAAGGCTTCGGCTGGGACAACGAATTCGAGGCCCAAACGGTCGAAGTCCCCGCCTTCTCGATATCCAAATACAAAGTCACTAACGGCGAGTATCTGGACTTCGTGCGCTCCGGCGCCGCCGCGCCTTTCTTCTGGACCGAACGCTACGGCCAGTATTTCTATCGCGGCATGTTTTCGGAAACGCCGCTTCCGCTGGAGTGCCCGGTGTATGCGACGTACCGCGAGGCCGAGGCTTATGCCCGCTGGCGTGGTAAGCGACTCGCCACGGAGCCGCAGTTCCATCGCGCCGCATGCCTTCCGCCGTCCTCCGGCAACTTCGATTTCCGCCACTGGGACCCCATCCCGGTCGACGCCGGCGACGTTCCCTCCGCCACCGGCCCCTCCCAGATGTGGAGCAACGGATGGGAGTGGACCTCCACGCCCTTCCAGCCCTTCCCCGGCTTCCAGCCGTTCCCGTTCTACACCAACTACTCGGAGCCGTTCTTCGATGGCGACCACTACGTGCTGAAAGGCGCATCCCCGCGCACCGCGGCCTGCTTCTTGCGGACCTCTTTTCGGAACTGGTTCCGCACGTCGTATCCTTATATATACGCCACGTTCCGGCTGGTGGAATCCTGATGTACGCGCCTGCGCTGGACAACGAATTCGCGCGCGAGGTGCTGGCGGGCCTCACGCGCGCCGAACAGAAGACTCTGCCCTGCCGCTATCTCTACGACGACGTGGGCTCGGCGCTTTTCGAGGCCATTACCTGCCTCCCCGAATACGGCCTCACGCGCGCCGACACCCGCATCATACAGGCTCATGCCGGGGAGTTGATCGATTCCCTTCCGCCCAACGTGGTCACGGCGGAGCTGGGCAGCGGCAGCGGCGTCAAGACCCGCGCCATCCTGGAGCGTCTCCGCCGCCGCCAGATACCTTTGTATTACCCCATTGACCTCTCGGCCGCCGCCCTGGAGAAGTGCGCGCACGACCTGAGTCAGTTGGGCCGTGTGTGTCCCGTGCGCGCCAGTTACCTCGAGGGACTGCGCGCAGTCGCCGCGCACCGCGTCCCAGGCCAGACGCTGCTCGTCCTCTTCCTCGGAAGCACCATCGGCAACTTCGAGCCCGAGATGGCCATCGACTTCCTCTACGACATCCGCCAGTGTCTGGAACCCGGTGACGCCCTGCTGCTCGGCGCCGACCTGGTTAAACCGGTGGAGCAGTTGATCGCGGCGTATGACGACCCCACGGGCGTTACCGCGGCATTCAACCTGAACCTGCTGGGCCGCATCAACCGCGAGTTGGACGCCGATTTCGATCTGCGCCAGTTCGAGCACGTCATCCGTTACAACCACGAAGCCCAGCGCATCGAAATGCATTTGCGCTCACGGGTCTACCAGACTGCCGGCATCCGGAAAGCGGACTTGGTTGTGGACTTCGTGCCTGATGAAACCATTTGTACGGAGGCCTGTCACAAATTCCGCCCGGAGCAGATCCGCGTCATGGCGCGAACCGCCGGTTTCCGCCTGGCCGCGCAGTGGGTGGACGAGGAGTGGCCCTTCGCCGAGAGCCTGCTAATGGCGGCCTGACGCCAGCGACACTACAAGTCGATATCCCGTTTCGGCGGCTCCAGATCGGGATTCTCTTTGGCGCGCTTGAACAGTTCGTCGAACTTCTTCTCCAAAACCTTGCCGTGCGACTTCTCGGCCTCGAACTGTTTCTGGAACAGTTCCTCGCGCCGCGCGCCCGCGCCCTTGAGCTTGGCGACCTCCGCCGCCAGATCCTCGATCGGGCGCGGCTTCTCTTTCGCTGTGTGGGCAATCACTGCGCAGGTCTCGGGATCGATCTTGAGAATCGCCTCGCAGCAGGGACACGCGACCTCGAACATACCTTTGGCCATGCATCTATCGTACCCGAGCCGCGACCGTCCTCGCGCTTTGGCGAGCGAGGGAGCGGGTTGCCACCGGCCCAGGAAGAGACGGTTGTGAGGATGTTGAAGGGAGTTAGCGGGGTTTTATGCGAGGTGACTGGATAGGCGGGCGATGGAATCGAGGATCAATCGTCTCTCCGTGGGCCTGTGAAATCTTAGTCACGCCCCTGTTTAAGCAATCCTCTCGCCAAACCCCAACTACCTTTAGAATGAAATCTCTAAACCGGAAGCCGCAGCCCGGTGTATAAAATGTTGCAGGCACGGTGTCCACGCCGTAGCACCGGACTACGTAGTACTACCCGTCCCGCGCGTAATTCTTGCTGCGAGGCGGCATTATTGGGCAACTACCCAGTACTGCCCGTGGGACAGGCGATCGGTTTTTGTCGTCTGTCACCCGCCAGCGTCCTTACTGCTGCGGCTGCGCCGGAGGCGGCGGAGCCGGCGGCAGCGCACTCGGCGGACGCGACACCACACCGCGGAACGCCTCGTCCAACGAGATGTTGTTGTTCGTCAGGATCTGGCCCGTGGCGCGGTCGAGCTCCACCTTGGCGCGGGCATACGCGGCTTTGGCCGCCACTTCCGCCGACTCCGCCGCGGTCAGGGACTGCTGGTCCTGAATCACGTTGTAGATGGTGGACGCTCCCAACGCCAGCTTCTTCTGTTCGGCATCCAGCGTCTGCGCCTGGAGGGCGCTCGCCTTGGTCGCCGACCGGTATTGCGCCCGCGCCTGCGTCAGGCCGATGAGCGCGTTCTGCACGTCCACGCGCACCTGGTTTTCGAGGCGCTGCAAGCCGAGTTGCTGCTGCCGCAGCGTCAGCTCATCGTTGATCACCTGCGCCTGCGCCGCCCGGTTGCGGATGGGGATGTTCAGGTTGAATCCCAGCGAATAGTTCGGGAAATTACGCTGGAACAACTGGGTGAGCACCTGGCTATAGCCGCCGACAAAGAACGGGTTGTTGCTGTGTACCGTGCCCGCCGGCGCGGGCAGTGTGTTGGGCTCACCCGCCAGGGCGTTGTTGCTCAGGTTCGCCACTGCGTCCAGGGTGGGCATCAGCGAGTTTTTCGATCCCTTCATCGTCAGCCCCTGATTCTGGATCTGGATCCGGCTCTGCGCCAGCTCCGGACGCGACGACAGCGCCATGGCCGTCAGGTCCTGGATCGGCGTGATCGGGTCCATGTCCGAAATATTGATCTGGTCGGTGGGGATAATGTGCGCCGCCGAAACCGACGGACTCGCCACGCCCGTGCGGCTCAGCGCCGTCTTGAGAATGGTCTCCTGCTGGAGCACCGCGGTCTCCGCGATGGTCTGCTGCTGTTCTCCCGCAGCGATCTGCGCCTCGGCCCTGGTGACTTCGATCGGCGCCATGGTTCCCACTTCCACCTGCTTCTGGTTGTCGGCGTACAAACGCTGCGAGGCGGCCACAGCCTCGCGCGCCACGCGCACGTTCTCGGTGAACGCCACCAGTTGCCAGTAGAGCTGCATGATGGCGGCTACCGTGGTCTGCACCTGGAGCTTGAAGGTCAGGTCGGAAACTTCGCGGTTGTTTTTGGCGATCCGGATCTGGCGGGAATTCACCGCCAGACCGAATCCCTGCAGCAGGTGCTGCGTTAGCGAAATGCCCAGTGACGAGTTGGTCGAAGGATTGAAATCGTTGCGCAGGCTGTTGCTGGTCACCGAGTTGTTGTTCAAACCGAGGCTCACAATCGTGCCCGTCAGAAAGCCCTTCTGAATACCGACGTTCGCCAGATCCTGCCGCTGGACCAGGAAGTTGGTGCCGGTGATGAACGCACTGCTCTGGGGCGACGTCAGGTGCGCCCAGCTCAGCGCGCCCGTGAATACCGGGTCCAGGTTCGGAATGCTTGGCCCCGACGACTGCAGCACGCTCGTGCCTACGGCCGAAGCGGTGCCGGCGCTGGCCTGCGAGGCGGCGTTCTGGTTGGTGCCGGGCGTGGTGCCCGAGCTGCTGACCGAAGCGCTGCTCGGACCGGCCGTCACGCTGGTGGACACACCGCGCGCGAATCCGCCGGCCTCCGCCTGCTCTACCTGGGCGTCGGCAATCTGCGGACCGTAGCGTTGGATGGCGATGTCGAGATTGTTCTCCAGCGCCAGCGCGATGGCATCCTGCATCGAGAGGTACAGGTTGCCGCCCCGCAGCAGAGAATCGAGACGGCTCGAATTCCCCAGGGTCGGAGGGGGCACGGCTTTGGGCCGATAGGGATTCGACACCTTCTGGATTACTCCGTGCGGCTGGCTCACGATCGGTTGCGGGTTGTCCTGGTTCGGAGGATTCGGCGCGCCCGCCGGTTTGTCACCGTCGGCGGCGAAGCTTCCCGCGGGGGCAAGCATCAGGAGAGTGCAGAGCAAAGCGATAGAAGGTCTCATGGATAGTACCTCAGCGGTGGGGCAGGCGCTTTCGCCTGCCAGTTCCGTTTATATTCAATGGTATAGTACGTGTTTGTGACGCCGCAAGCCGAATCCGTCCTGGAGCTGTTTCGTTCCACCGGCGCATATATGCAAGGGCACTTCCGGCTCTCCTCGGGGTTACATAGCGCCGAGTATTTACAGTCCGCCCTGGTGCTGCAACATCCCGCGGCGGCGGAAAAGCTGGGACGGCTGCTGGCGCAGGAATTGCGCCAGGTGGCCGGCGAGAATGTCGGCCTGGTGGCCGCGCCGGCGCTCGGCGGCATGATCATCGGCCACGAAGTGGCGCGCGCCCTGGGAACGCGCTTCATCTTCACCGAACGCGATGCCGCCACCAAGAAGATGGCGCTGCGCCGCGGGTTCACGGCAGAACCCGGCGAATCGGCAGTGGTAATCGAGGACGTCATCACCACCGGCGGCAGTACGCTGGACGTCATCGAAATCCTCAAAGAAGCGGGCGTCAACGTGTTGGCGGCAGGTTCCATCATCGATCGCAGCGGCGGCCATACCGACGTGGGGGTCGAGCGCGTGGCGCTGGCCACGCTCCAGGTGGCGGCCCACTATCCCGACTCGTGCCCCTTGTGCAAGCTCGGCATTCCCGTGGAAAAGCCCGGCTCCCGACCAGTCTGATGCGCCGCATCAAAATCAAGCTCGCCTACGACGGCAGCGGATTTCACGGTTGGCAGGTGCAGCCCGATTTGCCGACCATTCAAGGGGTGCTGGAGCAGATCGTTTCCGGCATCGAAGGCCAGGCGGTGCATGTCGCCGGGTCGGGGCGCACGGATGCGGGGGTGCACGCTCTCGAGCAGGTGGCCGCGTTCAGTATCGCAAACCCCATCCCGCTCCCCAACCTGCGCCGTGCCGTCAACCGGCTGCTGCCGCACTCGGTCCGCGTGCTTTCCGCGGAAGAGGTTCATGCCGAATTCCATCCGCGCTTCGATGCCCAGGCTAAAACATACGAATACCGCATCGTGAGGGAGGAAGTCTGTAGCCCTTTCGAGTGGCCGTATGTGCATCATTACCCCTATCCGCTGGAGGAAGACCGCATGGTCCGGCTGGCGGCGGCCTTCGCCGGAGAGCACGATTTCACGGTGTTCGCGGCGTCGGACGATCGCGACACGGAAGGGAAGTCCAAGGTGCGCACGGTCTTCTCTTCGGTGCTGGAGCGCCGCGCGGGAAGGCTGGTGTACCGCATCCGCGGCAGCGGATTTCTCAAGCACATGGTGCGCAACGTGGTGGGCACTCTCATTGAGGGTGGCAAGGGTAACATTGAAGATCTGGATACGCTGCCGGAGAAGTCGGGGCCGACCGTGCCCGCGAAGGGCCTGTTTCTGGTGGGCGTGGAGTATTGAGTCTTCGGCCCCAACCCCGACTGATCAGGCTGTGCGTTTAGGGCCGGCACGGTCCCGTCTCGCGCATCTGGAAGAGGGCCTTGACCTCCTGGGCGGAGAGCGCGCGGCTGTAAAACATGACCTCGTCTATCAGCCCTTTCAGGGCGCCTTCTTCCCGCCCGCCCGATCCGAGATAAAGGGGCGTTTCCAAACCCTCGCCCACCGGATGTTCGGCCTGGAAGGCGCGAGTATCTTCCGGGATGCCGTTCACATACAGGGAAGCCTGTTTCTCGTTCTTGGTGACCACCACGTGATACCACACGCCAGCTTGGACGGCCGTGCTGCTCTCTAATCTATGCCGCATTCCACTGGGCAGTGCCATCAGAAAAACCAGCCGGTTCTCCTCGGACTTCAGCATCCTCAGGCCGGCGGTCCCGCCCTTCGACATGCGAGAGACCAGGATCCGTTCTCCCTGGACGTCGGCGAACTGAACGTACAATGCGAGTGTTGCATCCTGCTCGCCGAATGCGTAGTTGCCAGTCCAGGGCGATTCAAGGAAGCCACGCCCATCCATCAGGAACGCCTGGCCGACTTTGCCGGGCCGGAACGCCACATTACCATGAGGCTCTAACTTTGTGAGGTCTACAGCATCCTCCAGGACTCCGGCGGCCGAGTAGAAGATGCGCAGCCCGCTCTGAGGTGGGGAGCACTCCGGGCCTTCGGGCTCCAGAACGAGCAGGTCATTCTTGATTAGATCCCCGACATAGATACGACGCGCGTCTGGGGCGTATGCCACGGTTCGATAGGCGATGCCCGAGTTCAAGGTTTCGACGATCCCGTATTTTCTGGCGTCGACCACTGACAGTGCCCCGCCTCCTAAAAGGAACCGGGCGTTGTCAACAAACCCTAACGGCCCCCGGCCGTTTGGATACGACAGAGTCCTGACGATCTGACGGTCTGCCGGGCGCAGCAGGTGGACCACGTGGCCTGGGCCGACCGGACATCCGGCGTGATCGTATTCCGGGATCTGACATGCATCCTGGCCGTCAAGCAGCACCAAATTGCCATCGGGGGAAGCGAAGGGATGACCACCGACCATCGGCGGGCCGCTCAGGGTCCAGAGCCTGTTCTCCCGCTCGACGTCGAAGATCTCAACTGCATCGTGTCCCGGACGGCCGGTTGGCCCCGAGCACTGGTAACTGACGTACAGGTTTCTCCCCTGGCTGTCGATTTCGAGATACATTGGGCAGACACGGTCCGTGATCTGGGACGTCTTCCAACTCCCGATCGAGATCCTTAACAGGCCGGCGATCCCCATCGTCAGGAAGATCTTCTTGCCACTTGGCGTAACCGCCATGTCAATCACCGGTCCGCCCGTCGGAATTACGATTGGGAGCAGCTCCTCGGTCCGGATGTTTAGGATCATGAGCCCTTCGGCGGATGACCCGATAAAGAGAAGTCCGTCCGGGCTGGCTGCAATTGGTCCAGCATCTCGGGGAAGCTCCAGTACTCGCACCGCTTCACTGGCTATCCTTACGATGGTGAGTGCCCGTCCGGACCAGCTTGTCACGAACAGCTTCTGACCATCCGAGGAAATCGCAAGGTGTGCGGGCCGGTGGGAGAGCGGGATTGTTTTCGCGCTCCGGCCTTCGGAAGTGGTGCGCACCAGAACGCGGCCAATTTGCGGACTCGTCCTGGATCGCGGACGAGAGGTGCGGCTGACAAGCCACCCGATTGCGCCAGTGATCAGAACTGCGCCGGCTAAGACTATCGAGACCAACCGCCCTCGCCGGCCGGGAGCCGGAACGATCTCCATCCGGCCGGGGAGCACGTCTGGCTGCGGTTGGAGCGTCTCGAGGGCAGTTCCCGCCAACTCGGGTGGCTGCGACGGTGGTTCAATCGAAGGCGATAGAGGCGGGTCCGGTTCCGACCGGCAGACGACATTGATCGCCAGGAAATATCCGCGATTCGGAATCGTGCGGATGTATTCGGCTCCAGTTGCGTCTTTGCCAAGCTTCTTCCGCAGGGCTCGTACGTGCTGGCGCAGATTCTCTTCAGCGACGTTTACCTCGCCCCAGACCTCCTTGAGGA
>JBGPKH010000176.1:0-14183 GCA_041485845.1 Bryobacteraceae bacterium
GCCTATTGTAACGTGGCGGGGCCGTTGACCGGTCCAATCGCAAATTGCAAAGTGGACGAAAGTCTTGCGATTGGCCCACTACCGCAATGGCACTGTCGGTGCCCGGATTGTGGCTCTGGATCACATCGGTAAAGTTCTTGGCGGGAGCCTGAATGTAGTACACCTTGCCGGTCGCGATCGGGCCGCGCGCGCTCTTGTACCGCTCGACTTTCTGGGTAAGGAATCCTTTCTCGCCGGGAGTGCGGGCAAGAGCCACAGGCAGGCTCTGGGGATGTACGTTATGATTTGGAGTCGTGTCCAGTCCTTCCTCGCTTTCGGGCCGCGCGATCGAATCCGCGCGCTATGACCTGTTCCTCGTGAGTTCCCTGTTTCTGTTCCTGGAACTCGCCTTTATCAGATGGCTGCCGGCCCAGGTCCTGTTCCTCACGTTTTTCACGAACACCGTACTGGTCGCTTCCTTTCTTGGATTATCGCTGGGCTGTCTGGCCGCGCGGCATCGGCGGAACTACCTTCCGTTGACACCGCTCCTGCTGGTGGTGACGATCGCCGCGGGTGTGGGGATGGAGTGGGCCCGGCTGGCGCTGCAAGACATTATCGATGTCGGCAGGAACACCACCGCCCCACAGATGGTGTACTTCAGCACCGAGGTCCGCGTCCGCGACGTGGCCTCGTTTGTGGTTCCCATCGAGCTGGTGGCCGGTCTGTTCTTTCTTTTGGTCGCGACCACGATGATTGGTGTAGGGCAGGTGTTAGGGCGCCGGTTTGCAGCGTTGCCGAACGCCGTGGAAGCGTATGTCATCAACATTGGGGGCAGCCTGGGCGGTGTGGTGCTGTTCAGCACCTGCTCATGGTGGCTTTCTCCGATATGGTGGTTCTCGATCGTGGCGGCTGGGCTGGCGTACTTCCTGCTGCGGGACGTGCCCAGAAGGTGGTGGGCGGTGGGGCTGGCGATCGCCGCCCCGGTCCTATTGATCTTGCCGGAACACTTTTCGATCGGTGTGATCCGCGAGAAGTATCCGGAGGAATCCTGGTCGCCCTACTACCGGATCAACTATGCGCCGTCAAGCCGGACGATTGTGGTGAACCTGATCGGGCAGCAGACGATGGTCAGCCGAAACGAAATGTTTCCGGGTTATGCGATTCCCTATCTGATGAACCGCGACGCGGGCCAGCCGCAGTTTCACGAGGTTCTGGTCATCGGGGCCGGCTCCGGCAATGACGTGAGCCGCGCCCTGCAGTGGACCGCGCCGGACGGACGGATCGACGCGGTGGAGATCGATCCGGTCATCATGGACCTGGGCCGGCGCGATCACCCGGACCGTCCCTACCAGGATCGGCGGGTCACCATGTATTCCGGCGATGGGCGAAACTTTCTCCGCTCCACCACGAAGAAATACGACCTGATCGTTTTCGCCCTGATCGATTCCCTGGTCCTGCACAGCAGCGTCAGCAATATCCGCCTGGAAAGCTATCTCTTCACGCAGGAGTCCATGGACGATGTGCGCCGCTGCCTCAAGGTGGACGGGCTGTTCGTCATGTATAACTATTTCCGGCAGGGCTGGATCGTTTCCCGTTTGGCGAAGACACTCGATGCCGCCTTTGGCCGGCCCGCCATTGTGCTGACCATGCCGTCGCGCGACCGAATCGCCGCGGACCAGAAGGCGGAAGGATTCACCTTGTTCTTCGAAGGACCGCGGGCGGAAGCAATCGGGCGCGCATTTCGAGAGCGGGGCGCGTATTTCGTGTCAAACGGTGTTGCGCCGTCACCGTCCTCTCCGAGCGGCTTTCAATCGGACGCCCGGACGAACTCTATCCGTTTCGCGCCCGCGGATGTCGAAATGCCGCCCAGCCTGCGCGTGGCCCGGGACGCCTGGCCGTTTCTCTATCTGCGCAATCCAATGATCCCCGACCTGTCCTGGCGTGGCATGGCGGTCATCGGATTGATTTCGCTGGGCCTGTTGTTTATGTTCGGGTGGAGAGCCGGCAGGGGACGATTCTCCGGCCTGGACGCGAGGATGCTGTTTCTGGGCGCCGGTTTCATGCTGCTCGAAACCAAGGCCGTAGTCCATATGGCGCTGGTATTCGGCAGCACCTGGATCGTCAACACGGTGGTTTTTTGCGGCGTACTGCTCATGATCCTCGTGGCAAACCTGTGGGTCCTGAAACGCAATCCCCGCAGTATTGGGCCCTTTTATCTGGCACTATTCCCGATGCTCATGCTCAACGTCGCTGTCCCGCTGGACAGCTTCCTGGGATTGCCCCGGATGGTACAGGGAGCCGCCGCCGGGCTTCTCGTCGTTTGCCCCATTCTTTGCGCGGGTGTGATCTTTGCGAAATCGTTTGCCAGGACGAACAAGCCGGACCAGGCGCTCGCGTACAACACGGCTGGCGCCATTCTGGGGGGCATCGCCGAGACGAGCTCTCTGCTGATCGGGTTCCAGTGGCTGCTCGCGGTGGCAGGGGTTTTCTATCTGGCTTCCTGGGCGTTCGGGTCCCGCGAGAGCTGAAAGCGCGGTTAGGGGTTAGGGGAAGCCGGCGCCGGCAGCTCTACTGGTGGTCGATGTGGACGACGTCCGAACTGTACGGCGTCGGCAGGTCGACCCGCACGCCCGTGTCCATCAACTGGGCGCCCGGGAGTGAATAGACGCTCGGGTCGATCTCGAACCAGACGGTGTAACGCTGGTCGGGATCCAGTCCCTTGGGATGGAAAATGAACTCGGGCCCGTCCGACTGCGCCCGAGTGACTACCGCGATGGCACTGTCGGTATCCGGATTGTAGCTCTGGATGACGTCGGTGGCGTTGGCGGCGGGGGCCTGAATGTGGTACACCTTGCCGCTTGAGATCAGGCCGCGCTCGCTTTTGTACCGGTCGACTTGCTGGGCAAGGAATCCTTTCTGTTCCGGAGTGACATCGGTCAGCCGGTTCATCAGCACCCACGGGCCGCCGAACCGGTAGCTGTGAGTGGCATAGGGGCTGATGCCATCGGTATCGGGCATGTACCGCTCGGCGAAGCGCGGTGGAAACGGGTAGGTGGCGCCAAAAACCGCGCGCCGCGACTGCAGCGAACCGGAAGCATCGTTGGTAATGGAGGTCACGTACCTCTTCACCATGTTGAACGTCATCATGTTGCCGCCGTCTTCGCAGTTTTCCCAGTACACGTTGGGCCGCGCCGCCTGGATCGCGGATACCACCGCATTCAGTCCATCCACGGCGTTGGAGTAATTGCTGTCCGCGGGATCGTGCGTGTGAGTGGTCTTGGTACACTTCTTGACCATGTTCTCGCCGTCCTGGAGGATCCAATCGACTCCATAATCGTCGATGATGCGGATACCCTGCTGGATCAACCAATCCCGCGTGGGTTGGTGGGAAAGACACAGCGAAACCGCGCCGTGGTAGTTGTCGTTCTCCGATGAGGTCCAATCGGGGTTGGCGCGGAACACGGGACTTTTCGGGTCCGCCTCGGTGAGGGCGAAGTGCAAGCCGAACTTCATTCCCAGCAGATGCACGTAGTCGGAAAGGGCCGCCAGGCCGTTGGGAAATTTGCCGGGATCCGCATACCAGTCGCCGATGGATCGAGCCCAGCCCAAGTCCACGACGAACAGCTCGACTCCCAGCGATGCGGCAATATCGGCGTTGCGCCGCAGGGTCTGCTCGTCGATCTGCTCTTGATAGGCCCAGGAGTCCCATGAAATGTAGGGGAAGGTTTTCCCTTCGGGCGCGGGCTTGGCCAGCACGGCTTCCACAAAACGCTGGGTGCGGTAACCGGCCTCGTCGAAATCGCCGTGAAACAGTCCCAGGAAGGCCGAGGGCATCGCGAAGTCCGTCGCGGGCTCCACGGGATGATGCAGATCCAGCACGGCCGCGGAAAAGTCGAGGAAGCCTTCCGATCCGGCCTGCCGGACAGTGGCTTTGGAGCGGCCGTCGAACTCCCATCCGGCGAAGAGTCCGCGCGTGTGGTCATCGCGCAACGCCAGCCAGCCGCACTGCTGTCCGTGAGCGCCGGCGAGCACCTCGAAGGCGGCGCCGTCATAGTCCAGATCTGCCTGGTACGATTCAAAGTTGCGGGAATCGGCGGTCCACTGATTGACGCGCAATGCCGTGAAGTGTTTTCCGGCACTATCGAAGGTCCAAGGGAGCAGGTTAATCGAACTGACATCCGTAATAGACCCGGTGAGATTCCGGTAGGTCAGGCCGTAGCGCAGCACCGGCTGATCGTCATACACCTTCAGAACCAGCGTAAACTGGGCGGCGCCATTCAAGTCCTGGAGTACGATGGACTGCCGAACCCCGGCCGGAGTCGTGGTCTGGACCCCGTGGTTCACCAGCACGTATTGCCTCCGGGCGTCGAACAGTTCATTACCGGCCTGTAACCGGATTAGAGCCGAGGGCTGGTTGGGCGAGGCGGTCCACCGGTCTCCCGAATGCAGGTCGTCCACTTCCCGGGCGAGGAAATGCCCCTCGGGTGTAAGCTCGAAAACCGCGTACACCCAACCGTTGTTGATGGTCCAAGTGTTCTGCTCCGGATCGAAGATCGACTGCGCCCCGAATGACACGGGTGCCCACAGCGACATCCACAGGCAGAAAGTCGCTTTCTTCATGGCGCAAACTCTACTACCTTCTTAAACGCACAACTCGACAAAACGTTGTACAAGTTTCGGTACCGAAGCTGTAGTAAGACAAATAAGCCAAAGTTATCGGTCTTTTCATCGAGGTACTCACCTGATTAAGCGTGATTACCGGCGACAAAGGGACACCTGAATGTGACCAGTCGCCCATTTGCACACTGTGAAGAAACGTCACGGGCTTGGTTCGGACCGCGAATCTTGCAACTTTCAGGTAAAACCCGGATGATGGTGTACATCAGGACTATGCGCACGGAAAGGCCCGATCCACCGAACAGAATGACGCGCCGCACCGTAACGGACGGTTTGGCCGCTGCGGCGCCCGGACTCTGGCTCCGGGAAGCCTTGGGCGCACCTCGCCGGGCTCCTGGCCGGGAAGGGTCACGACCAATCCGGACGGCCCGCGAACGTGCCTGCGTGTTGAAGATCGTGCCCCAATAGGATCGGAACCGGTATGTCCCCGCACCCGCCCAAGCCCGCGGCCGAAGCCTTGACCTGGCGGGCGCGCCTGGCAGCGCTGCGGTACGTGCGTCCGCTGGTGAGGCTGATCTGGGAGACCAGCCCGCCGCTGGTGCTGGGCACCGCGTGCCTGCGATTGATCCGCGCGTTAATGCCGCTGGCGATGCTCTGGGTCTCGAAGCTGATTCTAGACGCCGTGGTCGCCTTGATTTCGCACCGCGGCGGCAGCGTGGCGGGTGTCTGGAAGCTGGTGGCGATCGAGTTCGGGCTGGCGGTGGCCAGCGATTTCCTGGGGCGGGCCAACAGCCTTTGCGACAGCCTTCTGGGCGACCGATTCACCAACCGCGTCAGCGTCCGTCTGATGCAACATGCCACCGAACTGGACCTGTCTTCTTTTGAAGATCCCGTGTTTTACGACAAACTGGAGCGCGCCCGGCGTCAGACCACGGGGCGCCTGGGGTTGCTGGCAGCGTTGTTGAGCCTGTGCCAGGACACCCTGAGCCTGGTCTCGCTCTCGGCCGGGCTACTGGTGTTCTCGCCTTGGCTCATGGTGTTGCTGGTAGCCGCGGTGATTCCCTCCTTCCTGGGAGAAACGCATTTCAGCAAGCTGGCCTACTCGGTGTTGTACCGGCGGACCCCGCAACGCCGCCAACTGGACTACTTGCGGTTGTTGGGGGCCAGCGCCCAAAGCGCGAAGGAGGTGAAAATCTTCGGTTTGGGTGAATATCTCGCCACACGGTACCGTACGCTTGCCGAATCCATCGACGAGGAGAATCGAAGCCTGGCGATCCGCCGGGCAGTGACGGGGTCGGCCCTGAACCTGCTTTCCTCGGGCGGATACTACGGCGCCTATGTCGTGGTCCTCGCCAGAACCTTGACGGGCAGCATCTCACTCGGCACTTTCACCTTTCTCACGGGCGCGTTCTCGCGCTCCCGCTCCTATATCGAAAAGATCCTCTCCAGCTTCAACGACATTTCGGAGCAGGCCATGTTTCTGAAAGACCTGTTCGACTTTTTCGAGCTCAAGCCGACGATTCAATCGCTTGCCGGCGCGATCCCAGGTCCCCGCCCGATACGTGAAGGATTCGAGTTTCAAAACGTCACGTTTGCTTATCCAGGAAGCTCGCGAGAGGTGCTGCGGAGTATCAGCTTTCGCCTGCGCTCCGGCGAGAAGGTCGCGCTCATCGGCGAGAATGGCGCGGGCAAGACCACGCTCGTGAAGATGCTGGCGCGCCTCTACGACCCGACGGGAGGCCGCATTCTCCTGGATGGCGTGGATCTGCGCGAATACGATGTGGAAGATCTCCGCCGCGAAATCGGCGTGATCTTCCAGGACTACATGCGCTACGACGCCATCGTGCGCGAGAACATCGGCTTCGGCAAGGTGGATCGGCTGGACGACCAGGAGCGCATCGAAACGGCCGCCTTCAAGAGCCTCGCGAAATCCCTGGTCGACCGGCTTCCGGGGCATTACGACCAGATGGTGGGACGCCGCTTCGAAGGCGGTGTGGACCTCTCCGGCGGCGAGTGGCAGAAGATCGCGCTGGCCCGCGCCTATATGCGCGACGCCCAGTTGTTGATCCTGGACGAACCCACTGCCACGCTCGACGCGCGCGCGGAATTCGAAGTCTTCCAGCGGTTCGCCGAGCTCACGAAAGGCCGCACCGCCGTGCTGATTTCGCACCGCTTCTCGACCGTGCGCATGGCCGACCGGATCCTGGTTCTGGCCGGCGGAGGGATTCTCGAGCAAGGCACGCACCACGAACTTCTGGCGGCGGCCGGTCACTACGCCGAGCTCTTCGAGCTGCAAGCCGCCGGCTACCGGTAGGTGGGACCGGCCTCCCGGCCCATATGCGCTAAACCATGCATCCAGCTCTCCGGCCATCTTCTTCCGGCGGCGTGCGCGGCAAGCCAGGCAGATGGCTCACTCTTCCACCATTGGGCACAGCCGGCAACGTTTATACAGGAACTGATAGTTCCAGCGCTTCCGAACGGACCGCCAACTGCGTTGACGTTTGCGCCGGAGCCATAACTGCAGCTCACTCAGCACGGCCCAATCGATCTGATGAAAGATCCGGTTGCTGTTGCCGGTCCGGGAATAGGCACACCACCCATTCAGGATCGGATTCAACTTCCGAATCACCTCGCCGATCGAGGCGCTACCGGGAAACGATCGGACCGCCTCGCGCAGAGGGGCACGGACGGTTGGCTGCTGGCTCCCGACTCCTCAACATCGGCAAGATTTTGTCGATGTTGGCGCTGTAAGCGCCCAAGAACCGGGAGCGTTTACATTCTCAACAGGTTGAAAAGCCAAGGCAATAAGGCAGAATAGGTCTGGATTTACGTCTGGATTTGTGATAAATCCAAGCAAGGGGTACACTAAGCAGCTAGTGCCTGGACCCGCATAGAGGCTGGGTCCTGGCCGGTTATTGGCTTTTTGCAGCGGTGACGTTTTCGATTCAGATTTCTGAGGAGGATCAATGACCTACGTACGCTCGCGGGGGGTGCTGCTCATCGTAGTGCTGCTCGCTTTTGCATTCCAGGTGTTTGCGCAGTCGGATAGCGCCAGTGTCAGCGGATCGGTCACCGATCCATCCGGCCTGGCAGTTCCGAATGCTAAAGTCGTTCTGAAAAACGAGTCGAACGGTTTGACTCGCGAGGCTGCCACCAACGAGTCCGGCCGGTATTCCATCCCATCCGTTCAGCCCGGCATGTACTCGATCACCGTCGAGGTTGCAGGCTTCAAGAAGTTCGAGTCGCGCGACAACAAAGTCGATCCCGCGGTTCCCGCAAACATCAGCGCTACGCTGCAGGTTGGCGCGGTAACCGAGACCGTGGAAGTGACGGCGACGGCCTCGCAGTTGCAGACCGAATCGGGAGCGCTCGGCAAGGTGATTGAGGGCAAGCAGATCCAGGATATTCAGTTGAATGGCCGCAATCCGATCTACCTGGCGCTTCTGAAGCCTGGCGTACGCGGCGGTTCACTCGCGTCGTTCAGCTTCGACCTGACCACCGGCGGGCTGAATATCAACGGGTCGCGGACACAAGACAACCTGATCACCTATGACGGAGCCGTGGGCGTCCGCACACGATCCAACGGCACCTCCATCGGAACTGCCGACCTCGATCAGACGGCCGAAGTCCAAATCCTTACAGCGTCCTACGGCGCCGAGTTCGGGCGCTCCGCCGGCGGCCAGATCCGCGTGATCACCAAGAGTGGAACCAGCACGTTCCATGGCTCCGTCTACGAGTACTTCCGCAACTCGGCGATGGACGCCAACTCCTGGTCGCGCAATCGCAATCCGGCCACCAATTTCGTAGCTCCGTTCAAGTTCAACCAGTTCGGGTACACCCTCAGCGG
This sequence comes from Bryobacteraceae bacterium, assembly GCA_041485845.1. GTDB lineage: Bacteria > Acidobacteriota > Terriglobia > Bryobacterales > Bryobacteraceae > OMOG01. Next base: position 8,444 of record JBGPKH010000176.1, read on the forward strand.
TCCGCTCTACGTTCCCAAGTACAACACCGACCGCAGCAAAGTGTTCTTTACCTGGTCGCAGGAATGGACCAGACGGCGCATCGAGTCGACCAATCTGCGCACCGTCCCCAGCACGAGAATGAAGCAGGGTGATTTCGGCGAATTGCTCACTCCCAGCCTGTGGTTCGGAAGCGCGCAGATCATCAAGGATCCGACGAATGGCCAGCCTTTTTCCGGCAACATCATCCCCAAGGCCCGCCAGAGTCCCAACGGCATGGCGTTGCTGGCGGTGTATCCGGACGCGAACCTCTCGCCCCCACTGGGGACCAGCAACTGGTTCGGTGTCGCCGGCGCGCCCACCAACCAGCGCAAGGACACCTTCGGGATCGACCTGCTGCCCTCGACGAAAGACAGCATCCGGGTCCGCGGGCAGTTGTACCACTACCTGGATTTCAATCCCTTCCAGACCAACTTCCTGTTCTCGGCGCGTACCTTCGACCGGCCGAACCAGACCGGCTCGGTGAACTGGACCCACACCTTCGGCCCCACGCTGATCCTCGAGACCCTCATCTCTGCCAGCCGCGACCAGGTGTTCATCCGCATGACCGACACCCCGGCATTCGATCGCACCAAGTACGGGCTTAACTACCCGTACATTTACGGCGGCAAGGATCGGCCCAACAAGTTGCCGGCAGTTTCCATCCCGGGACTCAGCGACTACACGGGCAGTCCGTATCCCTCGAACTCCACGGGACCGATCTACGACGCCAACGCCAATCTGACCAAGATCGTCAATAACCACACGGTCAAGTTCGGGTTCACATTCGAGCGGGCAGGCCAGAACGATTACGACCAGATCAACGTGCAAGGGGTCCCGGGCGGCACCGACAACCAGAACGGGCGCTTCGAGTTCTCCAATACCCGTCCTGGTGGCTCCAGCGTCGCCATGGGCGATGTGGCCCTCGGGCTGTTCAACAGTTACGCCGAGATCGGAATCCGCTCTTTCACGCCGTATCGCGGCCACATGTACGAGTGGTTCGTGCAGGACGAATGGAAGGCCAATTCGAAGTTGAAGATCGTGTATGGCGTGCGGCACACCATCGTTCAACCATACTACAGCCTGTGGAACAACATGACCATCTTCGATCCGAAGTACTACGATCCGGCGAAGGCGGTTCAGGTGGATCGCAGCACGGGCAATCCCATCCCCAATACAGGCGACCCGTACAACGGCATCATCATACCGGGCAATGGCTGGCCGGATGCCGCCAAGGGCCGCGTGCCCATCGCCACGACGGGCCAATTCGACAACAAGTTCGTGGGTGAGCCGAGATACTATTCGAACATCGACTATGGCGATTTCCAGCCCCGGCTGGGCATTGCTTACCAGTTGAACCCCAAGACCGTCCTGCGCACGGGCGGCGGCAAATTCACCACGCGCCTGGGCGTAAGCGATTCGATTTTCCTGGGCGGCAACCCCCCGCTGCAGCCCCTCGCGTCGGTGCCAGTCGGCTTGGTGGACAGCCCCGGTGGGGGCTCGCAAGCCAGCTTCCCGCTCAGCGTCAACACGCAGTCCAAGGACTTCCACATGCCGCAGGCTTACACCTGAATCTCACGCTCGAGCGCGAGATCGGCTTCAATACGGTGGTGGGCGTGAGCTATGTGGGACGGCGAGGCGTGTATGGCCAGCGCGAGAAGAACATCAACCAGCCCGCGGTGGGAACGGTGCAGGCCAACCCGGGCGTGAACATCAACGCCTTGCGTCCGTACAAGGGTTATGGTCCGATCCGCGAGACCTACAACGACGCCAACTCCATCTACAACGCCTTCCAGATGGAACTCAACCGGCGCTTCCGCAACGGCTTGAGTTTCGGCTTCGCCTATACGCTTTCCAGGTGCGACGACGACGGATCCGCCCAGCGTGACGTGATCCCCGACACTTACGACGCCCACTTCCTGTGGGGGCCATGCACCTATGATACGCGTAACGTTGCGGTCATCAACTGGATCTATCAATTGCCGTTGTTCCGCGGTTCCGCCAGCCGCGCCCTGCGGGCAATCGGTGGCGGATGGCAGATCACGGGAGTGACCCAGTTCCAGTCCGGCACGCCGGGCAGTATTCAGACCGGCGACGATTTCGCCGGAATTGGCCCGGGCAGCGGGAACAACATCCAGTATTTCTGGAAGTACGCGAACTATGCCCAGGGCGCCGACTATCCTCGGCAGTTTGCCGCCGGCGGCAATGCGGCCGACCCGGCGCAGTGGCTGACCGTCAGTTCCGGCGGGACTTCGCTCTTCACCGCTCCGGCGGCGGGGACGATCGTCCGCGACCGGCTGCGGGACTACTTCTACAATCCCGGCTTCCAGAATTGGAACCTGGGTCTGTTCAAGGAATTCGCCGTGACGGAGCGGCACAAGGTGCTGTTCCGCGTCGAATCCTTCAACTGGATCAATCATCCCAACTGGAATGGGGCCGATGGTAATCCGCGCAGCTCCACGTTTGGCAAGGTGACCGGCAAGAGCAGCGAGCGCAATATGCAGTTGAGCTTGCGATACAGCTTCTAGTCTGGCAAGAACCGCTCGGTTGAAGACGCGGCGAAGAACCGGCGAAAATACCCGACCCGCACCGGCCGCGTCTTCATGCCCTTTGGTGGGCCGCCGCGGCCCATCGGGACCTCCCTATGGCGCGAGCGGCAGCCATGCTGCGGGCGAGCCGGGCGAACACGCAAGCCGCAACGCAAGTGAACCCGATTCGGCCTCGATAGAAAAACGAAGGTGGCCAGTCCGCCGGCTGGGATGAAGCCAGACAGACCGATGGTGAAGCCACAGGCAAGAGCAGCCATCGGACCTTGCGGGGTGGTTGGGGACAGTGCGCGTGGAAAGATCGGTCGAGGAGCCTGGGAGGCCCTGGCAGGAGGAAGCGCAAGCAGGACTTCTTCGCTATCTATGGCCTCTCCGGCTCCCCACAAGGCCGCCTCGGCAGTTATGTCCTCCCGCCGCACGCCGGTCCCACTACGGAGACTCGGGCAGCCGTAAGAACAGCGAAGCCGGACGACGGTGAAGGAGCCAAGACTGCCGGAGGCGTTTCTCAACTGAGACAGGAACGCCGCCACAGCTCCCGATTTGTTATTTTCAGATCTTGTTATCGTCTTGTATTTCCCGAAGAATTCCGATATAGTCTCCGAAACTGGATTCCACCACGAATTGAGGCCGTATGACTGGATTACTGGGCTCCACCGTACTGGAAGTGGCGATCGGAGTCGCCTTCGTATATCTGCTGCTGGCAATTTTCTGCACCACGGCAAACGAATACATCGCAGCTATCTTGAAAAGCCGCGGCGCATTGCTGAAACAGGGAATCCTCAAACTCCTGGCTCCGGATCAGCCCGCACCGCAGGCCGCCGCCCAGGACCCCGTTGTCACCCGCTTCTACAGCCACCCGTTGATCAAGGCCCTGATGCGGGAGGGCAGTCACCCATCGTATCTGCCCGCTCGAACCTTCGCCAAGACGATCATGGACATGGCAACGCCGGGGACCCCGGGAAGCATCACGTTCGAGGAACTCGAGAACGGGATCAAGAAAGACCTGCCGCCGGGCAGTCTGCAGACCACGCTACTCGCCGTCATTCAGAGCACCAACCATAAGATCGAGGACGCTCAAAAGGCCATCGAAGCCTGGTACGACGACGCCATGGACCGCGTCACGGGCTGGTACAAGCGAAAAACGCAGGTCTGGACCTTGATCGTCGCCGCAATCCTCACTGTAGCGACCAACGCCGATACACTGCACATCGCGCGCCACCTCTGGCTCGAGCCTTCCCTGCGCAGCCAATTCGCGGAAGCGGCCAAGAATTCGCCGGGTCCCGTCCCGGCCATGTCGGTCAACTACCCGGATCCAAACGATCCGACCAAAGTGGAAGTTACGGCCAACAAACCCGGTACGGCGTCGGACCAGGCGGCCGACACACTCGGCCTGGTCCTCGGATGGAAGGACACGGGCGACAACAGTGCCGGGACGTGGCTCCAGAGGATTGCGGGCTGGCTCCTGACGATCCTCGCGGTCTCTCTGGGCGCGCCATTCTGGTTCGATGTTCTGAACAGGTTCATGAACCTGCGGTCCGCCGGAAAATCGCCGGAGGAGAAGGGCAAGCCGGCGGCGAAGCGTAAGATGCCACCGGTGACGGCATAGGGAGCACGCGATGAAGCCATCGATTCTACGGACCGCGGCAGTGCTGCTTGCCTGGGTTTCCGCGCACGCGGAAACTCTTGCCTTGAAAAAGACCTTCGTTCGGCAAATCATGAATAGGGCCACGATCGGCGCCACGCTCGAAGTGGATGTGCATCCCAATAAGCCTCATACCATCGGCAAGGGCGGCGACGACGGCGATATTCACATGGCGGGGCGGGCCAACGAAATCGGCCTTCCGCTGGTAGCGGAAATCGTCAACGCCAGAATGGAGACGGCGGCGACCGATCTTCTCAAGAGCACGGCGCCAAAAAAGGTCGTGGCGGTCGAGGGCGTCTGGCGCATTTGGTTCGAACACCTGGGGAAAGAGGACCAGATTCAGGGGAAGACCGTGCCCGTTCCCGGCACCTCCAACCCCGACCACCTGTTCGAAATCCATCCCATCACCGTATTCGGAGGCGTGAACCTGCTCAGCTCGTTCCAGCCGATCCCCAAATACAACGCCTATCCCGCGAAGACCGCGTTCCCGTTCTACGAAAAGGTCGCAGCCAGCCTCCAGTCGACCGACACGGCGGTGATGATCCAGAGCGGTGCGAGTAAGTATAACTATGCCGAGTTTGTCATCGAGTTGGCCGGGAATCCGAAGCCTGTTGACGATGGATTCCTGGTGCTGGCCAATGTGTTCGACTCCAACGCCGAGGAACCGGTCACCACAGCCCCGCGGCGCATGGTCTTTGTCAAGGGCACGCCCCCCGCGGACCAGGTGAAGGACCTGAAAAAGGGCGACACCCTGCACCTGCTCGGCATCCCGCGGGTCAACCTGGCCGAAGTCTATGCCATCGCGGAGATAGCCGGCAAGCAAGCGGCGAGCGTAACACTGCCGTACGAAATGATTGTGGTGGCTGTTTTGCCGGACTGAAGCCGTCAAGTAAGCTCAATACATGGAGTGGTTTGAAGACGACGAGTTTTGGCGAGACCTGTATCCTTACTTTTTCCCTGCCGGGCGGTTTGCCGCGGCCGGCGACCAGGTGGGCCAGGTACTGGCTCTCACCGGCGTTACCGGGGGCGCCGTACTCGATCTCCGTTGCGGACCCGGCCGCCATGCCGTAGAGTTCGCTCGCCGCGGATTCGCCGTCACCGGAGTGGACCGCTCTGGGTTCCTGCCGGACCGTGCCTGCGAGCGCGCGTCCGAATCGGCCGTCTCCGTGAGTGGGTGATGGACGACATGCGGAGATTCCGCCGTCCGTCAGCCTTCGATCTCGCCTGCAACATTTACACCTCCCTTGGCTATTTCGAGGATGCGGATGACGACCTTGGTGTCTTGCGGAATGTTCACGAGAGCCTGAGGGACGGTGGAGTCTTCGTGATGGAGACGATGGGGAAGGAGCGCCTGGCGCGGACCTGGCAGGATTCGCTCTGCACGGATTATCCCGATGGGGCAACGGTAGTCGCGCGGCCGCGCCTTCGCGATGACTGGCGCCGCGTAGAAATCGAGTGGATTCTCCTAAAAGACGGCGCGCCCGAACGTTACGTTTCGCGCACAATCTCTACTCCGGCCGCGAGCTCAAGGACCGC
>JBGPKH010000177.1:0-14077 GCA_041485845.1 Bryobacteraceae bacterium
AGGAGATCTACGGAAGCTCGCCTCTGCCGGTGGGCAAACCGGCGCTGGTGACGCTCGGTATGAGCCGGCCACTGGAGGAGATCTCACCGCTTCCCTGGTTACAGGCGCCGGCCGGCATCTCCATAGAGAGCCCGCCCGTGCGTGTATGGAGCGCGCGCCAGGTGAGCTGGCGCATCCGGCCCCTGCGCCCGCTCTCAGGCGAGCTGCAATGGGTCGTCGGCGGAAAAAATGTGACCAAGACGATCCGTGCCGGCCAGGGTTTTCATTATCATTCGCGCCGGCGCGCGCGATCCCTGCGCGATCTCATCCGCTATCCCACCGAGGAGCCGCTGCCGGCCGGTCCGATTGAGTGGATCGAGATATCTTATCCTTCCGCCAACGTGCCTGCCCTGGGCCTGGAGCTCCACTGGTCGCTGTGGTTCATCGCTTTATTTCTTTTCCCGGCGCGACGATTTTCTCGTGCTGTATTTCCCAGTTGATTCTGTTGATTGAGGCTGGTCCTCGCCGTGGTGAGAACGGCGGCCAGGATAGCACGTGCGGCCGCCGATGAACGCGGATCAACGCCGATAAGACTTGGTCATCGAACTACCAGCACGGTGCCTTCGTGGGGCTGGAGGTTCACTTCGACGGCGCCTTGATTGCGGGTGTAGTTTTGTCCCGACCAGAGATCCGCGACCTGGCCTGGGGCTGAGAGGCGCACGGGGATTTTTTCGGGATTCTGGCCCCAGTTGAAGAGGCAGATGAGCGTGCGGTCTTTCAGCTTGACCACTCCGGTGCGCAGGGTCTCGTTTTCGAATTCGGCGGCGACTCCGGTGGGCGGCAGGAGCTTCTTGAACATGGCGAGACGGTCGGGCGGAAGCGTGCTCAGGTCGTCGCCCGAGAGCACCATTCCTCCAGCGGCGACGATGGCGGTGGCGTGGAAGCGATACTCCCCGGCGGGCATGCTTCCGCTGAGCGTGACCGCATCGGGATCGTTCCACCAGAGACGGCCGTTCTGCCAGTTGCGATTGAGGGTCTGGCGCGCCACTTTTTGGAAGGTATCCCAGGCGCGCTTGATGTCGCCGGAGCTGCGCGAGCCGTGAATCAACCCGAACGACGGCCACATGGGATGGTTGCAGCCGAGGATGAAGCCGTCGCCCGCGCCGCGCAGCACGGCCTGCATGCCGCGCCGGTAGGCTTCCACGCGCGTGGCGTGGGGATCGTGGAGGCGGCCGCCGTGCATGGCGCCCCAGAAGTTCGCATCGAGCTTGAAATAGGTGACCCCCCACCGCTGCCGCATGGTGCGGAAGACCGATTCCAGGTGCTTCTGCACTTCGGGATTGGTGCCGTCGAGCGCGTACCAGGGGCCGCGGCGCCAGCCCTGGAAGGTGACCTTATCGGCGGAGAGAGGCTTGCCGTCGTCGCCTTTCATGAACCAGCCGGGGTGCTGCTGGAAGACGTGCGAGCCGGCCTCGGCGATGAACGGCGCCACCCAGATCGCGGGCTCGAAGCCCTGCTTGCGGATGGCCTGGAGCACGCCCTGCACGTCGCCTCCAAAGGCATTGCCGGTTTCGAGCCAGTCGCCCATGGCGGGCTGGTAGCCGTCGTCGAGCTGCACGTACTTCAACTGCGGAACGTCTTTGGCGATAGCGGAGAGGTTGTCCATCACGTTCCTGGCGGTGACGCGCGCGCCGAAGCAATACCAGGAGCACCAGCCGGTGGGCGGGTTCTGGAACTTCAGCGGCGGGTGGTTCCGGTCGATGCGGCCGGCCAGTTTGGCGAGCAGCGCGGCGCGGTTGGGGCCGGCGGTGTAGAGGAACTCTTCGAGGTCCCACGATTCGCCCGGGGCGAGCGCCAGGCCTTCGGTATCGAGCACCACTTCGATGGAGTTGGGACGCAGATAGAAGCGGCCGTTGAAGCGCATGCAACTGGTGAAGGCGAGCAGCATGGTCTCGCCGCGGGGAGGTGTGAGAGTCAGCATGCCAGTGACTACGCGGGCATCGGCGGGCTGCGGGATCTTGTAGTGGGCCAGCTCGTCGTAGCCCAGGTTGACGGGCCTGGCGAGCGTGCCGCCGGTCTGCGAGAGCATCTGGAAGCTCTCGCCGTAGAGGGCGGTGTCGCCGGGAAGGTCGTGGGAGATGCGGAAGAGGGCGACTTCCTTGACGTGGACCGGGGTGTTGCCGGTGTTGGTGAGGCGCGGGCGGTAGAGGTCGCCGGCGCGCTCGCCGGTGAGCTTGAGGGCGGACGCTGGTTCCACCGCGCGGATTTCCGGCTTGGCGGTCCAGACGTTCAGCGCGGGCGCGGCGGCGAGGGCCAGGGCGCACAAGGGCAGCAGCGCGATGCGGGAGATCACTTCCTTACTTTAGCGCTATTGTGGGGCGCGATGGCCGCGGGCGGAAGCGCCCGGCGGAAGCGCCTGCGCCACTGGGACCGCCGGCCTTTGCGCGGGAATCGTCCGCCGAGCCCCGCGCCCCGGCGCGAACGCCTTACCTCGAGAGAGGCAGGCGCCGGGGAAGCGGCAAGAGCCACGGCCCCCGGTAATGGTGAACCGGCACGTCGCGATCAACGTGACCTTCCCGTCGGATTCGGACTTACTGTTGGCACAGGCCTTCTTCGTCGAGCCTTCTTCGTCGAGCCTTCTTCGTCGAGTATCTGCTCAACCAAAAACATGCCAGCCCCGGAACTCTCGCCACCTGCCGGGACGCGTTTCGCCTGCTCCTGCCGTCCTGATCGTTTCCCGGGCACCGTGGTGAGGCGTGAGTCCGTTGCGGGCCGGGAATCCAGGCAAGCCCGCCTCACGTTATAATCGCATCGTAATGGACGTTTACGAGGAACTGGTGCGTCTCCGCAATTTGGGGCAGAAGTGCGCGCTGGCGACGATCGTCGAGGTGCGCGGCTCCATCCCCAGCTACGAGAGCGCCAAGCTCCTGGTGCGCGAGGACGGCTCCATGGCCGGCACCATCGGCGGCGGGTGCGTCGAGGCCGAAGTGTGGAACGCCGCGCGGGAGGTCATCGAAACGGAAAAGCCCAAGCACCTCACCTTCAACCTGGGCCAGGACGCGGCCTACGACAACGGCCTCATTTGCGGCGGCCAGCTTGATGTGTTTGTCGAGCCGGTGCTGCCCGTGCCGCACGCCTACATTTTCGGCGCGGGCCACATTTCCAAGAGCCTGTCGAAGGTCGCCACGCTGGCCGGTTTTGCCACCGTGGTGATCGACAACCGCGACACCTTCGCCAATCGCGAGCGTTTCCCGGAAGCCGCCGGCATACACGCCGCCGAGTACGAGGAAGTGTTCCCGCAACTCGCCATCAACGAGACCAGCTACGTGATCATCGTGACGCGCGGCCATCGCGACGACATGCGGGTCCTCAAGCTGGCGATCGCGACGCCCGCGCGCTATGTCGCCATGATCGGCAGCAAGCGCAAAGTGATTAACGTGATCCGCGAGCTGGAAAAGGAAGGACTCCCGCGCGAGTCTTTCGAGCGGATTCACGCTCCCATGGGTTTGGATATCGGCGCCATTTCTCCCGAGGAGATCGCCATCTCGGTGGCAGCGGAAATGATCGCAGTGCGCCGCAATGCCGGTTCCAACTGGCGCTCGCTTTCGATGTCGGTGTTTGCCGGCGAATCGCTGCGAACCGTGCTGGCCAAGTGAGCGCGGCCGGCTGCAGCGTCGCTGGATTGATTCTGGCCGCCGGCGAATCGCGGCGCATGGGTTTTCCGAAGGCTCTCTTGCCGTATCGCGGGGAGACATTCCTCGACACGCTGTGCGGCCTGTTGGCCGCGCGGTGTTCGCCGGTGATCGTGGTGCTGGGCGCCGCGGCGGAGGAAATTCGCGCGCGGGCCGCGCGTGCGGCAACTTTCGTGGTGAACGAGAATTATCGAAGCGGCCAGACCAGCTCGATGCAGTGCGGTCTTCGCGCCATACCGCGCGAGGCCCAGGGCGTGCTCTTCACGCTGGTGGACCATCCCGCGGTGGCGCCGGAAACCATCGCCGCGCTCACCGCACCCGCTTCGGCCGCTCTCCTCCGCGTACCACGCTACCAAGGCCGCCGCGGGCATCCCGTCTGGCTTTCCCGCCAACTCATCCCCGAATTCCTGGCGCTGGCGGAGAATGGCGCGGCGCGCGACGTGGTGCGCAAGCATGCCGCGGAGACCGAATTCCTGGACGTCGACGACCCTGGCGTGATCGCCGATATCGACGACCCCGAGGCATACCGCAGCCTGATCGGAGCGGGCGTATGAAGGTGCGGCTGCGCACGGTCCTCCAGTTCACGGGCGCGGCGACCGCGCTGCTGCTTGCCGCGTGTATCGCCGCGCCACACCTCACCGTGGACCAGTACGGCAACCGTCTGAAAGCCTCCCTGGAGCGCGCCCTGGGACGCCGGGTCGAGCTCGGCAAGGTGCGCCTCAGCCTCTTCAAAGGCCCGCGCTTGACGGTCGCCGGCGTGACGGTTTACGAAGATCCGGGCATCGGCCTCGAGCCCATCGCCTACGTGCAGGAGACCGGGAGCGTGGAAGTGGTTCCGAACATCTGGCCGCTGCTCGCCGGCAAATTCGTGATTTCCTCCATACGGCTCGACGGCGCGAGCATTAATCTCACCAAGTCCGGCGCCGCTGCCGGGCCCGGCCGCTGGAATTTCGCTTCCTTCGTGAACCGGTCGGTGATGAGCACTGCGCCGGCCATCCATATCCGGAACAGCCGCATCAACTTCAAATACGGCGCGAACAAGTCGGTCTTCTACCTCACCGAAACGGATCTCGACATCGCGCCGCCCTCTTCGCGCGGGAGCGGCTGGAGCGTGTACTGCTCGGGCAAGCCCGCGCGCACGGATCGCTCCAACCAAAGTCTCGGCTCGTTTACCCTGAGGGGCCACTGGTTTCTCGCTCCCGAGCGCGTCGACTTGGATTTGCAACTGGACCGCACCGGACTGGGCGAAATCACCGCCCTGGTGCGCGGCCAGACGGGCAACATCCACGGCACCATTTCGTCGCGGCTGCACTTCGGCGGCCCCATCCACAACATCGGGATTCAGGGACGCCTCAACATCGAAGACGTGCACCGGTGGGACCTGCTGCCGCCCAAAGGACAAGGCTGGCCGATCGACGTGCAGGGCCGGCTGGACCTCACTTCCCAGCAACTGGAATTGCAGTCCAGCTCCGCGGCCAACACCACGCCGCCATTGCTGGTACGGTTTCGCGCCACCGATTACCTGGCGCAGCCGCACTGGGCGGTCGCCGTAAACTGGAACCGCTTTCCGGTGGCGCCGCTCATGGACCTGGCCACCCACATGGGTGCCGAGTTTCCGCCAAGACTGAAGCTGAGCGGGACGATGGATGGCGCCATCGTGTATTCGGGAGAAGGCAGCTTCCAGGGCCAATTGGGATTTCACGCCGCTGCGGTCACGATCCCCGACTCGCCCCCGGTGGGTTTCGAGCAGGCCTACGTGATCGTGGACCATGGGCACATACGTCTCTCTCCGGCGGTGGTGCGGACCGCCGACCAGGATGAGGCGCGGATCGAAGCCGACTATGCCATGGGCGAGCAGACGCTCGACCTGACGATCTCGACCACTGGCATGAAGGTCGCGGCGCTGCGTTCGCAGGTGGCGCTGGCCGCTGTCCCCTGGCTGGAGCAGGTCACTTCGGGCCAATGGAGCGGCCAGTTGCACTACCATCGCGAACCGGAGCGCGCGGGCTTGCGGGAACCGGAGCGCGCGGGCTTGCGGGAACCGGAGCGCGCGGGTTGGAGCGGACGTTTGGAATTGAGCGATGCTCAAATCCCCCTGCCCGGTCTGGCCGACCCGCTGCAACTGGCTTCGGCGCACGCGGTGATCGACGGGCCTCGCGTGGTGCTGGACCAGATTGACGCGCAGGCCGGCAACGTCGCGGTGACGGGAGAGTACAGTTACGTGCCGGGCGCCGCCCGCCCGCACCGCCTGAAGCTGAGGGCCGGGGAACTGGATGCGGCGGACCTCGAAGCCGAGCTGATGCCCACGTTACGGCCGAGCACCGGGCTGATCGCGCGCGCGCTGGGACGGACCACGGTGCCCGACTGGCTGAAAGAGCGCGCCATTGACGGAAGCCTGCAAATCGACGATCTGTTGCTGGCCGGATCGCACCTCGAAAACGTTCGGGCGCGCCTGATCTGGGAGGTGACGCGCGTTGAACTGGACAACCTCCAGGCGCGGCTCGACCGGGCCGCGATTACCGGGAAGCTCACCATCAATCTTCGCGGCAACCGGCCCACTTACAAGTTAACCGGCAAGGTGAAGGGACTGAACTGGCAATCGGGCAAGATGGACGCGGAGGGAACGCTGGAAACCTCCGGCACCGGCGGCCAACTGCTGGCCAACCTGACGACGGAAGGAACCTTCACCGGTTCGGCGCTGGACTTCGGGACGATCGCACCGTGGCGCAGCGTGTCGGGAAGCTGCAACCTGGCGTGGTCGCCGCGCCTGCGGCTCACCGGCGTGAATCTCCGGATGGAAGACGAGACCTTCACCGGCCGCGGGGTCACGCAGGACGACGGCCGGCTGGTCGTTCAACTCAGCAGCGGGAGCAAGGAAATGCGCATGATTGGCACGCTGGCTAAGCTGAAGGTGGAGGAAGCGGCCAAGCAGTAGGAGGCGCGTCAATCCAGCAAAATCCCAGCGGCCCCGTGGAGTCCCGGCGCGCGGAATGCCTGCCCTTGGCCGGCGGAAGGCCGAGTGACAATCGGCCGCAGGTTTACAACCTGCCCCACAAGAGCTTGCACAAAACCCGCGTATGCCGTAAACTTCCTAGCCTGGGGTGAGAATCAAGATGAAACTGTGGCTCATAGCGCTTGCGGCGCTGCCGCTTGCGGCCGCCGATTTTGCCACGCGCAACGATTGGCCGAGTTACGGCGGCACGCATTCCGCGTTGCGTTACAGCGCGCTCGACCAGGTCAACAGCTCCAACGTCCACACGCTCGCGCCCGCCTGGATGTTCCAGACCGGCGACCCGGAAAGCGGCTTGCAGTCTACGCCCATCGTGCTGGACGGCGTGATGTACCTGTCGAGCGCCAGCAACTGGGTGTTTGCGCTGGAGGCCGCGAGCGGGCGCCTGCTGTGGGAATACCGTTACCCTTGGCCGAAGCGATCGCAACCCGTCTATGGGCGGCAAAACCGCGGCGTGGCGGTGGGCCACGGGCGAGTCTTCATGGGCACCGCCGATAACCACATGGTGGCGCTCGACCAGAAGACCGGCCAGGAGCTGTGGCGCGTGAACGTCGAGGATGAGCGGCAGTGCGGCTGCAACATCACGGGCGCCCCGCTGGTGGTGAAGGACCTGGTGATCGCCGGAGTGACCGGAGGCGATTCCGCGCACCGCGGCTACCTCACGGCCTTCGATGCGCGCACCGGCCGCGTGCGTTGGCGCTTCTACACCATTCCCGCGCCGGGCGAGAAAGGTTCGGAGACCTGGTCCGGCGACAGTTGGCGCTTCGGCGGCGGCGCAACCTGGATGACCGGCTCCTACGACCCCGATCTCGACCTTCTCTATTGGGGCGTGGGCAACGCCGCCGCCGACTTGAATGCATCCCACCGCCGCGGCAGCAATCTCTACACCTCGAGCGTCATCGCGCTCGACCCCTCGACCGGCAAGCTGAAATGGCACTACCAGGAGGTGCCGCAGGACATGTGGGATTTCGATGCCACGTTCGAGCTGATCCTGGCCGACATTCCCATCAACGGGCAGACCCGCAAGGTGCTAATGCAGCCCACCAAGACCGGGTACGTGTGGATGATCGACCGCGTCACCGGCCGCTTGCTGAAGGCCTGGCGCTTCGCCAATCACGTGAACTGGGTGACGGGCATCACAGAAGACGGGACGCTGGTAGGCCGGCTGGAGCCGGAGATCGGTAAGACGAAGCTGGTGTGCCCCAGCGCCATCGGCGCCAAGAACTGGAACCAGTCGGCGTATTCGCTGCGCACCGGATGGCTCTACATTCCGGTGCAGGAGATCTGCAACGATCTGACGGCCAATGAGGAAGAGCCTTCCGAAGGCAGGCCTTTTATCGGCGGCAACTGGGTGATGAAGCCTCCGCCGGGCGGTCCGATCGAGGGCTACATTGCGGCCTACGACCCCGCGACCGGCGCGCGCAAGTGGACCGCGCCGGCCACCACCTGGATACTGGCTTCGGTTTTGGCAACCGCGGGTGACGTGGTGTTCAGCGGCGATCCGGAGGGCTACTTCTTCGCGCTCGATGCGCGCACCGGCAAGCGCCTGTGGAGCTTCCAGACCGGAGGCGGCCACCGGGGTTCGGCGGTCACCTATTCCGTCAATGGGCGCCAGTACGTGGCGACTCCCAGCGGCTGGGGTTCGATCGTGGGCGGCGCCCACCAGGCGTTCTGGCCCGACCGGCCGGCGCCCCGCGGCGGTTCGGCCCTGCTGGTGTTCGCGCTCCCCGAGGAGGGCAAGTGAAAAGCCCGGTGTGGTTGGTACTGCTGCCGGCGCTGGTCCACGCGGCAGACGATAAGGTGACGCGCGGCGCCGCGGTGTATCGCGCGTCCTGTGGCGTGTCCTACTGCCATGGGCCGGACGGAAAGGCGGGGAGGGCTCCCGCTTTGGGAGGCCGGCGCTTCGACTCCGGCGCCGTCGCCGGCATCGCAACCCGCGGAATTCCGAACACGTCGATGCCCAGCTTCGCCAGCCAGCTCAAGCCCGAAGAGATCGACGCCGTGGCTGCGTATATCGTCAGCCTCAATGCGAGTGGCCCGGCGGACGGAGCCAGGCCGGCTGCGGCGGTTGCCATGCCGCCCGCGGTGCAGCAGGGCCGCGCCCTGTTCTTCGATGCGGCCCGCACAGGGGCGTGCGGCGCTTGCCATGAGGTCGGGGGCCGCGGCGATCCGGTGAGTATCGCGCTGCAGGATCTGAGCACGGCGCACTTGCGAGATCTCCGCGCCGTCGAAACGCCGAATGTGGTGACCGCCCGTCCTGCAGGCGAGGAATCGTTCCCGGCAGTAGTGGTGGAAAAGACGGAAGGGCGCATTCGCGTGTACGACCTTTCCTCGCGACTGCCGGTGTTGCGCAGCTTCGCTCCGGCGGATGTCGTGCTGACACCGGGCGCGTCCTGGCGTCACCGTGCCGCCGCCGGCCTCTACAGCGACGCGGAGCTCGAGGCCATCTTGAGTTACCTACGCTGGGCGGCCGGACACTGAGGCCAGATTTCACCGCGGAGCTTAGGCGTCGACTGGCGTCGTCGTTCATTGAGCGGGGAAACTTTGGCGTAGCTGGGGGAGCGGCGCCTTCGAGTGGACCCGAGCCCGGACCCCAAGGACGTGGGCGCGCAATCGGGCGCCGGCGTCGACCAACCGCCGATACGGCTGGCAGGCTCTCTGCGAGTGGTGGCACACTAAGGCGCCCCGCACAAATAACTTGATCGTTTAGCGGTCTTGGGCGCAAGTTCCACGTAGCGCGACTTGGGATGGGTCATCGCCACCACCTCACCATGTTGGAGCTCATACGCGAATTCGCGCCGCTCCGGCAGTTGGCGGAATTGCCCGGCAGTGACGAGGTCCGGAAGGCCGGTCATGAATGTTTACCTCCTCAGCGGGTCCTCCACCCAGGGCGGCGTCGCGTCAATCAGCCGCCCCAGCTCGGGTTCGATCTCTTCCATCCTGCACTTCATCTCCCAGGCGATCTGGCGGTAGCTGAAGTGGCCTCTCACGCCGCTGCGCAGCCGCGAGATGTATTCGGCTTCGGCGAAATCCATCTTGAAGAGGAAGCGCGAGCGCGCGCCGAACGGCAGCAGGTAGTGGGCCGCGGGCGCAGGCAGACGGTGCATGGTATCGATGGCCGCGCGCATCGCGGTGTCGTAGGGCTCGGTGGCGCCGGCCGCCGCGATCAGCTCCGGTGTGTCGTAGCCCAGCTTGCCGGAGTAGGGCTGGCGGAATTTCTGGCAGCGGCGGTGGCGGTGCAGATCGCGATACGCGCCGACGTCGATCACCAGGTCGTAAGCGTACAGGCCGCCGCGGAAGCCGGCGAGGATTTCGTCGCGCCGTGTGCGCGATCCGAGCGCCACGTCGATGACTTCCCCGCGCTGCCGCTCGCTCCACCCACAGGCGAGGTCGTACAGTGCACGGAATGGGCGGTCGGTGACGGGGTACAAGAGTGTGGCGGCGATATCGGCGGGCACGTGCGTGGGACGCACCAGGTCCACGCACTCAGCGGCGGCCGCCAAGCCTGCGGCCGGCAGGTTCTGTTCCGCCCAGCGCTTCAGGTCGTCGCGCGCGCGAGCGGTGTGTTCGTCGGGGTCGGCATGGCGCGCCAGCGTGGGGGCGAGGGCTTCGGCCGCGGCGTTGAGGTCCCAGCGGCAGTCGGGCTCGGCGGCGCAGGCTTGCGCGATCTCCTCGCCGATGTCGCGCAATTCCGCGTATTCGGAGGCTTTCAGGCGGCGGATCTGCTTTTCGAGCGTGCGGATGCTGGTCACCTGGCCCACGTTGGTCGGTACGCCCCAAAAGAGCAGGTAGCGCGCGACGTCGAAGGCGCGTGCGGCGACATTGCGCCGGTACGCCTCGGGCTTCATGTCGTCGGGACGCGGCAGGCGCTCGCACAGACAGGCAAACGCCAGTTCGTTCACCTTGGCGTACGCCGCCAGCAGAGACTCGCCGGCCGACCGGTAGGCCGCGGCGTCGTCCTCCGAAAGCTCCGGGGGAGTGACGAATCCCGATCGCGAAAAGTCCTGGTAGCGCGACGATTTGGCCTGCCCGTCCCAGAGAGGCTCCTCTTCGATCTCGGTGGCCGCAAGCTCGGAAATGCCTTCGAAGCACAGCACACTGTGCCCGAGGTCGGCGATGGAGGCGTGGCCGTACTGGAAGTAGAAGCTTTCCAGGAATTTCTGCGAATCGTGGGTGCGCACCCATTCAATGGAGTCGCGAATGGAATCGGGCGAGCGGCTGTAGCGCGCCAGCGCGTAGGCACTCTTCTCGGGAGGCATGGGGGCCACTGTAATGACGCGTTTCATGGAGGGCAAGACGCTATGATAACGAGGATGCAGATCCGAATCCAACGCACCCATCCCGCCGCCGTCCTGCCGACCTATGCCCACGGGGCCGAAGAGGACGCCGGTATGGATCTGCGCGCCGTTGAGGATGTGACGCTGGAGCCGGGCGTGCCGCGGCTGGTGCCGACGGGGCTGACGATCGAGCTTCCTCCCGGCTACGAGGCGCAGGTGCGGCCGCGCAGCGGGCTGGCGCTGAAGCATGGCATCCTGTCGCCGAATGCCCCGGGCACGATCGATCCGGGTTATCGCGGGGAGATTCGCGTGATCCTCCTGAATTCAGGACGGGAGCCTTACACCGTGCATGCCGGCGACCGGATCGCGCAGATGATCGTGGCGCGGTACGAAGCTGTGGAGTGGGTGGAAGGGAATCTGGCCGATTCCGAGCGGGGAACGGGCGGATTCGGATCGTCGGGCAGATAACTTCTCACAGTTGACAATCCCAATCGGTTCACCGCAATCTGTGGTGAGGCGGACTTCGAGGAGCAGTGTGCCCCCGCGATGAGGAGAGAGATCATGAATCTGGCCGATAAGCATTGCGTACCCTGTCGGGGCGGCGTGCCGCCGCTCAAGGGCGAAGAATTGGACAGGATGCAGGCGCAGGTGACCGGGTGGCAGGTGGTGGATCAACATCATCTGGCAAAAGCCTACGCCTTTCCGGACTTCCGGAGAGCCCTGGAATTCGTAAATCGAGTCGGGGCCATCGCGGAGGAAGAAGGCCATCATCCGGACCTGTACCTTTCTTGGGGTAAGGTTGAGGTCAAGACCTGGACTCACAAAATCAACGGTCTCACGGAGAGCGATTTCATTCTGGCGGCCAAGATTGACGGAAGCCGTCAAACTTGAACGGAGGCGGAGTCTGGCCCGCGGAAAGCAGTCAGTCGCCGCCCTTTTTGAGAATCTGGTCGATCTTCCAGACGTAGTGGATGGTCTCGCGGTACGGTGGAATGCCGTTGTACTTGTCCACCGCGGCAGGGCCCGCATTGTAAGCCGCCAGCGCGTGCCACAGGTAGCCGTCGTACTTTTGCAGCAGGTCGCGGAGGTAGCGCGTGCCGGCGTCCACGTTCTGCGCGGGATCGTGGGGGTCCGCGCCCAAAGTTTGCGCCGTGGACGGCATCAACTGCATCAGCCCGATCGCCCCTTTCGGTGAGATCGCCTGGGGCTGAAAACCGGACTCAGCCTTCATCACACTGCGCACCAGCTTGCGGGGCAGTCCGTACTTGTCGGCCGCGGCATCCGCCAGGTCTACGGGAGAGGGCGGCGGCGCGACCGCGACGGGAGCAGCCGCCGGGGCGGCCGGAGCCGACGCGAATGGAACGATGTCGTCGGTTTCGAAACTCCGCACCTGGCCTGCATCCATCTCCACATATCCGTCGCCGTTGTAGAGCCGGACCCGGGCCCCGTCGACCTGGTGTCGGTCCACGCGCAATCGCGATCCGCTCGCGAGCACAACCGATTCGCCCGCGAAGGCGGCACTTGCGGTCAGGAAGAGAAGTCCGAAAAGAAGCATCGAGCCCTAAGTTATTCTGACGCACTTGGAGCCCCAAGCGTGCAACCCCATTTTGAGAAGCCGTCCCGGGAGCTTCGCGATCGAGATCGGTCCAATCGCAAATTGCGAAGTGGACCAAAGTCTTGCGATTGGCCGGTCAAATCATATGTTCCATTCCCGGACGGGCGTGGGCCGTGGCTTCCCGGATACCGCTTGCTCACGCGCGGCTCAGTGGACGCCGGGACGAGCCGCCTGGTCGAGCGCGAGATTCACCTTCAGCACATTGACGCGCGGCTCACCGAGGAAACCGAGCTGCCGACCCTCGGTGTTGGCGGCCACCACCTTTTGGACCGTGTCCGCGCCGACGCCCCGCGCCGCCGCCACACGGCCGACCTGGGCTTCCGCGGAGGCGGGGCTGATGTGGGGGTCGAGGCCGCTTCCCGAAGCCGTCAGCAGGTCGGCCGGCACCGGGCCCGTGAAGGTGGGGTTCTCGTCCCGGAACTTTTTCAAATCGCCCTGGACGCGGCCGATCAGGCGCCGATTCGTGGGGCCGAGGTTCGACCCGCCTGAAGCCAGGCCATCGTAACCGCCGCTGCCGGCGCTGGAAGGACGGCCATGGAAATATTCGGGCCGCGTGAAGCGCTGTCCGATCAGCTCCGATCCAACCATCCTGCCGTTCACCGCGATCAGGCTGCCGTCCGCCCGGTGACGGAACATCGCCTTCGCAAGACCGGTGACCAGCAACGGATAGGCGACACCGGTCAGCAACGTGAAGACCAGGGTGACTTTGATGGCAATGATGAGCTGTTTCATATCGGTTATGCCAAATGCAGAAGCCCCAGCAGCCGGTCGATGGCCCAGATTCCCGGGAAGGGTGCGACCACGCCGCCTACGCCATAGACCAGGAGGTTGCGCCGCAATAGGGCGGCGGCGCTCATCGGTTTATATTTGACGCCGCGCAGGGCCAGGGGAATGAGGACGATGATGATCAGCGCATTGAAGATCACGGCGGCCAGCACGGCGCTCTGCGAGCTATGCAGCCCCATGACATTGAGCTTCGACATCACCGGCCAGGTGGTCAGGAACATGGCCGGTAGAATCGCGAAGTACTTGGCGATGTCGTTGGCGATGGAAAACGTGGTCAGCGCGCCGCGGGTCATCAGCAGTTGCTTGCCGATCTCCACCACCTCGATCAGCTTGGTGGGATTGGAGTCCAGGTCCACCATGTTCCCGGCCTCTTTGGCGGCCTGCGTGCCGGTATTCATGGCGACGCCCACGTCGGCCTGGGCCAGCGCCGGCGCGTCGTTGGTGCCATCACCGGTCATGGCAACAAGCTTGCCGCCCGCCTGCTCCCTCTTGATGAGATCCATTTTGTCCTTGGGAGTGGCTTGCGCGAGGAAGTCATCGACACCGGCCTCGCGCGCGATGGCGGCTGCGGTCAGCGGATTGTCGCCAGTGATCATGACGGTGCGGATGCCGATGGCGCGAAGCTGGTCGAAGCGCTCTTTCATGCCTCCTTTGACGATGTCCTTCAGTTCGATCACTCCCAGCACGCCGCGGTTCTTCTCTGCCACCACCAGAGGCG
>JBGPKH010000178.1:0-14022 GCA_041485845.1 Bryobacteraceae bacterium
GACTGGACGATAGCCCACGGGGTCGCGCACGGAACTATAGGCAAGATATTTCCCGTCCTGCGACCAGCGCGGCTGGCGATTCGTGCCTACAAATTGCTCGGTCGCTCTCGCCGGAGGGGACAAGAGCTTTCCGGTTTGGAAATCCAGGGATGCCACATAGACGTCGGGGCCTCCTAGCCGGACACCGAAGTAGAGCGCGCCGGACCGGCTTAGTCCAACACTCCGTGGTTCACCGATATCCGGCTTGATCATCAGCGGCTCGCCTGCCGGCTTTCCGCCCGAAACTGGGAGCGCCCAGACTCCCATCGCCCCCGTGCGGTCACTGGCAAACAGCAGGTGCGCGCCATCCGGAGTCCAGCCCAGAACTACATCATTGGCAGGATGGACCACGAGCGGAGTTTCCCGGCTGCCGTCGGTAGCGATCAAGAACACATCGCGCTGCTCTGAATCGTCTGCCACGGGCAGGTCGTAGGCCAGATATTTCCCATCGGGCGAGAAGGCCATCTTCGTGACGGCGCGCCAGTCTACCGACTTCAGAACCCGCAACGAACCGTCCGTGGCGGATATCAGCCCAATTTGCGCGGTGCGATCGGTTCTTTGCAAGGCGACGGCGATCCACTTGCCGTCGTCGCTCCAGCTATAGGGAGCAATCCATTCCACCTCTGGATTGCCGAACAACGACCGGGGCTTGGCGGCGCCATCGCTCAAATCCATGAGGCGCAATTCAAAGTGGAAATC
The DNA here is from genome assembly GCA_041485845.1 of Bryobacteraceae bacterium. Lineage (GTDB taxonomy): Bacteria > Acidobacteriota > Terriglobia > Bryobacterales > Bryobacteraceae > OMOG01. Next base: position 739 of record JBGPKH010000178.1, read on the forward strand.
TTTGTTGAACCAGCCGTACACCACCTGCTTGCCGTCGGGCGAGATGGCGGACTCTTCGGCGAACTCGTCCGATTCGGCCCACGATCCCTTGTTGGTGAGCCGGCGGTCCTTGCCCGTAGTAAGGTCATGCACCGCCAGGTCGCCGGTTTCCCAGTCGACGAACGAAAGGTGACGGCCATCCGGCGAAACCGTACCGAGAATATCCACCTTCGGCCCGGTCCACACCTGGCGGGTTACCATGCCGATCTTCGCAGGCGCCGCCCCGCGCAACGACGCCAGCCGCGTCCGCGCTTCCGCCGCGGGCTCTTTTTGATCGGCGAACTCTCGCGCCACTCGCTCATAGGCCGCCTGTGCTTTGTCCTCTCCCAGCTTCTGATAGCACTCGCCGGCTTTCAGCAGCGCCTTGGCCGCCAACGCCCGGTTGGGGCCGGCCTCCTTCACGGCGCTCTCGTACAGTGCGATCGCTCCCTTGAGGTCGCCCTGCACCGTCTCCTTGGCCATGGCGGCTTGCAACAGCACGTCGGCCTTTTTCTCGTCCGCCGCAAGCGAGCCCAGCGCCAGCGTCAGAATCAATCCCCACAGCGAAGTTCGTTTCATGTTTCCCCTCCAGCAAGGAGCTTAAAGCACGCCCGTTTGCTGGTCAGCAGGAGTTGGTCAGGTTTCGGTCAGGTTCTCTTCAGCATCTTCAAACCGGTATCCCAGGCCGCGCGCGCTCACCAGGTAACGCGGCTCGGCCGGCGTTTCTTCGAGCTTGCGGCGCAGGTTCATGATGTGGTTGTCCACTACACGATCGGTAATCGCCACGCCGTTTCCCCAAACTTCCGCAATCAACTGTTCGCGGCTGAGCGGACGCCCGCGCGCCTGGATCAGCGTCGCCATCACCTGGAATTCGAGCGGGGTGAGATCGACGGCCACGCCTGCCCGGCGCACCAGCCGGCGCGCGAAATCCACTTCGACCGTTCCGAAGCGGTAAACCTCCTGGCGCTCGCCCGTGGTGCGCCGCAGAACGGCCTTGATGCGCGCGCACAGCTCCATGGGGCTGAACGGCTTGGTCACATAATCGTCGCCGCCCAGTTCCAGTCCGAGAACCTTCTCCGCCTCGAGCGCCCGCGCCGTCAGGAATATGATGGGCGTCTTTACGCCCGCCCGCCGCAACTCGCGCGCCACGGCGAAACCATCCTTGCGCGGCAGCATGATATCGAGAACGATGAGATCGAATCGTGTTTCCCGCGCGCGGCGAGCGGCCACCTCGCCGTCTCCGGCGACTTCCACCGCATATCCTTCGAGGGTCAGATCGTTGCGCAGGCCCATCGCGATCACCGGCTCGTCTTCCACCACCAGCAGCTTAGGACACGGTTTCATAAGACCGCTCCCTCACGGTCGCGGCTCTGAACGGAGCCGCGCGCGTCAGCAAGCGGTTCTGGGATACGCGATTGTATTTGCGAAACCGTGTTCTTCGTCATGCTTCTCTCTCCGGCAGCAGGACGCGAAACGTGCTGCCCTTCCCCGGCTCGCTCTCCAGACTGACGTCCCCGCCATGCGCGCGGACGATCTGGCGGGCCATCGCCAGCCCGATGCCAGTCCCGCGAATCCCGCTCTCCCGCTCCGCCGACCCGCGCACAAATTTCTCGAAAATCCGCCGCTGCTCGTGGCGAGGGATGCCCACACCGCGATCGCGAACCGCGACTTCCACTTGTCTCCCCTTCTTCGTCAGCTCCACCCACACCGTATCGCAATCCGGCGAATACTTCACGGCATTTTCCAGCAAGTTCCAGAACACGCAACGCAAAGTTTCGCGGTCCGCGTGGATGAGCGAAGACGCGGCGTGCGTTTCCACTTCGATTCGGTGGCCGTGGGCCTGCTGCCCCTGGGCAAACTCCGCCGCTGACTGGCGCAAAAAAACGGCTGCATCTAGCTTCTCAAAATGGAACTGCAATTTGCCCGCGTCCAGGCGGCCGAAATTCAGCAGCGCTTCCACCAGGCGGCGCAGACGATGACTCTCGCCGTGCAGCGCCTCGTAATACTGTTGCCGGTCCTGCTCGCCCGCCACGCGCCCGCGCATCAGCAGCTCGGAAAGCTGGCAGAGGGAAGTAAGTGGCGTGCGGAACTCGTGGGAGACTGTCGATTCAAAATCGGACTGAAGCTTGGCCACCGCCAGTTCATGCTCCACGGTGCGGCCGATGAACCATCCACCCGTGAGGATCAGAGCCAGCAGCACGGCGATTCCGGCGACGAGCAGCGCGCGCCGCGACTGCCACGCGCCCCCGCCATCACTGGTCTGGAAGACCTGGAGAGTCCATGGGAGCTGCGTCACCGACGCCAGCCGGACCGCCGCGCGGCTGCCGCTGGAAGGGGGCTCTCCCACGACGCGGCGTCCATCCGGATTGGTGAGGAAGAGCCGCACTCCGCGGCTGTCCAGCAACGGCTTCAGATCGGCGAGCCAGTGCTTCTCCAGGTATCCGGTATCGGCCGCGAATCCGTGGATTTCCCCTCCTGCGATTCGCCATACCAGCAGGACGGCTCCGGTGGAGGTAGGCACGCTGGCGCGATTGGCGGAAAGCGCGGCGCTATCGCGCGCCGGATGCCACCGCTCCCACAGCCATTCGACTCCCTCGGCCAATGCAAGACGCGCCGGCGCGGGCCGCTCCGCCTCGGGTAGCGCCAGCGCCACCTCCCCGGATAGATATTGATAGGCTGCGAACGAGATCGGCCAGTTGCCGGAGTTCAGATCGCGATACAAGCTGCGCGCGGCATCAAGACGCGCCGGCGGTTCGGCCTGCTGGCCGAGGATCGCCAGGCTGGCAGCCAGCGCGGCCGGTAATCCGCCCACTGTTACAGCTCCGAGATTGGCCAGGCCTTGGTAGGTTTCGATGGATTCGCGAGGCTGGCCGGCCTTGGCGTAATTTCGCGCGATGCGTACCAGGGCGGCCGCCCGCACCTTTGAATCGTTCGAGGATGCGGCCTCCCGTAGCGCGGCGATCGCCCCAGGATAGTCGTGGTTTTTGAATTCCAGTTCCTCGGAGGCGGCGAAAAGCGCCGGTGGGGTCTCCGGCTGGTGGGGCAATTCCGGGTAGTAGATCAGCCTGTTTTCCGGCCACGCGCGAATCACGTCGGGCAAGAACTGGAAGACGATGGCGCCCTCGGCCTGAGCCAATCTTTTGCTGCTGTCGGCGGCGGGAACATGGTCGAGATCCTGCTCAACCGCCGTCAGGCGCTTTTCCATGGCGGCCACGACAAGATCCGCGGCAGTGTCCCGCTGCTCCGCCAAACGCTGCAGCAAGAGCTGCTGGTCCTGATCCAGCAGCCGCCACGCCAGCCAGCCAAGCGTGCCCGAGAGGAGCAACATGGTCGCGATGAAGACGAGTCGAAGCTGACGGGGAGCGCGCAACCACTGGCCGAACATAATCTGGGCCGGATAGTTGATTATAGGCCGAGGGTGAGGGCTGCCACGGTCAGGTATCGGTAGTGGTTCTGTCAGGAAATCGTCAGGGCCCGCCGGCGATCAGTCTGCCAGCGTCGATACTGTTCGCTTTGAGTTGCCAGAGCACACACGGTGTCAGCAGGCCGATTGACAATCGGCCGCAGGTTGACAACCTGCCCCACGTGCCCACATGCGTGAGCCTTGACAACTACACCGGGCTGGTTCAAAATTGGGACCACCAGAGGCCAATATGACGAAGCTACGTCCCGACCAAGCCGATCAACTCCTACACAGAGGATTCTCCCGCCGCCAGTTGGGCCGGATCGCAACCCTGCTCACCGCCGGCGCCGGATTGCCGTTCTACAACGAGTACGCCATGGCGCAGGATGCGCAGCGGCGCGCGGGCCGCGGGGGCGCTCGCAGCATGGATCCCGACACCGTGCGCATCAACTCGAACGAGAATCCGATGGGGCCGTGCAAAGAGGGCCTGGAGGCCATCGCGAAGATCGCGCCGCTCGGGTGGCGATATTCCGCGGGCAATGTCACTTCGGAACTGACCAGGGCGATTGCCGAAACCGAGGACGTAAAGGAAGATCACCTCTCGGTATTCGCCGGATCGTCCGATCCGCTACATCGCGTTTCGTGCGCCTTCACTTCGCCGACGCAAAGCTGGACCATGGGCGACCCCGGCTATGGCGGCGGGGCGCCGGCATTCATCGGGTCCAAGGTCAATCGCGTGCCCTTGCGCTCCGACCATTCGCACGATGTCGAAGCCATGGTCAAGGCCGATCCCAATGCGGGCGTCTATTACATCTGCAACCCCAATAACCCGACCGGCACGCTGACGCCGCGCAAGGACATCGAGTACCTGCTGGCCCACAAGAGCAAGGACGCTGTGGTGCTGGTGGACGAGGCTTACATCCACTTCTCCGAAAAGGCGCAATCCTGCGCCGACCTGGTTGCGGCCGGGAAGGACGTCATCGTGCTGCGCACGTTTTCGAAGATCTACGGCATGGCGGGACTGCGCGCCGGATTTGCCATGGGGCGTCCCGATCTGCTGGGGAAACTGCGGCCCTACGGCGTGGGCTTCATGCAGACCGGCGCGGTCACGGGTGTGGCCTGCGCGGCTGCCAGTCTGCGGGTGAAGACGCTGGTGGCCGAGCGTCGCGCGCTGAACCGCAGCATTCGGGAGGACACGTTCGCATTCCTCGAGAAGAAGGGCGTGAAGTACATCGCCAGCGAGACCAACTTCTTCATGATGGAAGTCAATCGCCCGGGTGGTACCTTCGCCGATGCCATGGCGGCGAATAAGGTCGTGATCGGCCGCGTGTGGCCCGTCTGGCCGACCAAGGTGCGGGTCACGGTGGGCTCGCAGGACGACATGGCCAAGTTCAAAGTGGCTTTCGAGAAGGCTTGGTCGTAGGGCACAGTTGAAAAGCCGGTTCCGGAAACGGCTGCTGATCGGTCTGGCCGCGATCGCGTTGGCCTCGGTTCTCACGCTCCCATCCAAATCCGGCAAGGCGGGCCAGCCGATCCTGTCAGGGGCCCAAGTGGATCCCCAGGTGCTCTCCATTCTGGAAAGAGCCTGTCAGGATTGCCATTCCGAGAAGACGCACTATCCCTGGTACAGCTACGTGGCGCCCGTTTCCTGGTTGATTGAAAACGATGTTTCCGGGGGCCGGACGCGAATGAATCTGTCCGACTGGCAGCAATACTCTCTCCAACGCCGCGAGCGGTTCCTCTCCGAAATCGCGAACCAGGTCAAGGACCGCGACATGCCGTTGACTCAGTACACCTGGATCCATCGCAATGCCAAGCTTTCGGACGACGACGTGAAAACGGTTTTTGAATGGACGCAGAAGGAGCGCGCGCGGTTGATCGCGGAGAGTTCGCGCTAGTTTCGGGACGCGGCTGACTGGGGGCGGATTCGGACAACCGTTCCGAGTATAATGCCCAGTACCCATGAGCACGAATGAGCGTAACAACCGGCTGCAGAGATTTCCGGACCTGGTCTCGCGGCTGGTGCCCGACGCCATCACCGCGAGCGTGATCCTGACCGTCACGATGGTGGCGATCGCCCTGGCGCTTGGAAACCCGCTCACGCGCGTGATGGACGCCTATCACCAGGGCCTGTGGATGCTGCTTCCGTTCACCATGCAGATGACGCTCATCATCGTGCTGAGCGCAGCGCTCGCGGTGACGCCCTTATTCCGGAGCGCCATCGCAGCTCTGGCGCGGGCTCCCAAGACGCCGAAACAGATCGTCGCGCTCGCGTTTCTGACGAGCGGAACGGCGTCCTACCTTTATTGGGGGCTGGGTTATGCGCTGGGGCCGATGATCGCTATCTTCTTCGCCGCCGAGGCGGAGCGCCGCGGCATCGAAGTCGACTTCCCGTTTCTGCTGGCGGTGACCACGGCATCTCAGGCGCTTTGGCAATTCGGGCTTTCGTCGAGCGCTCCCCTGCTGGTCGCGAGCCCCGGACATTTTCTTCAGGACACCATCGGCGTGATTCCACTCTCCACCACCATCTGGTCGCCCGCGGCCCTCATCCATGAAGCGGCCTACGCAGCCGCAGCCATCGGGGCCGCGTGCTGGCTATTGCCGAAGCGCAGTCGTGGGATCTCGCAGTTCCCAGAGTCGCTGGCGCTGGCCAAGCCGATAGAACCCGCCGCTATCGAGGATCGGAGCCGGCTCAGTTTGTCCCAGCGCATGGAGAATAGCCCCCTCGTCAGCCTGGCCCTTTGCACACTGATGCTCGGCTGGCTGGCCGATCACTTTCTGGTGAAGCGGCTGGGCCATGAGATCAACTCGCTCAACGTCACGCTGCTGTTGCTGACGTTCCTGTTGCATCGGACGGTCCGGCGATTCGCCAAGGCGGTGGAGGGGTGCGCCGGCCGGAGCTGGGCGGTGATCGTTTTGTATCACCTGTACGCCGCGGTTGCCGGATTGATCCAGTTCACCAATGTCGGCGAGCGCGTGGCGGGGATTGCCGCCTCGATTTCGACGCCGGCCACGTTCCCTCTCATTACCGCCATAGCGGGGTCGGTGTTCGCCTGCTTCATTCCATCGAGCGGCGGGCAGTGGACCGTCCAAGGCTTCGTGACCGTGAAAACGGCGATGGCTGTGGGAGTATCCGTGCAGCGCGGGATGCTGGCGTTGGGCATCGGCGATCACATGGGCAACTTTCTCACGCCGTTCTGGTACGTGGTGGTGGCGGGCATCGCCCGCGTGGACTTCCGCGTCTTTTTCGGTTGGGGATTCCTATTCGCGGCGATCTGGTTTGTGATCGGGGTAGTGGTCTTTACGTTCGCACCGTGTTGAGCGCCGACAGGCCAGGAGGCCTGTCCCACCGCTGCTGCCAGACGGCCACGCCGCCGGGAGGGACGTCTTTCGCCCATGGGCTGGTTCGTGGACGTGGAGTTCGTGGCGACCCAGAAGCCATCGCGCCAATCTGCCAAGAACAGGGCTATGAAGTTGGCGGTGATCCACTGGTTCGCGCCGCACTACAGCGCAGCGCGCAGAACCTATTCACTGGCGCGAACCCGAAGTAGACGCTCGTGCAAGGCCGGAGAGAGCCCGGCCTCGATTTCCGGCGTGATCAGGCCTATCTCGTCGAGGTCCTTAAGATGTGTCTGGTCCTTGAGTCGAAAGCTGGTCAGCTTCATGCGGACCAGGTCGGCCAGCGGGACCAGCCGAACCTCGCGAATGGTTCGGAACCCTCCCAGCACCGGGGTTTCCTCGATGGATTCCGGCCGCACCTTCTCGCCCGAGAAGATCATGTGCACCGCCCTGCGGGCCGACGGCGCGCCGGCCTGCACCAGCATATCGATTCCGGCCACGTGGCGGTATTGGAAGCCGAAGGGCTCGACCGCCTCCGCGATCTTCCGCAGATCTTCGCGGCGGATCACGATGTCGATGTCTTTGGTCAAGCGTCCGGCATCCGGTTCCGCCTCTTCCACATAAAGATAGGTCGCCAATCCACCGACTACGCGGTACTCGATTCCCGCGGACGAAAAGGCTTTCTCCACGCGCTCCGCCAGTTCAAAGAGTTGTTCCACGCGCTTCTCGAAAAAGGTATTGACGAAGACTTCCACGACAGATCCTGATCGAATTATGTCACAGCGGGTGCGGATTTTCCGTCACTGCCTTTCACGTCTTCGCCGGGAGGGGCAGGCCGGCGCGATGGCGCCCTACTACTGTGCCGTCCGGTATACCGCTTGCTGACGGCGCGGCCCCGATCCGAGCCGCGACCGTGAGGTTGTCCTGCAGGATGCATTCCGCGCCGGAATCGGTTTTCGCGGTCCGGCACGGTATAATTGGAGTTCTAATGCCTCTCGCTGCGGGGGACCGTTTGGGGCCCTATCAGATTGTGTCTCTCGTCGGCGCCGGCGGAATGGGCGAGGTTTATCGCGCTCGGGATACGCGACTGGACCGAATCGTCGCGATCAAGGTTCTCTCCGCCGCAATCGACACGCCCGCGGCTCGCGAGCAGTTCGACCGCGAAGCCCGAGCCATCTCCAGCTTGAACGGGCCGAACATCTGCGCCCTCTACGATGTCGGCACCCATGACGGGCACTCCTACCTGGTGATGGAGTACCTGGAGGGTGAGACTCTGGCTCAACGGCTGGGCCGCGGCGGTCTTTCCCTGGGCAAAGTCATCGAGTACGCCATCCAGATCGCGGAAGCACTGGACCAGGTGCATCGGGAGGGATTGATCCATCGCGATCTGAAGCCCGGGAACATCATGCTCACGAAGTCCGGGGTAAAGCTTCTGGACTTCGGCCTGGCGAAAATCGCGCGAAATCCAGCCTGGCTCGCCGGCGCGTCCGATCAGACCCACACTCTCACGGGCGTCGGGCCGCTTCTGGGGACCTGTCAGTATCTGTCGCCCGAGTTGCTCGCCGGGACCAAGCCCGACACCCGGTGCGACATCTTCGCCTTCGGAGCGGTGCTGTATGAAATGCTGACGGGCCACCGGGCGTTCGAGGGCAAGACGCAGGCGGTCACGATATCCAAGATTCTGGAACACGATCCTCCTCCCATCGCGGCTGCGGGGGAACCGCCCGGTTCGCGTCTCAGGGTAGTCGAGCACCTGGTGCGAACGTGCCTGGTGAAGAATCCGGAAGAACGCCGTCAGACCGCACACGACATCCTGCTGGATCTGCGCTGGCTTGCCGGGTTCGATTCGCCGGCTGAAGCCCCCCGGCAGGTCGCGGCTCGACGCATCTCGCGCGCCTGGGTAATCGTGTGTGGGCTGCTGCTGGTGACGATCCTGGCGTTGAGTGCGGTCTTGTATCGTCGCCCCAATAAGGGCCCGCAGGTAATCAGGGCTTCGGTATTGCCTCCGGAGAAGGCGGCCTTCGTAGGGAGCAGTTTGCCGGCCCTGTCGCCGGACGGGCGCCGCCTGGCGTTCGCGGCCTCGACCGAGGGTAAGACCCAGTTGTGGGTGCGAGACCTCGATTCGCTCTCGGCATGGCCCGTGGCGGGCACGGAAAGCGCCGCCTACCCGTTCTGGTCGCCCGACAGCAGCGAGATGGCGTTCTTCGCGGCGGGAAAGCTCAAGAAAGTGAAATTGACCGGCGGGCCCGCAGTTGTGCTGGGCGATGCCATGCAGGGTCGCGGCGGCTCCTGGAGTCGCAACGGCGTCATATTGTTTGCGCCCTCCACCGGCGATGGTCTCTATCGGATCCCGCCGCAGGGCGGCAAGGCGGCGCCGGTGACTTCGCTCGATCTCTCGACGGAAGAGGTTTCCCACCGCTGGCCCTGGTTCCTGCCGGACGGCCGGCACTTCCTCTACTCCGGCCGGAGCTCGGACCCAAGCAAGAGCGCGATCTATGTGGGCGATCTGGAATCGAAGGAACGGCGGCGAATCCAGCCGGTAGGGTCCAACGCGGTCTATTCTCCGCCGGATTTTCTTCTGTTTGTCCGGGAGCGAACCCTGATGGCCCAGGCGTTCGATGCTTCGCGAATTCGGACCAGCGGCGAACCGTTTGCCATAGCGGAGCGAGTGGATTTCATCACCGGCAACATGCAGGCGGGTTTTTCCGCTTCGGAAAACGGCATCCTTGCGTATTACTCCGGCGGCGGAACCAACCTCAACTCTCAGCTCACCTGGTTTGACCGGAGCGGAAAAAAGCTGGGCGTGCTGGGCGAGCCTGGCAGCTTTGTACAGCCGGTGATCTCTCCCGATGGCCTTACGCTGGCGGCGGACCGCCTCGATCCGCAATCCGGGACGTACGACGTCTGGCATTACGACCTGGCACGCGGCAGTCCGTCGCGTTTGACTTTCGGCGGCAAGCAGGACGGCTATCCGATCTGGTCGCCCGATGGCGCCAGCATTGTGTTCAGCAGCAATCGCACCGGGCATTATCAGTTGTATCGAAAGGCCCTGAGCAGCGCCGGGAAGGAAGAACTGCTGGTCGACTCGCCGCGGGACCAGTTCCCCAGCGATTGGTCGCACGATGGACGCTACCTCGTCTACTATCAGATCGATCCGGTCACCAAGTACGACATCTGGGTATTGCCGTTGAGCGGCGACCGTAAGCCGTTTCCGCTTTTGGCGAGCGAGTTTAACGAGCATCGCGCCAAACTGTCGCCCGACGGCCGCTGGCTGGCGTACACTTCCGACGAAACGTCATGGGACGAGATCTACATTCAGTCGTTTCCCTCACTCGGGAAAAAGTGGAAGGTTTCGGTGAATGGCGGTACGCGGCCGGTATGGAGCCGGGACGGCAGGGAGCTGTTTTACATCGGCGCCGATCGCAAAGTCACGGTCACCGCTGTGAAAGCCGGCGCGAAGATCGAGACCGGCACGCCAACGCCACTGTTCGAGACGCGGCAGAGCGTGACTCGCTTTTTCGATGTCAGCCCGGATGGCCGCCGTTTCCTGTTGATCGATCCGCTTCCGGAGGCAGGCACTCCGACCATGAACCTGCTCACCAACTGGACGGCGGCCATCAAGCGTTAAAGCATGGCAACCGCTTGCTTACGCGCGCTGCTCCGTACGCCGATTCGGAGCCGCGACCGTCAGGAAGCGAATGTTCAGCAGCCGAAGAAGGCCTGGTCGAGCTCGCGGGTGACATCGTCCGACAGCGGTCTCAGCGAGCCGACCGCGCGGCCGTTGATGATGGCCTCCGCGGTGGATTCCAGAACTTCCAGGCGGTCGAACGCTTCCAGCACATCGCCGCCGGTGACCAGCACTCCGTCATTTTCGAGAATGATCGCCGCGCACTTGGGCGAGACGAGTTGCGCCAGTTTCCGGCCGTCGCCGAACTGCACGCCGAATGGCGCGCGGCCCACACGGCGGACCACCACGTAGCTCTCGGGAATGGTCCGGCAATCGAGGGGAGCACCCGTCACACTGAACGCGGTGGCGTTCACGGGATACGCGTTGACCACCGCTCCCACGGCCGGATGCTCCCGGTAAATGGCCGCGTGGAGCCGGGCGGCGCGGCTGGGTGAGGCGTTCGCCGCGGCCCGTCCGTTGCGGATCAGCACCAGGTCTTGAACGTCGAGTGTGCCGCGGTCCACCTGGTAGGGCGTAATCAGGAATCCGGAATCGTCGACGCGGGCGGAGTAGCTTCCCTGCGTGCTGATGAAGAGCCGTTGACGGTAGGCTCGCCGCACGAATTCGCACAGGCGGCGGCGCACCTCGTTCTCCTGGCTCGATGGGGGCGCCGGCGCGAACTCTTCGAGGGCCCCTGTGCGCTGCCGTTCGAGATCGATCTCGGCATCGGTGAGGAAGCGAATGTCGCCGCCCAGGAGGCGCGCCTTGATGAGGGTCTTGGCGGTGAATTCGAGCGTTTCGAAGCGGCGAAAGGCCTGCTGGAGATCGTGCCCGGCCGTGACCACGCCGTGGTTCTCGAGAATCACGCAGTCGTAGCCCTGCTCGAAGGTGTCGGCCACGCGGTTGCCGAGCGCCACGCTGCCGGGCAATTCGTAAGGGGCGAACCCCACTTCGCCACACACCCGCCACGCCTGGTGAAACAAGTGCGTGTTGGGCGCCTGGTGAACCAGGCTGAAGGCCACCAGCGCGGTCGGATGGGCATGCACGATGCCGCCCAACTCGGGCCGGCGGCGGCGGATCTCCTGGTGAATGGGAAGCTCGGAGGAGGGCTTGCGCGGTCCTTCGACGGCGCCGCCGGCGCGGACGCAGACGATATCCTCGCGCCGCAATCCGCCCTTGTCCACGCCTGCCGGGGTGATCCACACGTCGCCGTTTCGCTCGCGGATGGAGAGATTGCCGCCGGAGGTAGTGGTCATCCGGTACCCATAGATGCGCTCCATCGCCTGGAGGATTTCGTCCCGCGGATGTTGATAGGAATGGGGCGTCAGCATAGCGCCTAACGCGCCTTCGCGACTTCGACGGCGAAGGCGTACGTGGAGCCGAACATGTTAGAACGGAATACTACCCACTTTTCATCCGGAGTGAAACTGACGTTGGGCTCCAACGTGTATTTGTGTTTCGACATGTTTACGAGCCGCTCGGAGCGGAGTACCCCCGGATTGACAAAGTTCTTGTCCTGAATACCCCGGTTCGGCACTGACTCGGGACGGAAGAGGTAAATCCACTTACCATCGGTCGCGTGCGCCACCTGACCTTCGTCGCCGCCATCGCCGCAGAAGAGTTTTCCGTCCCGAGTCACATTGAAGTGAATGGACCACTCGTTGCGCTGCAGGTGATACCAGGTTCGTTCGCCGGTCTCGACGTTGTAGGCCGCGAGCCAGAAGACCTCGCCGCGGGGGGTCTGGAGGTCGTACCAGATGATCTTGCCATCCGGACTCCAGAACTCGTGGCCGAAGATCTCCATGGCCATTGTGCGGTTGTGGATCCTGGTGACGTGGCTGCCGTCGGCGCGCATGGTCCAGATGCGTTCCACCTTGTGCCAGGGTCCCTCGTGGCAGAACATCAAAAGGGTGGGATCGGAGGGCGAGAACTCCAGGTGGTTCAGCCAGTCGGTGCTTTTGTGAATGGTCTTGACTTCGCCAGTCCGCACGTTGACCGTGAACAGCGCCATGGGAAGGCGGGCGGCCAGGCGTTCTTCCATCATCTGGCCTTTGTTCCTCGGTTGATCGAGCTGCTGCGGGGCTTGCGGCCGGTTCGGATTGTAATCCTGGCCGTTGCCTTCGACATAGGTCCCCGCGAGCAGGGTCTCGTCGGCGTTAACGGTGGCGACGGATCCTCGGGGAGGGATCGTGGCGATCTCGCGCGTGGCGCCGGAATCCACGTCGGTGGAGCACACTTTGTCGCCCTTAATGTAGTAGACGTTCTGCGTCTTGCGGCCGGTGACGATCACCCGCACCCTCCCCTTGACCACGGTGTGCGCGGCGTACGTCTGGAGGTTGAGGGCGGAGATGCCTTCGGGCGTGGTGTAGACCATCTCCCTGCTATCGGCGGTGTAGCCGTTCTGGTTGAAGTAGAGGCTGGCGCTGCCGGGTTCGTTGGTCAGGCGGACGATGCGATGGCCGGTGTCGGGATCGATCCAGGTCCGCGGCGGCTCGGCGCCGTCCTGGGCGTGAAGATTGACGGCCGCGCAGAATACGGCTGCGCAAGACACGAAGCGCGGGAAGAGAACAGGCATGACATCGCTCCTTTGGGGCTATGATCTGAAGGTATCACGATGGACTGGCCGGGCGGTCGACGATCTCCTTGGCAATGATGTTCTCGGTCATAGCAGCCCTCTTCAGGAATCTGCTGTTCGAGTTGGGCGGTCGGATGGATCAAGTCTTCCAAGCGTGGATCGACCGCAGCCGGACGCCGCTGGATCTGGACACGATCAAAACGATTCTGGGCTGCCGGCGCCGGCCGAGGATCGCACCAGAAAAAGAAAGTCTGCCGAGTGGGAGGTGGCGGCGATTCACAC
>JBGPKH010000179.1:0-13983 GCA_041485845.1 Bryobacteraceae bacterium
CCCGCGGGATGGCGAAATCGCCGGTGCGGGTGATGACGCCTGCCGGGCCGATCGACCTGCGGCTGGAGGAGGATGTGTACCTGACCGGGCCGGCGGAGATCGTGGCCGACGGGGTGGTTTTCGTCCCGGGGCGGGAGTGAGCGGCGCTGGGGGCGGCGGCTTCGCGTTTACCGGGTTGCGTTAAACGTAGAACGGTAGTACGATCGGGTTGTGATTCGGTCGTTTGGGGACAAGGAGACCGAGAAGATTTTCTGGCGTGAGTTCAGCCGGAAGTTCCAGCGTGTGGATCGAGTGGCGAAACGGAAGCTCGACCAGATTCACGCGGCAGCGGCCCTGTCTGACCTGGGTGCGATTCCAGGCAATCGTCTGGAAACGCTTGCAGGCGACCGCGCGGGGCAGTACAGCATTCGAGTCAACGACCAGTGGCGAATCTGCTTCCTCTGGGTTGACACCGATGCCCTAGAGGTTGAGATCGTGGACTACCACTAGCGAGTTTGGAAATATGGCAAGAAAAACCAAGACCATGCCTCCCGTCCATCCCGGTGAAACGCTCCGGGAGGACTTTCTGAAACCGCTTGGCCTGACAGCCAATCGCCTCGCCATCGAGTTGCGGGTGCCGGTCACCCGTGTGAATGATGTCGCTCGCGGCAAGCGGGCCATCACCGCGGATACAGCCCTCCGGCTGGCAAGGTACTTCGGCACCACACCGCAGTTCTGGATGAACCTCCAGGCGAACTACGATCTGGAGGTGGCTCAGGACGCGCGAGGCGCCGAAATCGCCGATCGGATCCGGCCGCACCGGGCAGCATGACTTGCTCGCGCGTTCAGCCGGTTATCGGCCGTCCCGGATGCGGCCGGTGAGCGAGCGCAGGAATGCGGCGAGGTCTCGGTGGCGGATAGGCGCAGCGGGCGAAGCCGGGTATCGAGCGCCGGATTCTTCTGGCCGCCCTGGTCGTAGTAATCGATCACCTGTGCGAGCGTCGCCAGGCTGCCGTCATGCATGTACGGCGCGGTGCGCGCGATCTCGCGCAGCGTGGGGGTCTTGAACGCGCCACGGTCCCGCGGGGTTTTCGTGATGCGGGCGCGGCCCTCGTCGGTGGGCACCCCAGTCCGCCAGGCGATGCCGGTGTTGTGGAACTCTTCGTCGGTGAAGAGCGGGCCGGAGTGGCAGGCATGGCAGCCGGCCTTGCCGCGAAAGAGCGCGAGCCCGCGGCGGGCCGGTTCGCCGAGAGCCCCGCGATCGAAATCGGAGTCGCCCGCGCCGATCGTTCGCACGTAGGAGGCCAGCGCGCGGGCGACGAGGTCCATGGACGGCTCAGCGTCGAAAGCCTCGCGGAAGCGGCGGCGGTAATGGGTGCGGGCGAGGCTCAAGACGGTTTCCGGAGAGGCGCCGAGCTCACTGACGCTGAGAATCGGCTGGAGCACCTGCCGTTCGAGCGTGGCGGCGCGGCCGTCGAAGAAGAAGCTCCTGCCCCAGGCACGGTTGACGATCGTCGGTGTATTGCGATTGCCGCGCGCGCCGCCGATGCCCTGCGCGACCGTGCGTCCGTCGGTGAAGGCGCGGCGCGGATCGTGGCAGGTGGCGCAGGAGAGCGAGCCGTCGCGGGAGAGGCGGCGGTCATGGAAGAGCAGACGACCCAGTGCGACCTTGGCGGGCGTGATGCGGTTGTCCTCGGGTGAAGGTCGGTAGAGGTCGAGGCCAAGCGGGAGCCGCGGCCCTGCGGCGTACAGGGCCACGGCGACTGCGAGTAACACTGCGAACGGGCGCATCGGTTATTTTGCCGCCTGAGTCCGCGGGAAGAGGTTCTGCATCAACGAAACGTGCCCCGTAGTGCTGGTTTCGGTAAAAGCGAGTTGCGTTCCGCTGGGATGCACGGCCGGCATCGAGACTCGACGCAGCGGAATTCCGGTGTTATGCGGGGCCGTGCCGTCGAGTGGCAGGTACCAGATCTCGGAGCGTTCGGGTTCGCCAGTGGAGTCGGTGATCGTCGCAAACACGCCTTGGCTACCGGGTGCCCAGGCGAGGCCGTTGCCTTCAATAAATCGGCCTTTTGGTGCATGCATCTGGCGCGCCTGGCCTCCGGACAGCGGGACCGTCCAGAGGCATCGCTCGCCGCCCTCGCACACCGCGTAGAATGCGACGTGTTGGCCGTCGTGCGAAGTTGTGAGGGAGAACAGACCCCACGCGCGCATTCGTGCGATGTGCGTCTCTTCGCCAGTGTCCAGGTCGCGCCGCACTAAAAACCGGAAAGGCGCTTCGTTGGGCTTCGGCTCCGCGGCGTCACGATCCCTCACGTTGTAAAAGACCCCGCGCCCGTCGCGAGACACTGCGCCCCAGGCAGACCCCTGGAAAAGCGCCGTGACGCTCCCACTGGTGAGATCCAGACGGCGGAACTGGCCGTTGCCCTGTGCGTACTCCGGCAGGAGCAGCGAACGGTTATCGGGAAACCACCGGAACCAACGAGCCGTTCCTGGAGTACGGACGGCCACCTTGACTTCCCGCTCCTCCGATGTGGCGGTGTCACGCACCACGAAGGTCACTTCGCCGGCTCCCCCCAGGTTAAGGTTCTTGCGATTCGAGAGATAAGCCAGATACTTGCCGTCAGGTGACCATACCGGCGAGGCGTTAATGTTGACGAATCGTGCGCTGACTCGCTTCGGTTCGCCTTTCACTCTCCAGGTAGCTGGATCCAGTTCCATCGTTCGCGCCTCGCTTTGCTGCGTTTGCGCGCCGAAGTAGAGTGAGCCGTCCGTGGCGAATCCGAGGGATCGAACGCTGCCTATATCGGCCTTCACGACTTCCAGCGGCGCACCGGCTCTACCGCCAACAACGGGAACTGCCCACAAATCCCACCGGTTCGAGCGGTTGCTTGCAAACACCACACGCGATCCGTCGGGTGTGAACAAGGGCCGGCGATTGGCGCCCGGAGCAGCGACGAGGGTCGTTTCCTCCGAACCGTCCACGGCGATGACGTAAACACTGCTGTCTTCCGAGTCGGCGCTGGCAGGAAGGGAATAGGTCAAGTAACGGCCGTCGGGAGAAAAATTGCCGACCTCGATCCGCACCCAGCCGGCGCTCTTCAGCACGGCTACCTTTTTGGTGGTCAGGTCAAACACCGCGATGTGGCGCACGCCGCTGGTAGCGCCCGTGCCCGCGACGAGCTTTCCATCCCGGGAAACGCTCGTGACGAAGAACTCTTGATCGAGGATGGTCCTGACGTTCGATCCATCCAGCGAAATCATACGAAGGTCGTACTTGCCCGTCGAGTCGGTGTACCAGGTATAGACGATCCGATTGCTGTCAGGCATGAATACAGCCTGTTCCGCGAAACTCCCGTCGGTGTCCTTGGTAAGGTTGCGGCTCTGGCCGGTCTTCAGATCCCGAACTGCGAGGTTTCCACCCGTCTTCCAGTTCACATAGGCGAGATACCGTCCGTCCGGTGAAGGCGCGCCATCGAGGTTTACGTCCTCGCCCGACCAGACCTGCCGCGTCACCAGCTCAGTGTCGCCGGCGCGCCCCAGTTTTGCCCGCGCGATGGCGGCGGAGTCTTTCTGATCCGCGTACTCCCGCAACACCTGCTCGTAGATCTTCTTCGACTCGGTGTCGCCCAGCTTCTGGTAGCACTCGGCCATGCGGATCAATGCCTGCGCAGCCACGCTGCGGTTGCTGGATTGCGAGACTTTCTTGTACTGCTCGATGGCGGCTTTCCAGTTGCCGTCGACCATTTCGGTGTGGATCGCGGCCTGCAACTGCACGCCGGCCTGGTCCGCTTTGCGGTCCTGCCCGAGCATCCACGTTCCGCCCAGCAACGCGACGGTCACCAACGCTGCTGCTGTCTTTGTCTGATTCATGTAGCCTCCTACCATTGAAGCTAACGGCCGCCGGTCTGCCGAAAATCGGATGAATGTCTGGATTCGGTCAGCCATCGAAGCGAAAACCTAGTCCGCGGATATTGGTCAGGTAGCGCGGCTCCTCGGGGTTGGGCTCGATCTTTTTCCGCAGGTTCATGACGTGGTTGTCGACCACGCGGTCGGTGATCACGGTATCCTTGCCCCATACCTCGTCGAGGAGCTTGTCACGGCTGAGGACCCTTCCGCGATTGCGGATGAATATGGATAACAGTTTGAACTCGGTAGCGGTCAGGTCGACCGCCTGGCCGTTCCGAAATGCCTGGCAGCTCGCCAAGTCCACTTCGATGCCGCCGAAAGAGAACGATTCGTGAGTCTCGCCGGGCACCCGCCGCAGCACGGCCTTGATGCGTGCGCGCAGCTCGAGCGGGCTGAACGGCTTGGTCACGTAATCGTCGGCGCCCAGCTCCAACCCGAGCACCTTTTCCGCCTCCTGCGCTTTGGCGGTGAGGATGATGATCGGCGTCCTGTTGCCGAGACGCCGCAGCTCGCGGCAGACGGTGAAGCCGTCTTTGCGCGGCAGCATGAGATCGAGCAGGATGAGGTCGAAGGAGGATTGGCGCGCCAGCCGGCACGCCGCGTCGCCGTCAGACGCGATCTCGACCGCGTATCCCTCAATGGCGAGGTCGTCGCGCAGGCCGATGGCGATGCCGGGCTCGTCTTCCACTACCAGGATCTTCGACATGAGTCACTCCAACGCCGGCAGGAGCAGGGTAAACGTGCTTCCCTCCCCCGGCCGGCTGCGTACTTCGACCCTTCCGCCGTGCGACCGCGCAATCTGGCGGACCATCGCCAGCCCCAGCCCAGTTCCGGGAATGTTCGAGGATTTCGCCTGGCGGCCCCGCACGAACTTCTGAAATACCGACGCCTGCTCATTCAGCGGAATTCCGATCCCCTGGTCGCGCACTCGAATCGCGACATGCTGTGCCTGCTCGCCCAACTCCACCCAGATCGTGCGGCAGCCGGGCGAGTATTTCACGGCGTTCTCGAGGAGGTTGCGGACGGCGCGGCGAAGGCTCTCGCGATCGCCGCGAATCGGCGGGGCGTCGCCCGCGGCGGAGAGCTCGATCTGATAGCCCTCCGCGCCGGCGGCCTGTTCGAAATCGGCAACGACGCCGCGCAGCAGCCCGGCCGGGTCCAAGGGCTCGAAGGAGAACTCGACGGCCTCGGCCTCCATTCGGCGGAAGTCGAGGAGATCCTCGACCAGGCGTTGCAGGCGTTCGCTTTCCCGCGCCAACAGGTCGTAGTATTCGTCGCGTTTGGCTTCGGTGGACACGCGCCGCTTCTTCAGCATCTCGGTGAGCTGCCGCATGGTGGTGAGCGGCGTGCGGAATTCGTGCGAGACCGCGGAGACGAAATCGGATTGAAGCCGGGCGAGGGCGAACTCGCGGGCGACCGCGCGGGCGATGAAATAGGTCGCAGCGGCGGCAAACAGTCCGATCAAGGCAAGACCGCCGATCACCAGGCGGCGGCGCTGGGCGGATCCTGCCGACGCTACGTCGCTCGGGGAAGCGCGGACGTGGAGCGTCCACGGGAGTCCGCCGGCCACCGGCAGACGGACGGTGTCCGGCGCGTTGTCGAGACTGCCCAACAGGACACGCCCGGCGTCGTCGGTTAACGTCCCACGCCACCGCCTTTCGAGAAAGGACGGGCGGGCAACCAGCGCCACCATCCGGCCGGGGAGCGCGTGTTTGAAAACGAAGATCGGCTGGTCCTCAATGCGGAGATGGCCGACTCGCGACCAGCCGCGGATCTCGCGCACGTTAGGCCACTCGCTCCATAACTCGGACACGGCCTCCGCCAGAGCCTCGGCTTTGGGGTCGGCGGCGTTGAGCCAGCTCGCGTAGAGAGAATAGACCGACTTGGTAAGGCGCCACCGTCCGCCGAGCAGATCGGTTCGCAGTTGCGCGGTCTCCGTGGCCAGCCGCGCCGGATCGCCTTGCTGTGCGAGGATTTGGCAGATCGCGTGGCGGGCAGCCAGGTCGACGGGCTCTCCACCGACGCGGACGCCGCGGATCCGGGCCAGTTCCTCGTAGGCGCGGAGCGATTCGGCGTACCGGCCGGCCTTCCTGTGGATTCGCGCGATCCGCAGGAATGCGCCGGCGCGCACGGCGGTATCGGGAGATCGAGCCGGCGCGGCGAGTGCATCGAGGGCTTTCGCGGCGTCATCGAATTCCAGCTTGTCGGCGGCGGCGAACGGCTCAGCCGGAGGCTCCCTGGCGGGCGGTAAAGAAGGATAGTAAAGCAGCCGGCCTGGAGGGAGGGTGTCCACACCGCCTGGGCTAAAGACCGCGAGGACGGCATCGTCGTCCGAAGGAGGCCTCTCCGCGGCCACCTGTTCGAGAATATCGAGCAGCGCGCGTTGGAGAGAATTGGCAGCGGCCGCGGCTTCGGCGTCGCGCCGCTCGAAGAGCCGCTGGCGCTCCAGAACGCGGTCCTGCTGGATGACCCGCCAGCTCAACCATCCGAACGCTCCCGCCACGAGCGCAACCACGCCGAAGAACAAGGCGAACAGATGGCGTGGCGGCCTCAACCATGCCGGTATCACTACTTCAATGATATTCCCCGGGGTCGGGGGATGATCTGAATTGTGTCTGGATTTGGTCTGGACGCAAGGGTTTTTTGGCCAGTGGAATTTCGTTCCCGGGCCGCCAAACTCCTCTACCTGACTCAAAATAGTAACCGTAACCCATTGACAACCGTCTGTAGCTGCGCAACCTTTAAAGTGGAGCCCAATCTGTAAAGGGCAAGTGAGGTGTCCGTATGAAGCTCTTCCGGATCGCAGTGGCCACCGCTGCCGTCCTCACGCTGGGCGCCGTTACCGCGTCCGCGCAACCGGTGATCTCGGCCAAGTCTGGCACGATTGCCCTGGTCGAGGGCAAAGTGTTCCTCGGAGATCAGTTGGTGGAGCCGTCGCTCACCAAGTTCCCCGATATCAAAGAGAACGGGGTTTTGCGCACCGAAGAGGGCCGCGCGGAAGTCCTGCTGACACCGGGGATCTCGGTGCACGTGGGCGAGAACAGCTCCCTCCGGCTAGTTACCAACCGCCTCATCGACACCCGGCTGGAATTGCTGACCGGTTCGGCAGTGGTGGACGCCGTGGAAATCGCGAAAGACACCAATGTGACCGTGGTTTGCAAGGAAGGCACGGTGGCGATCGCCAAAGCCGGGCACTTCCGCTTCGATACCGACCCGGCCCGCATTAAGGTGTTTGCCGGAGTGGCCGACGTGACGATCGCGGGCGAGCATACCATGGTCCCGGCCGGCAAAATGCTCAGCCTCAGCGGCGCCAGCGCGTCCGTGGAAAAATTCGACAAAGAGGACACCGACAGCCTGGACAACTGGGCCCGGCGGCGTGGTGAGGCCATGGCCATGGCCAACGTTTCCGCAGCCAAGTCGGCCTATAACAGCTATGCGACGGTAGCCCCAGGCGGCATGTGGGGCTACAATCCATACTTCGGAATTTACACTTTTATCCCGGGTAACGGAAGGCTGTGCGATCCCTATTACGGGTATTGCTACTGGAGCCCCTCGTACGTCAATCGCCTGTATTATCAACCACCTCCGCAGGTTTACAGCAACGGGGGGTACGGTGGAGGCGCATCCTATCCCAGCATGGGCGCCACGTCCGGCGGATACTCTGGGACCATCGCTTCGTCCTCGGGAGTTTCCTCCAGCCCGGCGGCTTCTGCCAGTTCGGGATCGAGCGCGGCGTCATCGGCGGGCTCTTCGTCGGTGGGCCACGGCTCTGCCGGCGGCGGCGGTGGGGCCGGCGGTGGCGGCGGCCGCGGACACTAAGAAGTCATTCTCGAATGAAGATGGCCAGCTAAGTGATTGACTTAGCTGGCCATTGTTGTCTCTGTGGCCGATCTTAAGTCGCCCGGACGGGGCGATGGCGGCGGCTGGCTCGGATCCCGATGAGTTCCGCGACTTCTCCGAGCAGATTCGGCAGGTTTTCTGTATAAATCGAGAACTGGTTCCGCCGTCGGGCCGTCCGGTTGTTCACCTTCGGCTCGTAGGAGGTTACCACGGCAGTCGCGGGGCGGTAGTCCTTCACCCTGGCATACGCCAGGACGTTGCGGCCCGCAGTCAGGGTGCCCATGCCCGCATCGCTCAAGACCAGGTCATATTGACCCTCGTCCAGCTTGGACAGCGCTTCCGCCGATGTAGCTGCGCCATCCACCGCATAACCACCTGCCTGGAGAATGGTTTGCAGCGCCAGCCGGGAGGCCAGATCTCCGTGCACGAGAAGTACCCGGGCCAAGTCCAGTCCATGGGGCGGGCCACCTACCGATTGCGAATGGAACGACTTCTGCATGTTGGTCTAGGATTACTTTAACCGATATTGCGAATTATTGAGCCTGTTAATTTTGGCTCAGTGTATGGCAATTCCCACGCGTCTGCCAAAGTACTGGAAGTACCAAAGACTGATAGCGGAGTTATGCAAGGAAGGAGGTCTAAGTAGCCAAAGAATCAGGCGCTTCTGGCAGAGTGGCCGGGCCACTGATGCTCCCCAAGGGCGGGCTATGAAAATAGCCCGTGTTTCTAAGAATGAACCCGAGGCGCACGTGCCCGGCTGATGGTAGGCTAGGAAAACGTTCTTGGGAACAACGCTGTATGCCCACGCCATTTGTCCGAACGCTGCGCTCGCTGGACGTGGACCGGTTCCGCTCGACCTCGGTGGGCCTCCTGCTCTGCGGAGTTCTTCTGGCTGGCTGGGGCGCGTGGTGCGTCCTGGCGCGCGTCACCTTGTATGAGGTCAGTCCCGCGGCGCGCATCGAGGTCGATCGCGCCGTGTACCCGGTGCAAGCGCCGGTGGCCGGGCGCGTGGTGCGCAGCGCGCTGGCGGTCGGCGTCCAGGTCCGTGCGGGAGACACGCTGGTGGAGCTCGATGCGTCGCCCGAACGCTTGCAGGTTGCCGAGCTGCGCACGCGGCTGACATCGCTCGGCCCCGAGATGGACGCGCTCCGCCGCCAGACTGACGCCGAGCAGGCGGCGCGCGCCGGTGAGCAGACCGCCACGCGCACCGGCGTCGAAGAGGCCCGCGCTAACGCCAGCCAGGCGGAGGCGCCCGCAAAATACACCGCGGCTGAACTGGAGCGCCTGTCCTCGCTGCACGCCGAAGGGCTGCTCTCCGACCGCGAGTATCAGAAGGCCAAGGCCGACGCCGAGCAGTCGCGCTTCGTCGCGCAGCGCGACGGCATCGCGGTGCGGCGTCTGGAGGAAGAACGCCAGACGCGCGAGAGCGATCGCGATTCGCGCTTGCGCCGCTTGCAAGCCGATATCGCCAACCTCGAGGGCCAGGCGGCCACGGCCCGCGCCGCCATCGCGCGCCTGGAGAACGAAATCGATCGCCGCCTCATCCGCGCGCCGGTCGGCGGCACGCTCGGCCAAGTCGCCATCCTGCGGCCGGGAGCGGTGCTGGAGGCGCGCGAGAAGGTAGGCGACATTGTCCCCGAGGGCAACATGCGGGTCGTCGCCCAGTTTCCTCCACCGGCCGCGTTGGGGCGCGTCGCCCCGGGCCAGCGCGCCGAAGTGCGGCTCGATGGCTTCCCCTGGATGCAATGGGGCACGGTGCCTGCCGTGGTGTCACGGGTGGCGAGCGAAGTGCGCGACGGCGCCGTGCGTGTGGAATTGGGAATCGACGCCTCGCATGCCACGCGCATCCCCCTGCAGCACGGGCTGCCCGGAACCGTCGAGATCGCAGTGGAGCGGGTGTCGCCCGCGTCGCTGGTGCTCCGTACGGCCGGCCGCCTGCTTGCGTCGCCGCGCAGCGCCTACGGGAGCGGCCAGTAGATGCGCCGCCTGCTGGTCCCCGAAGTGATCCAGACGTCCGCGATGGATTGCGGGCCCGCCTGTCTCAAGGCAATGCTCGAAGGCTTCGGCATCCGGGCGAGCTACGGCCGCCTGCGTGAGGCGTGCCAGACGGACGTCGACGGCACGTCGATCGACTCCATCGAAGAAGCCGCCGCCCAGCTCGGGCTCGACGCCACCCAGGTGATGCTGCCGCTGGACCATCTGCTCTATCCCGGGGCCGCCGCGCTGCCCGCCATCGTGGTGGTGCGCCAGCCCAACGGGACGCATCATTTCGTGGTGGTCTGGCGCCGCCACGGTCCCTGGGTGCAGGTGATGGATCCCGCGGTGGGGCGGCGCTGGGTACCGATATCGCGCTTCCTCAACGACGTCTACGTTCACGAGATGGCCGCGCCCGCAGCGGCATGGGAGGAGTGGTCGGCGGGCGAAGACTTTCGCGGCATACTTCGCCAGCGGCTCCATGCGCTCGGCGCGAATTGGGACGATGCCATACCCGCGGCGGTACTGGACGCAGCCGCGCGCATGGTGGAGCGCCTGGCCGGGGAAGGGACGATTGCTCGCGGACATCAGTCGGCGCGCCTCGTGGAGGGCCTCGCCAAGTCGGGAACCTGTCCCGCGGAATACCACACGGCGCGGCCGGTTGAGGGCGACGCTGCCCAGGTGCTCCTGCGCGGCGCCGTTCTGATCCAGGTGCGCGGCCGCAAACCATCAACCACGGAAGGCCTTTCAGCCGAACTGGCCGCCGCACTGGGAGAAAAACCATCCCGGCCGGCAATCGAGTTATTGCGTTTCGTGCTGTCGGGAAATTCCGGCGCGGCAGGCGCTTTGGCGGTAGCGCTGGCGCTCAGCGCCGTCTCGCTGATCGTTGAGGCGGTGCTGTTGCGCGGCGTCTATGACGTAGGCCGCGAGCTCGCCACCTCCGGACAGCGCCTCGCAGGAGTGGCGTTGCTCCTGGCATTCGGCGCCATCCTGCTGGGGCTCGATCTATGCGTGGCGGGCGGCGTCCTGCGTCTGGGACGGCGACTTGAATTGACGTTGCGCATGCGGTTTCTCGCCAAGATCCCGCGCCTCGAAGATCGCTACTTTCGCAGCCGTCCCGTTTCCGACATGGGCGACCGCAGTCACAACATCCACCAGTTGCGCCAGGCGCCGGAACTGTCAGCCACCTTCTTGCGCAACGCCTTCGAGATGACCGTCACCGCCGCGGCCATCGCCTGGTTCTACCCCGCCGCGGCTTGGCCGGCGGTGCTGACCGCCATCGCGGCGCTGGCGATTCCAATTCTCGCGCAGCCCGCGCTGATGGAGCGCGATCTCAAGCTGCGCAGCCATTCGGGCGCGCTAACCCGCTTCTACCTCGACGCGCTCCTCGGGCTCTCCGCCATCCGCGCGCACGGCGGCGGGCGCGCCGTCCGTGGCGAGCAGGATTCCCTCCTGAAAGAGTGGGCGCGTGCGGGATTGGAATTGCAGCGAACGGCGGTAACCGCGGAGGCCCTGCAGTTGAGCGCCAGCCTGGGCCTGGCCGCGTGGACCGTGTGGCGCGCCCTGGGGCACGGCGGCAACCCGGCCGCCGCGCTGCTGCTCATCTACTGGGTGCTGAACCTGCCGGCGGTGGGCCAGGAGGCTGCGGGCGCGCTGTGGCAGTTCCCCCTGCTGCGTAACACTGCGTTGCGCGCGCTCGAGCCGCTGGGCGCTGTGGAGACGGAACAGGCGGCTTCCGTCGAGCCTGCATCGCGAACCTCCGCGCCGCCCCACCTGGTTTTCGAAAACGTGACCGCGGTAGCCGGCGGCCATCGCATTCTCGACGGCATTTCGCTCGATATCCCTCCCGGCAGCCATGTAGCCGTTGTGGGCGCGTCGGGAGCGGGAAAGTCGAGCCTGGCGAGCCTCCTGCTGGGATGGCTCCGGCCGTCGCAGGGGCGCGTGCTGGTGGATGGCGAGACGCTCGATGCCGCCGCGCTCAATCTCCTGCGCCGCGAAACGGCCTGGGTCGATCCCGAAGTGCGGATCTGGAACCGCGCCCTTTACGACAACCTGGTGTACGGCGGCGGCGCGGACGACGAGATGGATTCGCTGATCGCCGCGGCGGAGCTGGATTCGGTGCTCCAGCGCATGCCCGATGGCCTGCAGACCAGGCTCGGCGAGGGCGGCGCGCTGGTCTCCGGCGGCGAAGGACAGCGCGTGCGTCTGGGACGCGCCATGGCGCGCAAGCACGTGCGCCTGGCGATTCTCGACGAGCCGGCTCGCGGGCTCGATCACAGCCAGCGCCGCACCCTGCTGGACCGCGCGCGGCGCCGCTGGAGCGGGGCCACCATGCTGGCGATCACCCACGACGTCGGCGATACGCTCAATTTCGAGCGCGTGCTGGTGATCGACGGCGGACGCGTAGTGGAAGATGGCTCGCCCGCCGGCCTCGCGGCCAACACCGCTTCGCTGTACCGGCGGATGCTGGACACGGAAGACGGGCTGCGCCGCGGCCTGTGGTCGAGCGCGCGGTGGCGCCGCCTGCGTCTGGAGGATGGCGTCTTGCGGGAAACCGAGAGGAGGGGGGCGCGTGCCGGATCGCATCCCTGAGACCACCTCCTCTCAGTCTGCCTCGCAGGCACTCCTGCCGTCCGTGGCGGCCGTGGCGCAGGTTGTCAACCTGCGGCCGATTGCCAATCGGCCGGCCCCGGAGTTTAGCCTTCTATTCAAGGCCGAGGTGGGAGAGACGATCGGTTCTTGTCGTCTGTCCCCCGCCGGCTTGCGGCCAGGATTGGCCGTCCAACGGCACCTGAATGCGAAACCTGGGAGGGCGCGTGGCGGATCGCTTTACTGAATCCCTGTGGGGCCCGGCCGAGCTGCCCGCAATCATCGACGCCCTGGCGCGCGCCGCCGGACTGCCGCGGTCGGACGCCGCACTCTCCACTCCGCCCGAAGCGCCGGCGCTCCGCCTGTGGATGGAGACCTCCTGCGAGCGTATGGGGTTCGAGTGCGAGGTCGTGGAGCTGTGGGGGTTCCGCGCCCTCGATCGGCTGCGCGAAGCCGCGCCCGCCATCGTGCCCGTGGGCGAAAACTGGATCGCCATCCTCCACGGCCGTGGAGCTTGGGTGACCCTCCTGGGGCCCGGCCTCCGCCGCCGCCGCGTGCCGCTCGAGCGGGTGAGGGCGGCGGTGTGCGAGCGCATCGAAGAGCGCCACCGCGCTGATGTCCAGAAACTGGCGGAGGGGCTGCCGCAAGCGGCCGTGAATGTCCTGCTGCGCGAGCGCACCCGGCACGAAAGCGCCGGCGACATGTTCTGTCTGCGAACGCCCCCGGGCGCGAGCTTCGTCTCGCAGTGCCGCCAGGCCGGCGTGTGGCGCCGCGCCGCCATCCTGGTAGCCGCTCACTTCACCGAGTATGCGCTGTGGATCGCCTCCTGGTGGCTGCTGGGCCGCGACGC
Organism: Bryobacteraceae bacterium; assembly: GCA_041485845.1. GTDB lineage: Bacteria > Acidobacteriota > Terriglobia > Bryobacterales > Bryobacteraceae > OMOG01. The sequence continues at coordinate 13,142 of JBGPKH010000179.1, forward strand.
GCTGGCCGGCCGTTTCGACCCCGGATGGCTCACCGCCTGGGCCATGATGCTCGCGACCATCGTGCCGCTGCGCACGTGGACCACCTGGTCGCAAGGCGTTCTGGCCGTAAGTCTCGGCGGACTCCTGCGGCAAAGGCTGCTCACCGGCGCGCTCAAGCTCTCGCCCGAAGAAGTGCGACTGGAGGGCGCGGGACGGTTCCTGGGCCGGGCCATCGATTCCGAAATGGTCGAGTCGCTGGCCCTCGCCGGAGGCGTGGGCTCGGTGCTCGCCGTGGTGGAGCTGGTCTTCGCGCTCGCGGTCCTCGCCTTGGGTGCGGGCGGCTGGCTGCACGCCGCCGCCCTGGCGCTGTGGTGCGGCTTCGCGCTGTGGCTCGGCGTGCGCTACTGGAACGCGCGCCGCGCCTGGACGTTACAGCGCCTCACCATGACCCACGACGCGGTAGAGCAGATGTGCGGCCATCGCACACGCGTGGCGCAGCAGCCCGCCGCCGACTGGCACCGCGACGAAGACCGCCGGTTGGACGAGTATGCGGCCGCGTCGCGCCGCCTCGACCGCAAGGCCATGCTGTTGTCCGGACTGGCGCCGCGCGGCTGGCTGCTGCTGGGAGTGGCCATGCTCGCTCCCGCGTTGCTGGGGGCCGGGATGGACGCACGCAACATCGCCGTTTCGCTGGGCGGCATCCTCTTAGCCTGGCGCGGCCTGCGGCGCTTCACGTCGGGTCTGGCCAACCTGAGCGGCGCGGCGATTTCCTGGGAGCAGGTGGCCGATCTGTTCCGCGCCGCAGCGCGGCCGGCGAACGCGGGCGCGGTGGGCCGCTTGCCCGTCACCACCGGCGACGTCC
>JBGPKH010000180.1:0-13894 GCA_041485845.1 Bryobacteraceae bacterium
ATCACCCACCGCGACCTGAAGCCGGGCAACATTCTGTTGACGCGGGCGGGCGTGAAGCTCCTCGATTTTGGGCTGGCGAAGATGGGGCCGGCGGTGGCAGCCGGCGACGCCACCATGACGCAGGCGCTGACCGGCAAGGGGCAGATTCTCGGCACGCTGCAATACATGTCACCGGAGCAGTTGCAGGGAAAGGAGGCCGACCCGCGCAGCGATATCTTCTCGTTCGGCCTGGTGTTGTACGAAATCCTGACCGGCAAGCGGGCGTTCGAGGGCGCGAACGCCGCCAGCACGATGGGCGCGATTCTGGAGCGCGAGGCGCCCTCGCTGGCCGGCGTCGCGCCCCCTGCGTTGGATCGCACGGTGCGGCGGTGCCTGGAAAAAGACCCGGAGAACCGCTGGCAAACCGCCCGCGATCTGAAGGCCGAGCTGGAGTGGATCGCGGCGAGCGATTTCACGGAGGCCCGGACCGTTCCGCGGCGTGCATTGTTCCCCTGGTTTGCCTGTGGCGCCGCCGGTGCAGCCGCCGGCGCGGCAGGCGGCGCCGGCTTCGCGGCGTGGGCATGGCGCGGCAAGGGCTCACCAGCCAGGAAAGCGATCCGGTTTCGGCTTGCTTCTCCGGAAGGCGCTTGGCGCGAACGGACGATTACGCGGCAATCGCTGGCCGTCTCGCCGCTGGGCGGCCGCGTGGCGATGATCGCCAAAACCGATCGGAGACCCATGATCTGGGTACACCGGCTGGACTCCCTCACAGCGAGCCCACTCCCGGGAACCGAAGGAGCAAACGCGGTGTTCTGGTCACCCGACGGGCAATTCATCGGTTTTTGGGCGAATGGGAAACTACAGAAAATCCCCGTTGAAGGAGGTACGCCGCTGCCGATCTGCGATCTTCCCTCGCTGTGGTCGGCGACCTGGAATCGGGATGGGATCATCGTCGCCGAATCGCCGCGCGCGAGTAGCTGCAGCATCTCGGTCAAGTCTGGGACGATCAGTCCGGGAAAGTCTCTCGTCTGGCCGAAGTTTCTTCCCGACGGAAAGCATTTGCTCTACGTGAACGTGGATCGCAAGATCGGCCGCTACCGGGCGTATGTTGCGGAACTGTCCACCGGCAGGGAGACGGAGCTCATGGCCACCGACACCTTTGTGACGTTCGCGCCGGATCCCGCGGGCGGCGCCGGCGGAAGCAGTCAGGGGTACCTTCTTTTCGTTCGCAGCGGCACGTTGCTGGCCCTCCGTTTTGACGCCGATCGGCTGCGCGTGGCCGGCGAGCCGCTCCCCGTGGCCAAGGACGTCCCGTTCTTTTCACCGAGGGCTGGGGCCGAGTTTGACGTATCGGCCGACGGCGTCCTGATCTACTCCACCGGCGCCCAGAAAGCGCAGCTCACGTGGTTGGACCGCGGTGGGCGCGAAGTTGGCGCCGTGGGTGATCCGCAGGATTTCTGGCAGGTTCTCCGAATCTCGCCAGACGGCAGGAAGCTCGTCGCCGACGTCGCCGACTTAAGCGCCGGAGGCACCGATGTCTGGACTTTTGACCTCACCCAAGGCACCGCCGAACGGCTGACGTTCGAGTCCGGATCGGAATCTTGGCCGGTCTGGTCGCCCGACGGGACACGAATCGCATACGCGAATGCGCAAGGCGGACCGCCGCAGCTTACGGTGAAAGCCGAGGGCGATCGCGGCAGCGGCGAACGCTTTCAGCCGGGTCCCTTTCAGTTGCCCATCGACTGGTCGGCGGACGGCCGTTGGATTTTCTTTCAGACTGCGAACATGGGCGGTGACGGGAGCCCCACAATCTGGGTGGCCTCGGCCGCGGATCGCAAGATCGCGCCCCTGGTGCCGAACAACAGCGCGTTCCCCGCCTTGTCCCCGGACGGGCATTACCTGGCCTTCTCCACTACGGAAAGCGGCCGCTCCGAAGTCTACGTGCAGCGCTTTCAGGCAGACGATCCGCCAAAGCTCACCGGCAACAGATGGCGCGTCTCTCGCGACGGTGGTGACGTCCCGCGGTGGCGCCGGGATGGTAAGGAGCTCTTCTTCCTCTCCCCGGACCCCGAGCGCAGAATCATGGCCGTTCCAGTCCATCCCGTCAAGGGAAGCGAGATTGATTTTGGGCTGCCGCTGTTCCTCTTTCGCGTGCCCCCATCCACTTTGGCTCAGGGGAACGCGGGATACGAGCCGAGTCCCGACGGACAAAGGTTCCTGGTGCCGGTCAGGAAAGGGGCGGGCGCACCGTTGGAGGTGTTGGTCAACTGGCAGGCAGGGTTGAATCGATAATTCCTCCTCTCCTATTGCTTTCCCAAAGGAGTCATGATAGTCTTTCTTTGGGAAACCCATATGAAAGACAAAACCGATGTCTGGCAGGGCACGCTCTCATTGATGGTTCTGAAAACGCTCAATCTGTTGGGCCCGCAACACGGCTACGGCATCGCGCGGCGCATCGAGCAGACCAGCGAAAACCTGCTTTCGATCAACCACGGCACCTTGTATCCCGTGTTGCTCAAGCTGGAGCAGGAAGGCTCGATTGCCTCCGAATGGGGTGTCTCGGACAACCATCGCAAGGCCAGGTTCTACCGGATTACGCGCGCCGGCAAGAAAGACCTGGCCGGCGAGGAACGCGAGTGGCAGCGGGCCATCGACATCCTGGCGCGGTTTTCGGAGCTGGGAAAGGAGCCCGTATGAAGACGTTGCGGCGCGGGTGGCGGCGGGCGTTGGGCGCGGTGTCCGGATGGCGGCGCGAGCGCGAGCTGGAAGATGAATTTGCCTCTCACCTCGAGATGCAGGTCGAGGACAATCTGCGCGCGGGTATGAATCCCGCGGAGGCCCGGCGCGCCGCGAGGCATAGTCTTGGGCAACGGCGGTCGCGCGCCCGCCGCCGTTGTGGGTGCGGCCGGTAATGACGCGCGCGCCGAATCTACTGATCCGCGCACGTCAGTAAGCGGTGTGCCGGCCCTCGGGTTCTAAAATTCTAAAGTCTTCCACGCAAAGTGCCGATGGATGGATTGGAGGCCAGAGTCGGGCTTATGACTGGTTCCGCGAGAAAACTGGGCGTGCGGCATGAGACGGGCGTGCCATTCCATCGCCCGCCCTTGATGAGCAACATTCCGGCGGCGGCGCTATCCATGGTGGCGGCGGTGCTGGCGCTGGCCGTCGGGATACCACTGCGCTACCTCGATACCGCACACCAGGTGGAGCCGGCTCCGCCGCCGCCGTCGCCGCCGCAGATCGAAGCCCGCATTCAGGGGGAAGGCTACGACCAACAGCAGCGGCGCCTGCCGTTCACCGTCTACGTTCTGAGTCAGGAGCTTACCTGGAAGCTCGAAAGCGTGACCGATCTCGAAGGCCAGGGAACCCTGCTCAGCCCGGAGTTGACCGACGCGCTCAACCGCGCACGCGACGTGCTGTGTGTGGGCACGGCCTCGTTTGAAGGAGCCACCACAAAAGAGGAGGCGCGGGCGGCGGAGAGGGCCAGGAATCTCGCCCAGTGGGTGGGATCGGCCATCCGGGATCCACAACAGGCGCGCGTGTTCGCCGTGAGCGCGGGACAGTATCGGGGACCCGTGGAGGTGCGTTCGGCGAACCAGCGTAAGGCCATCATCATTATCACCGAAGGGCATGCCGACGATGTGGACCTGCACGAAGCGTTGAGTGCGGGCCTGCGGAAGAAACAGGAAGAATATCCGATTGTGTACAGCCTGCTGCACGAGTATTCGCGCTCGGGTGACTGGCTCACGGGGCTGAGCCGGCAGTGAGGCGCTTGCTCCAGGCCTACTGCCCGACCGTAAGGAACAGATTCTGACCGAGACTGACTCCGCCGGCGTCCACACTCAAGGGAAGGTCGCCGGGCGCCACGTTGGGCACGGTGAGGTTGAACTGGTACAGACCCACGGCGCCCGGAGCCAGGCCGGCATAGGTCACGGTGGCCGGCGCCCCGCCAAAACGGAACTGAGGCGGATTCTGCAACGCGGTGCTCCCCGGCGCGATCGTGCCGGCCGGCGTCGGCGGGTTCACGGGTCCGAAACCGATTCCGTAGATGGTGACCGCGTCGCCGATCTTGGCGGGCCGGAAGTTCACGCCGGCGATCAGGCCGGCCTTGCCCACGAACGCCTGGTCGAGGAGTTGTGCCACGACCCACTGGCGCCCGTCCACGTTGAAGGATGGCGGGGCGAGCAGGGCTGGGGCGATCGCGCTCTTGGGCATCGTAAAGGAGTTGCTGCGGACCGCCGCGTTGGTCAATTGGATTTCTATGGCGGCTCCCGTCACGGCATCGTCCGGAGCCTGGAAGTTGACCTGCCCCGGACTCACGTAATCCACGTAGGCCGGAATCCCGTTGACCGTTACGCTGACCCCATCGAGCGACGTGGGCGCGCGCGTTCCGTCGAAATCGGCGCCGGCCCACGAGCGCGAAATGGTCGACAGATTGGTCCCGTACATTTCGAGCCAGGCGCCGGATGCCAGGCCGGCATTGGCGTTGAACCCCGACGCGCTGACCACCGCGGCGATTGTGGGAGAGTTGCTCTGCGGGCTCAACACGTAGTGCGCGGTGTAGATGTGATCGCCGGTATTGTTGCCGTCCCCGTTGGCGGCGTTCGCCGCTACGTAGATGTGGATGTTGCCGGCATTGGTCGCGGGCGGAGTCCACAGCACGGACATCGTATTGGTGGTGAAAGGAAAACTGTGTTCGATGAACTGCATCGGGGCGTTGGCGGGGCAGGACCTGGTTGCAGTCTTGAAGCTTTCATCGTCGCAGATCACGTTCTGCTGCACGCCGGCGGTGAAGTCTCCCGCCTGTCCGTTCGCCAGATTGCTCTCCAGCCTGGCCGTCATCTGAAAGCCGTATACGCGGGCCCGGGAGTCGGTCACCACGATGGTCAACGTCTGCGGCACGCCGGGGGTGTAGGTCAGGCCGCTCGGGAATTTCACCACTACACCGCCATCTCCGGCGTTCAGCGCGGTACCGGTGTGGCAGCCCGCGGTGGTGCATCCCAGTGGATCGTCTCCCGGCGCCGTGGTAACCCGCGGCACGGGTCCCGTGGCGTAGGCGTAAATCAACAGCGCGGAGGGGGCCATCGATAGGATGGCCCGCGCTACCATGCTTCGTAACATCAGGCTGGCTTATTGGACCGGGAGGTTGACCGCATTCGATGCCGTGGTCCCGGAGCTCAGCACCACTTTGGCGGCCCCGGTGACACCGCTGGGCACCGTGACCGCGGTCTGATACAGGCCCGCGAAGCCCGGCGAGGCGACCGAAGAGATAACCGCCGCGTTCTGTCCGCCGATGGTCACCGTAACGAGTCCGGTGTTATTAAAGCCGCCGGTCGGCGGTACCAGCAGGACGCCGGTTTGCATGGCCGGTGTAGCCTGGCCCAATCCGGTCGAGAAAATGACGATCGCGTCGCCCGCTTTCACCGTGTTGCTCGCGGTGATCAGCGAGAAGTCGCTGTTCTTGACGATCGCACCCAGCCCGCTCGGTTGATCCAGGATAAAGATGCTGGGCGCGGCGTTGGCGACCGTCACGTTGGTCGAGGCGCTGGCGCCGCCGGCTGTGGTCACGATCAGCGGCTGTGGCCCCGCGGTAACTTCAAAAGGCACCTGAACGTTGAGCTGCCCCGGACTGACAAAATAGATCGGAGCCTTCACCCCCCCGATGGTGGCGGTAACGCCGTTCAGCGAAGTGGCCAGGGCCGTTGCTTTGTTAAATCCACCCAGGTCGGATCTATAGGCGGCGAGTTCCGCCCCGTAGATCGAGAGGATGGAGCCCGGAGCCGCCGAAGTGATCGTGGAGGAGGCCGCCGCGGCGCCGCCGACCACCGGTTTGCCCGGCGCCCCAGGTGCGATCTGCTCGCGAATGGCGCCTCCACCGTTGACCGTGGTGTGGAGGTTCACGTAGAAATCCGAGGGGTTCTTTACGAGGTCGTTGAGCGCGGCGATCCCGTCGGTGGAGGATACGGTGACGATCTTGAAGATGTTACCATTCCCCGTATCGCTCGTGATCTTGTTGGCGTTGTTATCCACATCGGTAGGGATCACGATGCCGCCCGAGACTCCCACTTTGGCGCGATGGATGTGCAACCCGGTGATCGTCGTGCCCGCTGGGAAGCCGCGGAAGTTCACATCGAAGATCATGGTACCCGCCGCGATCGTGCCATCGGCATTCCGCAGCAGGTAGATGGAGATGGAGGTTTGTGCGTTTGCCGCAAGCCCGGCGATGGGCGGTGTCTCATTGGACGGGAGCATGTTCACCTGGACGATCGCCAGCTCTGTGTTCTTCAACTGGTCCCGAATCACACCGCCGCCGAAGACCGTGCTGTGAATGTTGATGTACTGGTTGCTCGGGTCGGTGAACAAGCTGTTCACCGTCCCGACCTCGGTGGCATAACTGGAGTCCAAGGCAGTCATTGCCACTTTATAGGTCAGGTTGCCGGTCCCGCTCGCAGCGGCCGGGACGGAATTGGCCCCCCCGGCAATTCCGGTGTTGATGATCACCGGCCCGTTGATTCCCGCAAGCCCATTGTGAATGTGGAATCCGGTGAAGGTCGTTCCAGGATCGAATCCGGTGTAGTCGATGTGGAAAATCGCCTCGGCGGCGGCGATTCTGCCGCCGGTGTCGAACGCTCTCAGGGCGGCCGCGGTGGAAATGCCCGAGGGTCCCGGCGTCGTCGGTGGAACTTCATTCGTCGTAGCCATCATGCCCATCAGCACCTTCATTTCCGCGGGGAGGAGTTGCCCGCGCATGGCGCCGCCGGGGTTGATGGTCGTGTGAATGTTGGCGTAGTAGTTCTGCGGATTGGCAATCAGGTCCTGGATGATGGAGACCGGGAGCGCAGGCGTGGTCTGCGGGAACTGGACCTGTTTGAGGATGTTGCTTCTGCCCGTGGCGTCGATGGCAATGCTCTTGTCCGTGCCGTTCACGTCCGTGGGAACCACGATCGAGCCCGCGACTCCCGCCGCGGCGTTGTGGATGTGCAGGCCAGTGACCGTCACGGCGCCGGAAAACTTAGTGGCGACGTCGAAATCCACGGAACCGGAAACGATGTTTCCGCTATTGTCGCGGATCACGTGGACCCAGATGATGACGTTCCCGCTCGAGGTGTCCGAGATGGGTGGCGTCTCGTTGCCCGGCTGCATGAGCGTCAGGAAGGGAATCGTCTCGGCTGTCGCGGCCATCAGTCCAGATGTACACAAAAGGACCAAGCCGGCACAGAAGGAAATGGTTTTCATGGCTAAACCTCCGCTGTAATTTAGACCCGGATAGTCAAGCATACAACGGCCCGCCCTGATTCGAGCCAGGCAATATGTGGATTACGCAGCTATTTCCCACTTGTGAACTTCACGAGTTCCCGAAAAGGCCGCCGTGTAGCCCGCGCCGTCCCGGGTTTGTGCTTTTGGACTGGGCCGGGGTTCCGCGATGGCGCGCAACCTGCTTGGCGCGGGCCATGAGGTCACTGTATACAATCGCACACGCGAGAAGGCCGAATCGGTTGCAGCCGATGGCGCGCAGGTCGCCGCGTCGCCCGCGGAAGCCACTCCCCGAAACGTGGCAGGCGCCAGCCCGATCGCCAAAACCAGTTTCTTCATGTGTTAACCCCTTCCTGATATTTCAGTCGATCTGCCAAGGCCGTCCTCGCGGCCGTTGTGGAACCCTTCGACGCCCCTTCACAAAAAGACGGCATTGCGTATGGCGCAATACTGTCTGCATCGCTTTTGAGGTATATTATCAGCAGAATCCGGCGGAGTCAAGGAAAATATTTAGCGCTAACGCTGTGCGGCGGAAAGCGGGCGGCCGGACGTTATCCCTGCGCCTGGGCACTGAAAATATCGCTGATTTCCGTGGCGATTTCGCAAACGTGTCCGATGTGCGAGGCGTAGCGTTCCTCGGGGAAGCGCCCCATGGGGGCGGAGATTCCGATGGACGCGATGACCATGCCGTCCCGGTCGCGGATGGGAGCGGCGAGGCAGCGAACGCCTTCCAGGTACTCCTGGTCGTCCAGGACGAAGCCGGCGGCCCGGATCCTGGCGCAGCCTTTCGCCAGTTGCGGCAGGGAAGCGAGGGTCCGCGAAGTGTAGACCTGCAAGGGGGCCGCGCCGAACAGGGCTTTCAACTCGGCGATCCCAAAATCCGCCAGCAGGGCCTCGCCGTGCGCCGTGCAATACAGCGGCACGAACTCGCCGGTCCGTCCGGAGACCACGATGACCTGGTTGGTGGAGGCGCAGTGATCGATGAAGAAGGCCTGTTTGCCTTCGCGCACGGCGAGGTGGGTGGTCTCGCCGGTCCGGAGGGTTAGCATCTTCAGATGTTCATGAGAGACGCTGATCGGCATGCTGCTCCAGTCGCACTGCCGGGAGAGGCGCCAGATCGACGGTCCGAGGACGTAGTCTTTTCGTCCGGTAGGATTGGCCAGGAATCCGCGGCGCTTGAGGGTATTGGCCAGGCGGAAGACGCTGCTGCGATCGATGCCGAGCAAGGCCGTCAATTGGCCGAGCGGCACGGGGTCGCTGGACTTAGCAACCGCTTCGAGAATGAAGAGGCCGCGGTCGAGGCTTTGGATGGAGGGCGTCTCGTGGGTGGTTTTCCTCATGACGCGGCGTTGCGTATTGTGCAACGAAGTATCAACTATCGCAAGGCGCCGGCGGTAAGTCAAGGAGAGTTGGGCTGCCGGCCGGGCTATCAGTATACTGAGGGACGGGCACACTATCGTGAACAACACTTACCTGAATTGGGTGATCCAAAACACCCGCACCAAATGGTGGCACGATTCCGCGGAGGAGGCGGAGCTGGATCTGGGGCTGGCACGGGGCGCGATCGGCGTCACCACCAATCCGTTTCTGTCGAATATCGCGCTCAACCGAAACCGGGCGTTGTGGAGCGCGGCGATCGAGGACGTGATGGCCCGCAATCTGCCGGCGGAAGCCAAGGCGGAAGCTCTGATGCGGATCCCCGTCACTCGGGCCGCGGCGAAGCTCAGGCCGGAGCACGAGGCCAGCGGGGGCCAATCGGGATTTGTGTGCGCGCAAGTGAACCCGGCGCGCGCGGGCGACCGCGATTGCATGTACGCCATGGCGAAGCGTTTTCACGCCTGGGCGCCGAACATCGCGGTGAAACTGCCGGCCACCGCGGCGGGCCTGGACGTGCTGGAAGACTGCGTCGCCGAGGGGATCACGGTGACGGCCACGGTGAGCTTCACGGTGCCGCAGGCGGTGGCCATCGCGCAACGGCACCGCGCGGGGAGCGGGCGGGCGAAGGCGCAGGGCATCGCGCCGGGAAAATGTTTCGCGGTGATCATGATCGGGCGCCTGGACGATTTTCTAAGGGAAGTGGCGCACGACAACCAGGCCGTGGTGAGCGAGGCCGACATCCGGCAGGCGGGCCTGGCGGTGACGAAGCGCGCGTATCGCATCTATCAAGAGTGCCGCTACGACGCCGTGCTGCTGGTAGCGGCGCTGCGCGGCGACTATCACCTGACGGAGCTAACCGGCGCCGACCTTCTGATGTCGATCCACCCCACGCCGCAAGAGTGGTTCGTTTCGCGGGACCTGCCGCGCGAAGAGCGCATCGAGCGGCCGATTTCGGACGAGGTGGTCGACCGGTTGCGCCAGGTGCCGGAGTTCGTGCGCGCGTATGAACCGGATGGAATGGCGCCGGGCGAATTCGTGGGGTTCGGAGCCACGCAGAGGACGCTCGGCCAGTTCAGCGAAGTGGGATGGAAACTGATGGAGAGCTTCCGTTAAATGGCGACTCCGGTGGAGATGCCGAAGCTCGGCAACACGGTGGAAGAGTGCCTGGTGAGCCGGTGGGTGAAGCGGAAGGGCGAGGCGGTTTCCGCCGGCGATCTGGTGGTGGAGATCGAGACGGACAAGGCGACCTTCGAGGTCACGGCGCCGGTGGACGGCACTCTGCTCGAGACGTTCTTCGAGGAGGGCGCGCTGGTTCCGGTGTTCACGAATATCTTCGTGATCGGCGAGGCGGGGGAGAGCGTCGAGGAGTTTCGGCCGGGTCCGGTGCAAGGTGGGGCAGGCGATTCGCCTGCCAGGACTCCCGCAGGCGAATCGCCTGCGCCACCTCCCGCTGCGGCCGTGGTCGGCGAGACGCGAGCGTTCAGTCCGAGGGCGCGGCGTTTCGCGGAGGAACACAATTTCCATCCGGCGGCCGTGGCGGGATCGGGTCCCGGGGGCAGGGTGCTGGAGCTGGATGTGCGCGCACTTTACCCGGCGGCGCCCGCGGGCACGCCGGTTTCCAACATCCGCGAGCGAATCGCCAGGCGGATGCGGGAATCGCTGTCCACCACGGCTCAGTACACGCTGCACTCGTCGGCGGATGCCCGGGGACTCCTCGCGCTGCGCGCTCGCATCAAGGCTTCCAGCAGCGCGCCTGACATCAATATTAATGACCTGGTGGCTTTCTGTACGGTCCGCGCGCTGCTGCTGCTGCCGGACGTCAACGCCGAGTTTCGCGACGGGAAGATCTACAAACACACCGAGGTGCATCTCGGGTTCGCTTGCGATACGCCGCGGGGACTGATGGTCCCGGTGATCCGCAACGCGCACCAGCGGAGCGCCGGCGAGCTGGCCATTGCGGCGAAGGAACTCACGGCGCGCGCGGTACAGGGATCGATCGCGCCCGACGACCTGGCGGGCGCGACATTCACCATCAGCAACCTGGGGGGGCTGGGAATCGAATCGTTCACGCCGCTGCTGAACCCGCCGCAAGTCGCTATCCTCGGAGTAGGCGCCATTCAACTCAAGCCGGTGCGCACGGCGGGCGGAGTCGAGTTCGTGGACACCATCGGGTTGTCGCTCACCTGCGATCACCAGGTAATCGACGGCGCGCCGGGCGCGAGGTTTTTGAAGGTGCTCAGGGAACAGATCGAGAACGTGGAATCGCTATGCCCAAGTCCATCATCATAGAACCGGAAAAAGTCTTTGCCAGCCAAATCATCCGGCTCTGCGATATTCCGCTCAATGCCTACCGGAAGACCTTCGAGGAGGAACAGGCGAATTACTCTCGCGAAGACTTCCTGAGTATCTGGCAGGACCTGTGCGCCATCCGTGAGTTCGAGACGATTCTCAACGAGATCAAAACCAAGGGGGTCTATAAGGGCATCGCCTACAATCACGCCGGTCCCGCGCATCTTTCGATCGGGCAGGAAGCGGCGGCCGTCGGCATGGCGTTCTCGCTGGGCCCCGAGGATCATATCTTCGGTTCGCACCGCAGCCACGGCGAGATCCTGGCCAAGGGATTCTCCGCGATCCGGCAACTGAGCGAGGAAGGGCTGCTCGAGATTATGGAGTCGTACCGCGATGGCGCGCTGCTCCAGCCGGTGGAAAAAGGATACGGCGGACCGGTGAAGGGACTGGCGCTGCGGTTCTTCGTGTACGGAGCGTACAGCGAGATCTTCGCGCGCGAGACGGGATTCAATCGCGGGTTGGGCGGATCGATGCACGCGTTCTTCGCGCCCTTCGGGATTTACCCGAACAATGCGATCGTGGGCGGGTCGGGATCGATCGCGCCGGGCGCCGCGCTGTTCAAGCGCGTCAACCGGAAGCCGGGGATCGTGGTGGCCAACATCGGCGACGCCTCGTTCGGCTGCGGTCCGGTGTGGGAAGGCATCACCTTCTCGGCCATGGATCAGTACCGCAAGCTGTGGGACGAGCCGCTGGGCGGCGGGCTGCCGATCCTGTTCAACTGCATGAACAACTTTTACGGCATGGGCGGGCAGACGTATGGGGAAACTATGGGGGTGGAGTGCATCGCGCGGGTGGGCGCGGGAGTCAATCCGGAGCAGATGCACGCCGAGCGCGTGAACGGGTACGATCCGCTGCCGGTGATCGACGCGTTCCGGCGCAAGAAGCAGGTGCTGCTGGAGGGACGGGGGCCGGTCCTGCTGGACACCGTCACGTACCGGATCAGCGGCCACTCGCCGTCCGACGCATCGAGCTACCGGTCGAAGGAAGAGATCGAGCGCTGGCAGCAGGCCGATTCCATTCGCGCATTCCGCCACAAGCTGATCGAGCACCAGGTGGCGACGGAAGACGAGCTGGATAGCGCGCGTGCGTACGTCGAGGCGGCCATCTTCGACATGTTCCAGCTCGCCACCGACCTGGACGCCAGCCCGCGCGTGGCGGCCGATTCGGAGCTGGTGGGCGAAGTGATGTTCTCCAACCGGCGGGTGGAGAAGTTTGATTCACGCCAGCCGGAGTTCCTGCAGGACGCCGCGCAAAATCCGCGCGTGGAGCAGATTCGCGGGAAGATCCGCACGCCGGCGCACGAGGGGAAGCCGGTCCCCAAGATGAAGGCGTACAACGTGCGCGACGGCATCTTCGAAGCGATGCTCTACCGCTTCGCGATCGACCCGACGATGATCGCGTTCGGCGAGGAGAATCGCGATTGGGGCGGGGCGTTCGCGGTGTATCGCGGCCTGACCGAGGCGCTGCCGTATCACCGGCTGTTCAACTCGCCGATTTCGGAAGCGGCCATCGCGGGGGCGGCGGTAGGGTATGCGCTCGAGGGCGGGCGCGTGGTGGCGGAGCTGATGTACGCGGATTTCATGGGGCGCGCGGGCGACGAGATCTTCAACCAGCTCTCCAAGTGGCAGGCGATGTCGGCGGGGCAACTGACCATGCCGGTGGTGTTGCGCATCTCCGTGGGCGCGAAGTACGGGGCGCAGCACTCGCAGGACTGGTCGGCGCTGGTGCATCACATTCCGGGATTGAAGGTGGTCTATCCGGTGACCCCGTACGACGCCAAGGGGATGATGAACGCGGCGCTCGCCGGCACCGATCCCGTGATCTTCTTCGAGAGTCAGAAGGTTTACGATTTCGGCGAGATGTTCGTCGAGCAGGGAGTGCCCGAGGGCTACTACGAGATCGAGATCGGCGAGCCGTCGGTCAAACGCGCGGGCACGGATCTGACGATGATCACGCTGGGACCGGCGCTCTACACCGCGATCGCGGCGGCCGGCGAGTTGCAGAAGCGCTTCGGCTTGTCGGCCGAAGTGATCGACTTGCGGGCGGCGAATCCGCTGAATTACGGGCCGCTGGTGGAATCGGTAAAGAAGACCGGCAAGGTGCTGCTGGCGTCGGACGCGGTGGAGCGCGGGTGCGTGATGCAGACGGTGGCGGCGAGCCTCACGCAGCTCTGCTTCGACGATCTGGACGGCCCGCCGGTGGTGGTCGGGGCGCGCAACTGGATCACGCCCGCCGCGGAATTGGAAACGCTGTTCTTCCCGCAGGCAGCGTGGCTGCTGGACGCGATCCACGAGCGCATTCTGCCGCTGAAGGGGTACCAGCCGAAGACCAAGCAGGGGCTGGGGGAGTTCGTGCGGAGAGCGCGGGCGGGAGTGTAGGCGGGGGCCGTGTGGGTCGGCAGCGACCTGTTAGAAATGGAGATCGGGCGCAATCCGGACCCGGACCGCCGCCGGGACGTGGCCGCGCCGCTCGCGCATGCGAGTGCAGTCGTGGTTCCACGCACTGCCGAAGCGGATCGCGCCGCTTTCTTGAAGGGATTGGGTTCAGCACCTTCGACGCGCTTCACCTGGCTTGCGCCGAGTCCGGCGCCGTGGACGTGTTCCTCACAACCGGCGACGGCCTGCTTCGCGATTGACGCGCATGATCGCTCCCTAACTAACCCTAACGTATAGTATCGAGGGGCTCCGATGCCATACGTTATGATTGAGTTTCATACCAGTACAACCGAGGAGAAAGAATGTCCAACCGAGTTGCAGTCGTTACGGGTGCAAGCCGTGGAATCGGCCGTGCGACGGCTCTCGTGCTCTGTCGCGCGGGATTCGATATCGTGATAGCTTCGCCTGAAGTCGAACGGAACGAGCAAGTCGCCGAAGAAATTCGCGCCGCCGGCGGAGAGGCCATGACCCTGGACCTGGACGTGACGTCGCTCGAGTCG
>JBGPKH010000181.1:0-13880 GCA_041485845.1 Bryobacteraceae bacterium
CAAGGAAGGGGTCAAGATCCAGCGCGAGAACCAGACCCTCGCCACCATCACCTTCCAGAACTACTTCCGCATGTACAAAAAGCTCGCCGGCATGACCGGCACGGCGGAAACCGAAGCCGCCGAATTCCAGAAAATCTACAACCTGGACGTCACCGTGATTCCCACCAACCAGCCTCTCATCCGCAAAGAGAATCCGGACATGGTGTACCGCACCGAGGAGGAAAAGTTCCGCAACGCCGCCAAGGAGATCAAGGAGCTCAACGCCAAGGGGCAGCCGGTGCTGGTGGGCACCATCTCGGTGGAGAAGTCCGAGAAGCTCTCGGGCATTCTCAAGCGCATGGGCGTGCGGCACGAGGTTTTGAACGCCAAGAACCACGAGCGTGAAGCTTCCATCGTGGCGCAGGCGGGGCGTAAGGGCGCAGTCACGGTCTCGACCAACATGGCCGGCCGCGGCACCGACATTCTGCTGGGCGGCAACCCGGAATTCATGACCAAGGACGCCTGCCTCAAGGAGAAGGTGGCCGAGCGCCTGTCCGAAGATGAAGCGCAGTACATTGCCGACGAGCACTTCTACTTCTTCTCGCACCACGACCAGTTCTATCGCGTGCGCCGCGACAAGTGGGACGAGATTTTCTCCGGTTACAAGGCGCAGACCGACCAGGAGCACGACGACGTGACGGGATCCGGCGGGCTGCACATCGTCGCTACCGAGCGTCACGAATCCCGCCGCATCGACAATCAGCTTCGCGGGCGCGCCGGCCGCCAGGGCGACCCGGGCAGCTCGCGCTTCTTCCTCTCGCTGCAGGACGACCTGCTGCGCATCTTCGGCGGCGAGCGCATGCAGAATCTCATGCTGCGGCTGGGCATGGAAGAGGACGTGCCGATCGAGTCGAAGCTCATCACCAAGCGCATCGCCAAGGCGCAGGAAGCCGTCGAAATGCAGAATTTCGAGGCGCGCAAACACCTGCTGGAATACGACGACGTGAACAACAAGCAGCGCCAGGCTGTGTACGGCATGCGGCGCCAGTTGCTCGAGGGCGTGGACCAGAAGGAGCGCATCCTGGACATGGTGCGCGGCATCGTCGAGCAGTTCGTCGACATGCGCTGCCCGGACGACAAGCATCCCGACCTGTGGGACCTGGCCACGCTGCGCACCGACGTGCTGAGTCAGTTCGGCGCGCGCATCGACATTGGCGAGCTCGCGCAACTGACTCGCGTGGAACTGGGCGACCGTATCTGCGAGAAGCTCGAGCAGAAATACCAGGAGAAG
Source organism: Bryobacteraceae bacterium (assembly GCA_041485845.1). Taxonomy (GTDB): domain Bacteria; phylum Acidobacteriota; class Terriglobia; order Bryobacterales; family Bryobacteraceae; genus OMOG01. The sequence continues at coordinate 1,271 of JBGPKH010000181.1, forward strand.
GAAGACCTGGTGGGCGCCGATGTGATGCGGCAGACCGAGCGCATTGTCATGTTACAGGTTATCGACAATCAGTGGAAGGACCACTTACTGTCGATGGACGAGCTGAAGCAGGGCATCGGCAACCGGGCCTACGGCCAGAAGGACCCGCTGGTCGAATACAAGAAGGAGTCGTTCGAGCTGTTCTCGGCGATGATGGACCGGATCGAAGACGAGTCGGTGCGGTACCTGTTCTTTCTCCAGGTCAGCCACGGCACAGGCCCGGTCCTGCCGTATCCGGAAGAGGACGAGGGCGGCGAGGACGACGGCAACGGCCGCGCTGCGCTGGCGGCGGGTGAACCGAACGAAGATCAGAAGCAGGCCGCCAAGAATACGATCGTGGACTTCACGCGCAACATCGAGCGCAAGAAGGAGCGGGAGCTGGCGGCGTTGCAGTTCGGCGGCGACGATTCGATCGGGCCGAAGCAGGTGGTCGCGGGGCAGAAGGTGGGGCGCAACGACCCGTGTCCCTGCGGCAGCGGTAAGAAGTACAAGAAGTGCCACGGGGCGGGGTAGGGGCACAGGCAGCCGTCACGTTTGCCGATCTTCGCACACCAGACCATCGACTCTCGCGAACTCCCGGTTATTGTGCGTGACCAAAACGGTGTCGAATGCAATCGCGGCGGCGGCAATCAAAAGGTCATTCGGCCCAATCGGGAGGCCCGCCTGCATGAGCCGTGCCCGAATATGTCCATACACTCTGGCGCACGCGTCGTCGAACGGGAGGGATCGATAGGGCGTCCGGCGAAGGCCCCCTGCGGATTCCGGCTGCGCTCCGCGCCGTAGTACAGTTCCGCCTTCACTACGGAACACATCACGATCTCCTCAGGTACCCTGGATTGCAGTCTCTCGACCACGCGGCGCGATCGCCCGTTGAGATACTCGATGCAGGTGTTCGTGTCGGGCAGGCGCCTCAGAACTCTTCCCTCACCTCAAAGTCCGGCGGCGGTTGGTATAGGATCGGATTGTCGCGGAGGCTGCCAAAAGTCCGCTCGAAGCTCAGTTTCGGCCCAAGCGGGTGGTCGCGGGGCAGAAGGTGGGGCGCAACGACCCGTGTCACTGCGGGAGCGGCAAGAAGTACAAGAAGTGTCACGGGGCGGGGTAGCTGGCAGCTCAGCGATAGGCTTCGCGGCGGTGGCGGACGCGACGAATCTCGATACCGTGGTCACGAGTGGGAACGAAGAACAGGCGGTATTCGCCAATGCGCAAGCGAAGCTCCTCATAGCCCTCCAAGGCCTTGACCTCGCCTGTTCCGTATTCCGCGAACCGATGCAGCGCGTGAAGGATGCGCATGGCGGTGGGCCTGTCCAGACTACGGACATCGGCCTTGGCCTGCTCGGTCCAAGTAATCCGCGTCACGTCGGTTCTCTGTAATTATCGATCTCTTCCTGCGTGATCCCGAGCTCGGCCAGCACCTGCTCGTGCGGAATCGGCTGGTTGTGCTTGAGCCACTCGTGAGCTTCATCCAGTGCCCTCGCCTCCTCTTCGGTGATCGGCTCATCATCGATGGGCGCGTTCGCCAGCGAGCGCGCGACCGGATCCGCCATCACTTCCAGCAGATGTAGGACAGCGGCAAGCTGCCCGCGATCCAACTGGTCCAGCAATTGGAACACGCGTTGTTTATCAATGGCGGGGTCCATAGTGGTCCCGTCCTCCTCTCTCCATTATGCTGCTCTTTGGCCGGAGGCAGCTACCTGAGTCGCGCGCCGCCGGGCGCCGCCGACAGCAACTGGTTGACTCCCACCTTCGCTTTGTGGCGTCTAATAGGGAGATGAAGCTTTCGCTCGCCTTGTTATTCCTCCCCGCTCTGGCTTCGGCGGCCATCTGGCCGGATGCCATTGGCCCCTTCCACCGCACGTCCACTACGCAAACCAGGCTCTCCGACCGCGCGGTGTGGGACGAATACGGGCTCAAGGATTCGGAGGTTGCCACGTACGAGAACGGGGCCGTCCGGTTCACCGCCACGGCCTACCGCCTCCAGGACTCCACCAGTTGCCTGGGCGCTTTCGACTGGCAGCGGCCGGCGAAGGCCACACCGTCGAAGGCGGCCAGTCTGGCCGCGGAGACACCCGACAGCGTGCTGCTGGTTCATGGCAATTACCTGCTGTCGTTTCAAGGCTACAAGCCCACGACGGAGGAACTGGCTTCGGCTATCCAATCCCTTCTCAACGTCGATACCACGTCGCTGCCGGCATTGGCGAGTTATCTGCCTTCGCAAGATCTGGTCGCCAACAGCGAACGGTACATCATCGGACCGGCGGGGGTGGAAAAATTCAATCCGGGCATTCCCCCCTCCGCGGCCGGGTTTCACTTCGGTGCGGAAGCTCAACTGGGAGTATTCCACAGCCCCAAGGGGGATATGACCCTAGCAATTTTCAACTATCCGACCCCCCAGATCGCTATGCAGAAGGCCGGCGATTTCGAAAAACTGTCGGGCGCGATGGTCAAGCGGAGCGGTCCTCTGGTGGCGGTGGTACTTTCTCCCCCGGACGCGGATTTTGCCGAGCGGCTGCTGTCGGGGGTCCGCTATCGGGCCGAAGTGACCCGCGACGAATACGTTCCCACGCGCCGGGACAACATCGGGAACCTGCTGCTAAACGCTTTTATTCTCATTGGGATACTGTTGGTGTTCTCGGTCGTGTCGGGGCTCGCCCTGGGTGGCTTCCGGGCGCTGGCGCGGCGCGGCCGGAAGGGCGAAGAGGCCGACGCGGTGATCTCGCTGCACCTGGAGCAACGGTGATGCGGAGATGTAAGCTTCTGTTTATGTTTGCTTTAGAGAGAAATCCTCAGGCCGAAAACAGGGTTTTGGCGGTCTGAGGGTAACCTGTGGAAAAAGGGTGTGTACCCGCAAGTCACCCGCTACGAGCAGGTTACAACCAAAAATTTTCGGCCGGATTTTTTCTTGACTTGAGAGCCGCAGGGAAATAAGATCCAGCTACAGAGTTTTGGCGGTTGCGATTCCGTCGAAACTGATTCTCCCATCGAACATCACCCTGGTAGAACAGGGGAAAGAATGCTCACCCTTCGGGGTGAGCATTTCTGTTTGAGCGCGATTTCGCCTCAGCGCTTCTCCGAGCCTCTGCGCGCTCCGCGGTATCACCGGCCCATCCGGAATGGCGTGGCGTGGCGGATTCTGCGAGGGAGCGGCAGTCTGGCAGTCCGTGGCAAAGGTCGCCGCAGACCGCTTGCCGGCCGGCTGTGTGCCAGGGAAAGTGTGACGGATCTGGTGAATTGAAAGGAGTTCACCAGGTCTCCCCGCGCGTTGGTGGCTTTCGCTCCCACCCTGGCAGGGCCTCCCAGGCTCCTCGACCGATCTTTCCACGCGCGCTGTCCCCAACCACCCCGGAAGGCCCGGCGAGTGCATCTGCCTGTTGCTTCCCAAGGCTCTACGGCAGAATCGCGCAGGTGGGTGTTGTACGCGTTGCTGCGAGTGGGGAAGCGGCCTATTTGCCCGGCAGGACGAAAACTCCGGCTGCGCCGGCTCGCTTCGCACGGCGGACAAAGGCCTGGTCGACGGAGACAAAAGCCGCCCCGGGCGGTCTGCTGCTCAAGTGGATGGCATCGGCGAATGGGACGCCGTGGGCCGTTAAGGCAAGAGCATCCGAAACGGCCGGCTCATTCTCGATGTGCATGTTAGTATCGGCCGCTGTCATGCCGCCGCATCACCTCCGGCCGGATGGCCGCACCCATTTGCGCCAGCGTCTTCGGCTTCCCCTTCCAGCGCAAACAGCCCGCGACCTCGTCGAGAGTTGCTCTGGGGAAGCGCCTGGAGAGGCGAGTCCGAAACTGCTTGAGCGATTTGCGCGACCTCGTCGAGAGTTGTTCTGGGGAAGCGCCTGGCAGGGCGCAGAAGTATCCCATCGGCAGTCTCTTCGACGATGAACTCGGCGCCCGGTACCCAGGCGCGGGAAGCGCGAATGTTCTTGGGAAGGACGGCCTGCCCCTTGGTGGAGAGCCGCGTAGTTTCCATGGTAAGACTCCAGTAAGATCAAGCGCGGAATCCGCGTTACTGGGACCGCGTGTGAAACTTCAACGACACGGTCTCGCGGGGAATGGTGCGGGTGATGGGGTCGAAGGTGTCCACGTCGAACGGGCGGCCGATGTGGTTGCCGGCGAGGTCTTCGAGCGTGGTTTGGATCGAAAGGCGATAGTTGCCGGACTTCCACGGCTGTTTAGGGGTGAAACGCCACTCGGTCTCTTGGCGTTCCACCGCGACGCTGCCGGCGACAATGCCATCGGGTCCGGATACCTCGATGAGGTGCTGCAAGAGCGCATAGTCCATGGGCTTGGGGAAGTCGAGCACCAGCGGTTCGGAGGTGCCGGAACGCGGCGCGGTGATGCGCCAGGTGGACGCCTCGGGTGGGGTGCGGTCCGGCGCGACCACGCGAAATTCCTTGCGGTACTCTTCTGCCAGAGGCGCGCCCCGGCCGTCCGGCCAATCGCGGTCGATGAGCAGGGTGTAGTGCTTGCCGGCCTCGATCGACGGGCCCATTTCGCGCAGCGGGAGCACTTCGCGCTTGATGCGTCCGGGATCGAAGAGCACGGTGAGACGCATGCTGTCGCGGTCCCAGAGCTCCTCGTCGAGCTCGAGGAAGGGCAGCGTTACGGGTGCACCGTTGGCATCCAGGAGATGGATCTTTTGCCAGGCGCGCCCCTTGCCCATGGGGGCGGAGAAATAGATGTAGAACTTCAACTGGTTCTCGGGGAGAACGTTGGTGGAAGGGTACACGTGGGCGACGCGCGTGGTGGAGGAAAGGGAAGGTCTGGGTACTTCGAAAGCCGCTTCGACCGGGGGGGCGTTCGGCGGGCGGAAGACCGCGCGGACATGCATGCCCGGCGCGACGGGAAAGCGCGGGTGGAATACCAGCGACCCGTTGTCGACGGAGTAGGAGCCCAGCATCGGGGGCACGGCGCCCTCGCCGGCATAGACCTGGAACAGTGAAGGCCAGCCATCCGCGGGTGGAGTGGCTGGCTGCCATCCATCGATGCGAAAGGCGCCCGGCTCCATGCGAATGGAGATCTGCCCGGCGGCGCAGGAGAGAGCCGCGAGCAGGAAAGCAAGAGTAATACGGGTCAACACGAAGAAAGGTGTTTGGCCGCCGATGAACGCAGATGAACACAGATGAAGAAATGTGCTATCGGCGTTAATCTGCGTTCAGCGGCGGCTATTCAATTCTTACGGCAGTGCGACGGTCTTCAGGTCGAGCGAGCTGCCGTTGGTCAGGAGCACCAGCGCATTGGTGTCGTCGAACTTGTCGAGGTGTTGGACGCCCTTCAGTCCGGCGATGGTCTCGTACGGAACGCCGGTCGCCTCGGTCTGCTTGGTGATCGGCTGGAAGGTCTCCAGGTTGTCGGCCGGCAGCTTCATCACACCGCGGGCGCTGTTGGCCATCAGGATGAAGTGCTTGCCGTCCTTGGCGTACACGATCATATCGAGCGGGCGGTTGCCGGCGCCGAGCTCCGCGATGGTGGTGCCCTTCACCTTGGCGCCGGGCTTGAGGTCCGAAACCGGAATCTTCACCAGCGGCGTGCAGGTGTAGGCGGCCAGAATGCTGGTCTGGTGGTTGATCTCGTAGGGAACGAAGGTGCGCACCGGCGCGTTGGTCTCAAAGCGGCCGTGCGATCCGTGCCAGATCTCGATTCCGGCGGCCTTGCCGGCCTCGGTGAACGGATACGGAATGGAGCGCAGGCTGGAGGAGAACTCCTCGTTGGAAAGGCCCGCCACGTACACCTTGCCATCCACGTATTTCACCGCCGTGATGGTCTCCATGCGCTGCCGGCTGCCTTCGTTCGGACCATCGGGAAGGCTCACCGAGGCGTGCTTGATGCTGTCGAGCGAGACTTCGGTGATCTTGCCGGCGGCGTCGACGCGCAGAATCACGGGAACCGCATCCGGGCCGCGGCCGCGCGAAACCGAGAGGTACACGTTCTTGGAAATCGGATTGACCACGACGTCCTGAATGAGGATCTGGTCGGCGGCCGTTCCCAGAAGCGCCGCGACCTTGTCATTGATTCCCTTGACCTCGAAGCTGCCGGAGCCGCGCGCGGGCGTGCGATCGTTCACGTCCACTGCCACGATGGCGGCGCCTTGCGAATCGCCGACGAACAGGATGCCGTCCGGTCCGAATGCCAGCGGGCCGGCCGACTTGAGTTGGGCCTTGCCGGTCTGCATGGTAGTGGTGCTTGCGCCAAAAGCGAGAACCGCCGCGCAGCACAAGCCCGCGGCCAGTCCGGAAAATGAACTCACAAATTTCACGGTGATAGTCCCTCCTCTAGGTGGATTGGCTCAATGCTATCACATTCACGAGGGCGCTATCCTTAGAGTAGTGACCGCAATCCAGGGCATTCTCCGGCAACGGTGTCCGCAGTGCCGGAAGGGGCCGATTTTCCGCGCTTCGTTGTGGCGCGGATTCCTCGCCATGCACGAACGATGCCCGGAGTGCGGGATGAAGTACGAACGCGAGCCGGGATACTTTCTCGGCGCGATGTACTTCAGTTACCTGCTGTCCATTCTGCCTTCGCTGGCGGTTGTGATGCTGATCTGGCGGTTGAGCGGGTGGCCGTTCGACGTAGTGATGGGGTGCGCGTTTGTGGCGTACTTGCCGCTGGTCCCGGTGGTGACGCGGTGGGCGCGGGTCTTGTGGATCTACGTGGACCGGCACTTCGACCCGTAGCGTCACCGGAGGGATTGCAGCAGGCGGTCGAGCGCGGCGAGCTCTTCGGGGTTTTTCGTCAGCGGCCGGGCCTGTTCGATCAGCCGCCGCGCCTGCGCCTTATCGCCGACCCGGGAGTGCGCGAGGGCCAGGTTGTAGAAAAAGCGGTAGGAGTGCTCGGGGGCGAGCTTCTTGATCTCGTGGAACTCCGCCAGCGCCTCGCGATCGCGGCCCGCGCGCACCAGCGTGACGGCCAGCTCGAAGTGGGCATCGTCGAATGCCGGGTCGAGCCGCAGAGCCACTGCCAGATTCTCGATGGCGTCCGCGGAACGGTTCGTGAGGTTGAGCACACGCGCGTACGCCAGATACATTCGCGGATCGTCGCAGCCCAGTCCGGCAGCGCGTACGAAGTGCCCCGCGGCCTCGCTGTTCTTGCGCTCGCGCACGCAAAACTCGCCCCATCCCTGCTCGACTTCCCAGCGATTCTCATAATCGCGCGCCAGCGACTGATAGGCGGCGGCCGCCTGCGCGAGGGTCCTGCGATCGTTCGACAGCATCTCGGCCAAAGCGAGGCGCGCCGGCAGGGCGGCGTTCGCCTCGATCCGCGGCGCGTCGACGGAGTCCGGCAGTTTCAGGTCGAAGACCGCGGTGCGGACGGAATCGGCGCGCAAGTACGCGCGCAGATCCTCCTGCACGCGCTCGAGCGGTTTGCCATAAGTCTTCTCGAAAGCCGTGGCGGTGTCGCCGTGCTGCAGCGCGGCCAGCAGCGAGCGGAGCCCGGGGCTGTAGCGGCCGTCGAGCGAGAGCATGTGGAGCAGCGCCCAGCTTTCGGCGTAGAACATGGCGGCACGCTCTTTCTCGTGGGAGAGCGGGCCGGCGCCGAGGACCGTGCGCAGATCGATCCAGGGCTCGCGCGCCAGCGCCTGCACGCGGCTGGGAATGGGCCGGCCCACCACGATCTGCGAGCCCATGGGTTGGAGGTTGGAATACAGTTCCGCGAGCCCTTCGTTGAGCCATCGCGGAATCTCCATGCGGGTTTGACGCAGCAGCAGGTGAGTGTACTCGTGCACGGCGGTCGAATAGAGATCGCCCGTGGAGTACTTCATCACGATGTAGTCGTGATCGGCGCCCGGTTGGAAGAAGGCGTCGGCCACCTCGCTGGGACGGTAGGGGCGGTATTCCTTGTCGGAACGGAACGAGATGACGCGGACCGGCCGGCCGCCCTGGCCCGCGAGGTCGAAGGCCTGGAGGAAGAAGCTGCGGACCTGCTCGAGGTAGCGGACCAGGTCGCGGGCGCTGCGCTCTCCAGCCGTAGTGAAGAGCTCGAAGTTGGCGGAGCGGACTCGCACCCAGGGATCGGCCGGCGCTGCGGAGACCGAAAGCAGACAGCAGGCGATCGCCAGGAGCCGCACGGCCGCAGGATAGCACGGCGTCACTGGGTGAAACAGATGCGCACGGGTGCATAACCGATCTTGGGGAAGCCGGTTCTCGTCGACCGCTGGGTTGAAGACGCGGCGAAGAACCGGCGAAAATACCCGACCCGCACCGGCCGCGTCTTCATGCCCTTTGGTGGGCCGCCGCGGCCCATCGGGACCTCCCTTATGGTAGATCCGGGAACGAAATTATTGATAAGGGGGAGAAAAGGTTTTGGAAGTCCACCCGGAAGGAGTGTATTCTCCAGTTGCCTTGCCCCGGGGCTTTCACCGCTCAAAACATTTGCTATTAGATGTGTTTGAGTGGGCATCCCGCTGCTACGATCACCTTTGGTGGGTCGTAGGCTTTTTTCTTGTACTTTGAGACCTACGCACCGGCAACCGGCGGAACCGTGGGGCTACCGGACTCGATTGCCCAGTCCAGCACGCTCAGGGGCGATGTACAGATCGAGATCGATATTCTGGTTGGCCCGAACGAGCCGCTGCCCACCGTTCCGGTTCCCGGCCTTACATTGGGCACGCAGGTACGCTGGATCTATGAGTATCGATTCATAGGACTCCAATAGAGGCCGTTCCGAGCCGCTTTTGCGCTCCCCAAAAACGCATTCACCGACTTTCGCGATTTATTTTCTCTCACCGTTTCGCTGATTCTAAAGCCAGTTACTCGTACTTCGAGGACTCTGCGTACCTCTGAGCGGCACGTATTATGCCTGCTACGTTTGAATCAGGAGGAGGAATAGCGCTCCGCGCGCTGCTTCCAAACCTTGCTGCCGCCGTGACACTGATCGGTGTCGCAGCCATCAAACGGAGTCCACCATGAACCCAACCCCGTCCGCAGGCGCCGGAAGTACGTCGCCCACCCAACGCACGACCGATCCCCGCAGCCGCTCGTTTTCCGCTTTTATCCACAGGCCAAGCCATTCAAGGAAAAGCCAAAACAGCAAAATTAGTTTCGTTTCGTCAGACGGCCAAAAGCGCTAACGAGGATCCTGGCCGCTCTGGCGCTTCCGAAATCCCGTGCCACCATCGTACAAGGTGTCCCACAAGCGAACACCGGAAATAGACGCCAACCATTCATCCCGCTGAAACGTCATAGCGTTAGCCTGAAAACGGATTGGCAGGTTCCGTGCCCCAAAAGAGGGTCCGGAAATCAAAATGGATATTCAACGCAAGGGCGCGGGCAAAAGAAAACTCATCCGCTGGACCGTCACCGTCGTGATATTGTTAGTGGCCGGTGTAGGAATTACCGTGGGACTCGGCCGGCTGAAGCCTGCCGCGCCGGGTGTGGAAATGTCCACCCTCTGGCCCGACCAGGTAAAGCGCGGTCCGATGCTGCGCGAGGTCCGCGGCTTGGGCACGCTGGTGCCCGAGGACACCATGCTGATCACCGCGCGAACGGACGGGCGGGTGTCGCGCATCCTGATCCGGCCGGGAACGCCGGTGAAAGCGGATTCGGTGGTGATGGTTTTGACCAGCCCGGAACTGGAAAACACCCTGCTCACGGCCGAGTTTGCTTCGAAGGCCGCCCTGGCCGATTACGACAACCTCAAGGTAACGCTGGAAAAGTCGCTGCTCGATATGCAGGCCGTGGCAGCCCAGGTGGAAGCCGACTACAACACGGCCAAGCTCCAGGCCGACCGTGACTTAGCTCTAGCCAAGGAGAACCTGCTGCCGAACGTGGACGCGCAGATTTCCGACGTGAAGGCGAAGCAATTGGTAGAGCGTCTCAAGATCGAGAAGCTGCGCCTGGCTACCCACTCGCGCACCGAAGATGCGCAACTGGCGGCGCAGAAGGTCAAGATCGATCAGCTTCGCGCCGACTACGAGCTCAAGAAGAGCCAGGTGGACCAGTTGAAGGTGCGAGCCGGTTTCGACGGAATGCTGCAGGCGCTTCCTCCGCCCCTGACCCAGGTGGAAGAAGGGCAGAAGGTGGCCGCCGGCGCACCGCTCGGCAAGGTCGCCCAGCCCTCGCACTTGAAGGCCGAGTTAAAGATCGCCGAAACCCAGGTCAAGGACATTACCATCGGGCAGCCGGCGGTGATCGATACGCGGCTGGCAGGCGGCGGATCGAACGGGCTGATCGAGGGGAAGGTGTTTCGCATCGATCCGTCGATTCTGAACGGCACGGTTACCGTGGACGTGGCTCTCACCGGCAAGCTTCCGCCGGGTTCGCGTCCGGACCTGAGCGTGGACGGCACCATCCAGTTGGAGAAGCTGGATGACGTGGTATATGTGGGACGTCCGGTGTTCGGACAGCAGGACAGCACCGTGCAGCTCTTCAAGCTCGAGCCCGACGGCAAGTACGCGAACAAGGTGAAGGTCACGTTCGGCCGCAGTTCGGTGAACACCATCGAGGTCAAGGACGGGCTTAAGGTGGGAGACCGGGTGATCCTCTCGGATATGTCCGCGTACGATAATTACGACCGAATAAAGTTGAACTAAGTTCTGGCGACTTTCGTAGAGAAGGGGTAATGACAATGGACAACGGTTCACAACCGCTGATTCGACTTGAGAACGTAAGCAAGGTTTTCGTGACCGACGAGGTGGAGACGCACGCGCTTTCCGCGGTCCATTTCGACGTCAAGAAGGGAGAGTATCTGTCGATTGCCGGCCCGTCGGGTTGCGGGAAGTCGACCCTGCTCGCCATTCTTGGACTCCTGGACACGCCGAGCGACGGCACCTATTATTTGAACGGCAAGCCTGTGACCGGGCTGAAGCTTTCGGAGCGCGCGCGCATCCGCAACCGGGAAATCGGATTTATTTTCCAGGCGTTCAACTTAATCGGCGATCTCACCGTCTACGAAAACGTAGAATTACCGCTGACCTATCGTGGGATGCCTTCCGCCGAGCGCAAGAGGCGCGTGCAGGAGGCGTTGGAGCGCGTGGGGATGTCGCACCGCATGAAGCATTACCCCTCGCAGCTCTCGGGCGGTCAGCAGCAGCGCGTGGCCGTGGCGCGCGCGCTGAGCGGCGACCCCCTGATCCTGCTCGCGGATGAGCCGACCGGAAACCTGGATTCGGCCAACGGCGAGGCCGTGATGAACCTGCTGCGCGAGCTGCACCAGGCCGGATCGACCATCTGCATGGTGACGCACGATCCCCGCTATGCCGAGTTTGCCGACCGCACCATCCGCCTGTTCGACGGCCGGATCGTGGAGGAAAGCGTCGAGTCGGCTAAATCGTAACCCAAAGCTATCAGCTTCTACAGGCCAACGGCGGCAGAGTTTAGCCGCTCGGCCGGCCTGCGCGGACTTGTGCGTATCTGGTTGGTGATAGCTCACTGTTAACTGGGCCAGAACAGCGCTGAAACTGGAGGGGGGCGCGATGTTTGGACGGGTGAGAATAACCTGGACGTTACTGTCGTGGTTGTTTGCCGGCAGTGGTCTTCATGCAAGCATTATCGGAGTTCCGCAAGCTGAGTTCCGGCAAACTTATTCCTTAAGCTCCACCGGGCGAGTGGTCATCCAGAACCTGTATGGGGATGTGCGCATCACTACGTGGGAACGGGACGAGGTGCTGGTACAGGCCATCAAGAGGTCGCGGGATCCCCGGCAATTGAAAGATGCCCATATCGTGGTGGATTCCTCGAACGACCTGGTCTCCATCCGGACTCTCTATGCCGGGACGGACGCCGAACGTCCGGCCAGCGTGGAGTATCGGATTACCGTGCCGCGAACGGCCAATCTGGAAAACGTCCGGCTGGTCAACGGCGGCCTGTCGATCAGCGGGGTGGCCGGCTCGGTCAAAGCTTCGTCGGTCAACGGCAACATCAGGGCCGACAGGCTCGAAGGCCAAGCGGACCTCTCCACGGTGAATGGCCAACTGGACGCCGAGTTCGACCGGGTCAGCCGATCGAATTCGATCTCGCTGAGCTCGGTAAACGGACCGATCAAGCTCTCGATTCCTGCCGGCTCGGGCGCCCAGTTGATCGCGCACAATCTGAGCGGCGGCATCCAATCGGATTTTGGCCAGGTCTGCCGCGCGACGAGCGGCCACCGGCTGCGCACCATCGTGAATCGAGGCGGCGCGCAGATCCACGTGAATAACGTGAACGGCGGGATCTCCATCCGCTCGGCCATCCGCTCCACCTGGAACCGCCGGTCCGAGCGGCCGTGGTCCTGAACCAGGGCCCCGGGGGCCAGGGGCCAGGGGCCGGGGGCCAGGGGCCGGGGGCCGGGGGCCGGGGGCCGGGGGCCAGGGGCCAGGGGCTGGGGGCCAGGGGCCGGGGGCCGGGGGCCAGGGGCCAGGGGCCAGGGGCCGGGGGTCAGGGGCCAGGGGCCGGGGGCCGGGGGCCAGAGGCCAGGGGCCAGGGGCCGGAGAGCGGAAGGTGCGCGGGCGAGTGCCATTTGCTAACTTGACAGGCGATGCACTCGGTGGTCCGCGACTTGCGTTATCAGGCGCGCATGTTATGGAATGCGCCGGCGTTCAGCCTTGTAGCCCTAGTGACCTTAGGTCTCGGGATGGGCGCTAGCACCGCCATCTTCAGCG
>JBGPKH010000182.1:0-13732 GCA_041485845.1 Bryobacteraceae bacterium
AATCTGTTCCAGACGGGTCCGAACACGGCGCCGCGAGGCACCAGTCAATACAAGCAGCCCGCGGCCCCACCGGTTCCGCTCCCAGCACCGCCGGCGGCCTCGCCGCCCGGCGAGTTTACGAATCTGTTCCAGACGGGTCCGAACACGGCGCCGCGAGGCGCCAGTCAATACGAGCAGCCTGCGGCCCCGCCGGTTCCGTCCGCAGCGCCGCCGCCCGGTGAATTCACGCAGCTCTTCCAGGGGAGTGGGAGTCCGGCGCCGCGAGGCACCAGTCAATACAAGCAGCCTGCGGCGCCACCGGTTCCGCCCCCAGCACCGCCGGCCGGGGCCTCGCCGCCCGGCGGGTTTACGAATCTGTTCCAGACGGGTCCGAACGCCGCGCCGCGAGGCACCAGTCCATACGAGCAGCCCGCGGCCCCACCGGTTCCGCCTGCGGCGCCGCCGCCCGGCGAATTCACCCGCATGTTCCAGGCGTCCCCGGAGCCGAGGGGTGTGCCGCCGATGCCGAGATCGCAGCAACCCGCTCCGGAGGCGCCCTCGACCGCCGCCGGCGAGTTTACGCGCCTGTTCAATTCCCCTTTGCCGGAAAACGCGTTAGGCCCGGCGACGGGAAGAGACGACTGGCCGCCGCCGGCGCCGAAACCGCAAGAGCCGGGCGCGTTCACCCGGATGTTCCAGGGGCCAGGACCGGCGGCGTCGCAGAAAGAAGAGGCGCCCCCGCAGGGCGGCGAGTTTACCCGGTTCTTCAAAGCGCAGGGGCCGCAAGGGCCGCAGTTTCCAGCCGCTCCGTTGCCGCCGGGCGGTCAAGGCCCATTGCCGCAGCAGGCGCCACCGCCTCTACCGCCGTCGCCGTCCCGTTCCGCGCCTGCGGGCGATTTCACGCGGATGTTCGGCAAATCGTCGCTGGGAGCAGAGCCCTCCGCCGGACCGGTACAGCCGGCGGCTCCGGGGCCGGCGCCCGCACCAACCGCCGCTCCTTCTCCCGCCGCGTCTCCCCAAGGCATGCCCTCCTATGGCGATAGCGCCACGGGAGCGTTCGCCAGACCCGGCGCGCAACCGCCGGCGGGGGCCGCGCCGCCGCCCGCGCAGGCGGGGCCGAGCGAGTATACGATGCTGATCTCGAGGTCGTCCCTGCCTGGCGGTGGAGCGCCTGGCGGGACCCCGGCGGCGCCGCCTGCCCAGTCCGGCGGAGGTGGCGGCGGGTCGCCTGTGGTGCAGGTCAATGTGCAAGGGCCGAGCATGCCCGGCGTGTATTTGCCGCAGCCGCAGATGCCGTACATACCGCAGCCGCAGATACCGGGCGTGTACGTGCAGCAGCCGCAGATTCCGCAGTTGCGCGCGCCGCAGATTTCTTTGCCTGGGTCGTCCACCCCGCAGGCCACCATCACCGCCGGGGGGGGCTCCGCGTCCCCGAACTGGCTCTTGTATGCGATTATCGGACTGGTGGCGTTTCTCTTGGGGTTGGTAGTGATGCTGCTGCTCAAGAAGTAGGGGGATCCGGTTTGCCCCAGCCGCGACTTTTGGCGCGGGCTCACCCGGCGGGGAGGCGCTGCTGTTTCGGCGCGCCCGGGTGACAGGTGTAAACATGCGGCGGGCGAAGCGAACACGGGCTTTTCGTCGCGCTGCCAGTCGTCCGTGAAGTGGCCATGCGAGCATTCCACGCCGAGGTCCCGGCCGATGGTTTGCATCCGGCGTACAGGATCGTCTTGTGCCTTGAGACAGCCGAGCGACCTTGAGTCCGATGTCGAGGACGAGGACGAATCGAGACGCGGCTGCCGGCCGTATACCTCTGCGGGTCCTCTTCCGGAGGCTATGGAGCGGCCCTCACATCGGTTCTACGGCCATCGACAGCAGACCTTTTTCTTTGAGGCCGGAGAGAGCCAGGCCGTAGCGGCCGCGGATACCGGTCTTTTCGAAGATGTGCTTGAGATGGATTTTGACGGTCCCGGTGCGGATGCCGAGCGCGAAGGCGATGTCCTTATTCTTCATGCCGCGCTCCACCAGTTCCATGACTTGCAGCTCGCGCGAGGTGAGCGGCGAGTGGCCCGAGCGCACCGGGCGGTCCGACTCGCGGAGCATCTCTTCTTCCATCCAGGTGTTGCCGGAAGCCACGGCGTGAATGCAGCTCAGCAAGGTGTCCAGGGACGCGGTCTTGCGGATCACTCCCGCGGCGCCGGCCTGTAGAAAGCGTAGCGCTTCGACTTCCGAAATGGACGAGCTCCAGACGATCGCCGACGTGTCGCTGCGCAAGTCCCGCAGAGTCTTCAACAGATCCATCACGGCGTGAATGCCAAAAGCCTTGTCCAGAATGACCAGGGACGGCTTCAGCTCGCGCACCGCGTCCATGCCATCCATGAGAGAAGTCTCGGCGGCGACGACCCGCAGCCCACCACCCACCGACTCCAACAGGGATCGAAGACCCTCGATGGCGATCGGCTCGGTATCACACACTGCCACACTAGCCACACTATCCACAAGTTTTGCCTTGGAGCGCTCGACCTACGCCCTTAACTCTCATATCGTCCTGAACGTCTATAACTTTAGTACTGGCGGGAGGAATAGATCTCAAGAATTGCGAACCGGCCGGGAGCGCCGTTACAACCGCAAGACTATGGCTCGTGCTCGATCGCGAAACCGAGATACGTCGCCACGATCCTGGCGATGTCGCCCGTCGAGATGGGCGCCGGGGACCGGCCCGGATTGACGCCGCCGAGGGCTACCACTATCGGCACCGCGCGGTCCAGCGGATGAATGTTTCCATGCTGCGCGCCCGCCGGCGCCTTGTTGTCGAAGTAATGGCCCCGTTTCAGGAGCAGCAGGAGATCGCCCGTGCGCGGCGAATCCATGGCGCTGAACAGGGCCCTCCGTTCTTCCGATAGCGTGCCCCCATCTCCAGACGCCGTGTAGCCCAAACCGGGGCCGTTCCCGCGGTACACAATCGAGTCCGCAAGCGCCCTGAGCGCCGCATCCCGGAACAACTCCTTAGCCGCGGCCAGAACGTCTTCGGCGCGCGGCTGCACCGTCCATCGCGCGCCTGGAGTGCGCGACCGGAGATACACGTGCGCCAGTCCGCCGTCCTTCACAATCCGGAATTGCTCCCGATTGAATCCGGCCCGTTCGAGTGCCTTTTGCATCTGCGCTTCAATGGGCTGGTCCTCCGGGGCAGGGGGCGAGTCCGTGCGCCCGTGGTCCGACGTAATGATGAACTGCGTGCGCCTCCGCCACTCCTTGTCCAGCGCCTCGATGGTGTCGAGCAGGCGTCCCAGCAGAGGGTCGATGGCTTTTTCGAAATAGGAAGACTGGGCGGCAGTGCCGTTCAGGTGGCCGACGACGTCGGCCCCATCGAAATAGACGGTCAGGATGTCCGGCAGACCATACTCATGGAGCGACGCGATGGCGTGGGCCATCATCGCGGCGTCGAATTTCGCGTAATCCACCGAACCGTCATGGGCCAGAAAACCGATCTCCGCAATCGAAGGCAACACCGCATGGGTCGCGCCCTTCCAGAACTGGCTGAAAACCACGGTCGAAGTCTTGCCGGCTGCCGTAGCCGCTTCGTAGATGGTGCGCGTCTGCAAGTGCCGGTTGGCGAGACCGCCGGCGCAGTCGCCCACGCCAAGCGGCAGGAATCCGTAGATGCACGGCGTTCCGATAAGGCTGAAGTAGTCGATGACACGCCCGGTGGCCCGGTCGAACCAGTGGTTACCTGGGATGCCGTGCCTGGCGGGCTGGGCGCCGGTGAAGATCGACGCCTGGCCCGCCATCGTAACCGATGGGAATACGGATGTGGCCTTTTCAAACCATACCGCGGTGGAAAAGCCCTTGCCGTCGCCAACCTCCCCCAGGATGCGCGCAAAATTCGGAAGCTTCCCTTTCAAGTAGGCGTTTTCGAAGGTGTCGGCGCGAATCCCGTCGATGTCCACCAGAACCACGCGCGGCTGACTGAGCGCCAGGGGAGCGAGGGCGAGAAGGCCCGCGAAAGCGCCGGAAAGTCCGCGACAAACCGCTCGGTTGAAGACGCGGCGAAGAACCGGCGAAAATACCCGGCCCGCACCGGCCGCGTCTTCATGCCCTTTGGTGGGCCGCCGCGGCCCATCGGGACCTCCCTTCGGTCGCGGCTCAGGTCGCGCGTCGGAAACGCGGGACCTCACTTGAATTGGACCGTCCTCAGCGTGGCGGAACCGAAGATGATGAATCCGTTATCCAGGCCGGTGGCGCTGAATTTGGGCGGATTGCCCTGCGGCACCGAGACCAGCGCGATTCCGCCGAACGAGTCGTCCGGACCGCCGGTGAGCGGCCGCGTCGGCGGCACGTCCGCCAAA
This sequence comes from Bryobacteraceae bacterium, assembly GCA_041485845.1. Taxonomy (GTDB): domain Bacteria; phylum Acidobacteriota; class Terriglobia; order Bryobacterales; family Bryobacteraceae; genus OMOG01. The sequence goes on from JBGPKH010000182.1 coordinate 4,323, forward strand.
ATCGACACCGGAATGGTGAAGGTCCCGGCCGTCGAAGGAGCCAGGCAGTAGAAGCCACCCGCGCCCTTCGTCTTGGCGTCCGCGGCTCCGCCCGCGATCATCAACATCTGCGAGGCATCGCCACCGCTCCAGGTGACGGTCAGAGGGCTGGCACGATCGACCGTGTTGATCTGGTCGCGATTGGTCCAGGTGATGCCGATGGGCATGGTTACGTTCACCGACACCAGCCCCACGTCCTTTCCGCCAGAACCCGAGATGCCGATCGAAGCTCCCGAATCGAGCAGCAAGGGCATCGCCGGAGAATTCGAGAGCGGCACGGTTCCTCCCAGCAGACCCAGATACGTGCCTTGGTTGGAACCCAGGGGCTGTAGGTCCACCGTGCCTTTAGGCGCTGTCACTGTGATCTTGCTGCCCGCATCCAATTGGCGGTTGACCGTACTATCCATGCTGAGAAGATCGCCTCCCAGCAGGGAAGTGACGTCCAAAGGGCGCGTATTGGAGGAACAGGAGCCCAACGGCGGCAGGTTGAGGGCGCCGCTGAAGGCCAACTGCCCCCCGGCTTTGGTTTCGCTGAACACGGCCCCGCCCACATCCAGGGTCACATCGGCAGGCGCCTGGCCGGCCTGGAACTGCCCGCTCATGCCGACCCGCATCAGCACGATGTTCCCCAGCTTACCTCCGGTTGAAGACACATTGCCGTACGGATTCACGGGGTCCTTGCAGCTATCGGGGGCTGAACTGATCGCGATCCGGACCGTGTTGCTCCAGGTCGGGCCGGCCTTTACCCGCACAGGCACCGAACAGCCTTCGGGAATACCCGGGGGCAGATTGAAGTAGACGTTATCCACCGCCGCGAATCCAGGCGAGCGTCCATGGTAGAGCAGCCCCGATGCCGGCACCAGTATGCCCGCAACCTCCACCTGCACCGGAGCCGGAAGGTCTCCCGCGGGTGGCTGGTTGTTGTCGCCGGTCGAGATCGGTCCCAGACCCGTGCCCCACAAGATCATGAGTTGCCGCGGGTTGGCCGGAATGGACGGCAGATTCAGCACCACGTCCGTGGGCGAGTTCCAGTTCTGGATAATTCCCGGTCCCACGCCCGATGCCGCGCTGAAAATCCCGAAGCTCGTATCCACCAGGGTGGCGGTGGTGGAAACGCCAACGGTGCCATTGAAAATGACCGTAACCTGCACGTCGCCCAAGGGCGCATTCGACGGTATGATCCCGTTGATCTGCGTGGCCGAGACGAAGTGCAGATAGGCCCGCCTGGTGACCGAGCCCTGGCTGATATTCACCACTACGCCGCCCATAGTGTCGGGGATCGGGTACGTGGTTGCCTGGGCGGGAACGGCGGGGCCGATATCCGTGCCATAGATGGTGAAGAACGAACCGCGGGCGACTGGTCCGCCGCGGCTGCTGGCCGCGTTCACGATGCCCCCCGGGCTGATGACCGGAGTGCCCGCCGGGACGGTCGGCGGTGGCGCCGGCTGGTAGACCGTGAAGGTCTGCCCCATGATGTTGATGGTCCCGCTGCGCGCCACAGTGCTGGTGTTGGCATCCGCCGAGTAGCGCACGGTCAGCGTTCCGAATCCCGAACTGGGGGTCACATGGATCCACGGATCGTTGGGCACCGCCAGCCAGAAACACGTCGATACGGTGGTCAACAAAAACGCGCCGCCTCCGCCCTGCGCCGGAGCGCCGCCGAACAGCGGGCTGATCCCGTAGCTACACGGTGGACCGCCCGGCAACTGCGTCACCGTGTGGGTCTGCACCGCACGCGCGCCATCGGTGATGGTGATCGTGCCGGTGCGCGGAACGGACGTCGGATTCGCGGCCACGCGGTAGCTCACCGCACCGGGGGAGCCGCTGCCCGACGCGCCTGCGACGATCGTGATCCAACTGTCGTTGCTGATGGCGCCCCATTTGCACGTAAGGCCCGTGAAAATTTGGAAGAACCCGTTGTTGGTGCCACTTGCCGCCACCCCCAGGTTGGTCAGCGGCTGCACGAAATAATTGCACGCCGGCCCGGCCGCGGTCCACGTCTTGGTGACCGGTGCGGAGCATGCCTGTGTGGTTCCACCCTGCTGGACCCAATTCTTGGTGACCGGAGCGGCGCATACCGGTGTTCCGCCGGCCGGTGTGAAACACGCCTGGATGCTGTCCTGGCCCACCTTGGAACCGGTATAGGTGAAGGTGACCTGGCCATTGGCATCCGTCCCGCAATTGCTGGGATTACAACTGCCGCTCGAGCCCGCATGGGTTCCCGAGACCGTGAAAGCCACGGTGACGCCGGTTTGCGCTTTGCCGGTCTGGTCAACCACCCTCGCGGCCACCGAATGCTGCGTCCCGATCTGGTTCGTGGCCGTGGAAGGAGCCAGACTGATGCCCACGACGGCCACGCCGCACGGCAGGTTGGACGGGTTGAAACCTTGCTGCAGCTCCAGCACCCAGATCTTACGCAGGTTGGCGTTGCCCAGGTTTTGCAGCGAGTCCTGATCGAGGCCGTTGTAGAGGAACAGGCCCGCGTCGGTGCCCGCCGGATATTTGGCATAAGCCAGGACCGGCCCGGTCACCTTCAGCGCATTCGTTCCCGACATCGCCAGACACCAGTGGGAGTCCTTGGTGGTCATCACATTCATGTCGCCCACGGCGTCCGTGTTGTTGGACAAATCCGTGGCATCGACGGAGGACGCACTGCCGGCGGCGCTCGACGCAAGCGTGCTGTTCTCTACGATATTCAGGGCCCCTTTGGCGCCCAGGGCGCCGGGATTCGCCGTGGTGAAGGGATACGGCAGCCAACTGTAATCCAACCCCTTCCCGCCCGACCCCTGGCACTCGGAATCAAAGATGAGGAGCTTCTTACCCGAGCCGACAAAAGACACCAGGTCCGCTTTCGCCTGCGCCGTGAGTTTGGCGGTGTCGCACCCCATGCCGCCGCTGGGGGAACTGGACACGTTCAGAACAGCGGTATCGTAAGAGGCTAAATTGGCTGCGCTTACCGCGGAAGGAGCCAGGCCACTGAAGGTGAAATCTCCCAGCTCTCCGGTCTTGCCGGTAATCGGCATGCACCCGCCGTGGTAGATGACGTTGGCTCCGCTCGAGCAGTTGGGGTCCACCTTGTCGCCACCGATGATCACGACTCTCCCCGATTTCGCGGCCGGCAACGCCAAGCCCCCGGCCTCGGGCGAGGCATCCGCCAGCGCATTGCTTAGCGGCGTCGAACAGCACACCGCGTTGGGGGAGGTTGTTCCCGCCGCCGCGGCGCAGGCCCGGATCGAGTCTTGGCCGGTCCCCCCCGAGCCGGTATAGGTAAAGGCGACCTGCCCGCTGGAGTCGGTCCGGCAGTTCGACGGATTACACGTGCCCCCGGCGCCGGTATTGGGCCCGGAAAGAATGGTGAACGTCACCGCGACGTTGGCTTGCGGGTTGTTGTTGTTCTGATCCGTCACCTTGGCGGTCACCGTGTGCTGCGTGCCCGCCGGGTTGCTGCCTGTGGAAGGCGACAGTACCACCGCCAGCGTCGTGGTCGTGCCACCACCGCCTCCGCCGCCGGTAACCGGAAATGTGAGGCTGGTCAGCGGGCTGCCGTTCCAGGTCGCGCGGAAGGTCCAGGAGCCGGCTGTCGGGACCGTGAGATCCCCCGCTTTGCTGAGCCAGGCATCGAAGCAGAAACTCCCGGAGTTCGGCAAAGGATTGAACGTGATGGTCTTGGCGACCTGCCCGGCCGGAGCGAGCCACTCCACCCTCAGCACGTCATTCGCGAGCGCATTATCGACCACCAGATTTGCCCAGATTTCCGTATCGGTGGTGCTGAATGCGGTCACCGCCGCTGGCAGGACGCAGCCAGTGGCGGATGCCCCCTTGGAAAGTTGGGCAGTCCTGACGGTGAGCGATGTTGCGGTCACGGTCATTTGCGCGCTGGTCAGCAGGCTGCCATTCCAGGTCATACGAACCGTCCAGGCGCCTGCCACCGGGGTGAACAGCTTGAAGGTCGTGCCTTGTACGCTGGTGCTCAATGGGTCGTCGTAACAGTAGTTTCCCGCCGAGGGCAACGGCAAAAACGTCAGGGTCCTGGCGACCTGCCCGCTGGGGTTCACCCAGTCCACCCTGAGCACATCGTTCGCCAGCGCTCCATTGACCGCCAGGTAAACCCAGATCTCGGGATCGGTGGTTTTGAAAGACGTCACCGAGGCAGGCGGCGTACAACTGGCGTCGGATGGGCCCCGGCCGAATTGTATCCTGTCAACGGTCACGCCCAGCGCCGCCGGGCTCGAGAAGGCCAGCAGGACAACCGCCAGGGCCAGCCGCCTCAAATTATGATTCCAACTCAAAGTGGTCGTAGGACCTCCATGTCGTGCGTACGTAAGCATGAGCTCGTATTTCATCGGACTACGAAATCTCTTATTAGCCCTACACCTTTTGGGCTCTCCGTGCAAGTGTTCATTTGGTTCATTTGGACAGTGGTGGATTGCGCCGATTTGGTCTTCCTCTTGGCCTGGAGTTCGCGGCGCCAGGAAGAACGAATACCAGAACGATGAATCTTTCTCGTGTCGCAGATCCAGGGCGGGATCCCGCTGAAGACGGGGCGGGTGGCAAGGCGCGCACCGGGCGCGGAGTCGCGTGTGGATCGGTTACCGGATCGCCTCGCTCCGATCGCCGGGCGCGGGCCGAACTCGTGGCCGGGCACGGCGCGGCGCTCGTCGAGGCCCTTGAAGCCGCTCGGCACGAAGCTCGATTGGAGGGGCTCGGGGTTGAACATTTCTTCCAGGCTGGTGACTGCTCCGTCATGCAGGTAGCGGCCGCGGCACCAGACCCCGCGCAGGGAAGGGACCTTGTAGAAGCCGGTTCCCTTGCGCGTCTTCAGCGCCAGCGCGGAATCCGTTTTCACGGAAATCGCACGGATGTCGCGAGCGAGCCATCTCTTTCGGCGGCGTGAAGCCTTCGGTGAAACTCGTCGATGATTTCCGCCTCATACCGGCGGAACGAGCCGATGTCGGATCCTTCGAAGACGCGCCTGCCGGCAGCGATCCAGTCGGCTTGGGTCTTCACTTGCGTGCGGTCGAACAGCAACTCCGGTTTGGATTTGCGGAGCCGGTCGAAGTATCCCGCCGGTTCGCGGCCGGCCGCGTAGACCGGGTAAGTGCGGTAATTGTCGGCCGGGGAGTTGTAGTATTCGGCCGAGGAGAAGTAGCCCGGCCGCACGCCCGGCGCGGCAATCGGGGTGGCCCAGTCCTTGAGCGCGGCTTCGTCCCAGGTGCGCGGGACGGTGATGGTCTGCGCGGCGAGCGGAAGGACCAGGAGATGCAGAATCGTTCGCAGGCGCGGCATGCCGAATAGGATATCGCCGGGGCTGCCTTCACTTGCCGGTGAAGGCCGGGGCGCGTTTCTCGAGGAAGTGGGCCACGCCTTCCTTGAAATCCTCGCACTGGAGGCTTGCCTTCATTTCCACGGTTGCGGTGTCCAGGGCCTCTCCGAGGGTCTGGAACATGGCGTCGTACACCTGGCGCTTGATCACGCGCATGGAACGCGGACTGACGCCGTGGGCAAGGTCGTTGGCATAGGCGTAGACACGTTCCATGAACCCGTCTTGTGCGAAGACCTGATTCACCACGCCCATGCGCAGCGCTTCCTGGGCGTCGATCACGCGGGCAGACAGCAGAATGTCCAGCGCGTTCGCGTGCCCGGCAATCTTCGGCAGCAGCCACGCCAGGCCGTACTCGGCGATGAGTCCGCGGCGTGCGAAGGCGGTCCCGAAGCGGGCCGTATCGGAGGCGAAGCGCAGGTCGCAGAACATCGCAATGACGAAGCCCAGCCCGACGGCGGGTCCGTTGATGGCCGCGATGACCGGCTTGGGAATGGCCGGGAAGTAGGAGTATTGCCGCTGAAAATCGGGGCGCGCGGCCGGGGCGTACGCCGCACCGCCGTTGCCCGTGGAGTCGGGGAGCGGGTGCTCCGGACCCAGGCCGCGCTGCACCACGGAGTTGAGCAGGCTCATATCGGCGCCGGCGCAGAAGCCGCGGCCCGCGCCGGTGAGCACGATCGCGCGAACCCGGCCGTCGCCGGCGGCTTCGTGCATGGCGTGGCGGACTTCCTGCTCCATGACGCGGGTCCAGGCGTTGAGCTTCTCCGGGCGGTTGAGCGTGATGGTGGCCACGTGTCCCGAAACGTCGTACAGAATTTCTGTCATCGAGAACAATTGTAAACCGGCCACCGGCCGGGCATGTAAACCGGCCGCTGGCAGGGCATGTAAACCGGCCACCGGCCGGGCAACACGATATACTGGGCCAGAATCCAACCTGGAGATACCTATGCTGCGCTTCGTACGTCCGCTGGTCTTCGTTTGGGGCCTGGTTCTTTACGCCCAGGACGCCGGCATGGTGCTACGCACCTCGGTCACCTACAACACCCAGAAAGCCACGTTGACGCTGACCGCCGAGCAGCGCCAGAAGGCCGACCAACTGGGCCGCGAGGCGCAACAGGCGTCACAGGCGCGCAAGTACGGAGATGCCATGCGCTCCTACTATCAGGGCCTGGCGGTGATGCGCAATCAGCCGTGGACGCCGGCCTTCGAACTGGCTTCGTCGTTTCAGGGGCGGCTGGATCACGCCATGGTCGAGCCCGGCAAACAGGTCACGGTGACGCTGACTCCTCTCTACACCAGCGAGCGCGCGGCGGAAGTCAAGATGAGCGCGGCGCTGTTTCTCGTTCCGGTCAAGAAAGAGGGGGCCACGGAAAAGAGTCTGGGCGCGGCTGTCGCGGTGGACCCGGCGGCTCTTCCTTTCACCACGCGGGTGAAGATTCCCGAAGCGCCGGTGGGCGATTACACGGTGGAAGTACGGCTGGCTCCCGATGGAGATGCGCCGGCAGGGTCCGCGCGCGCCGCGTTCACCAAGTCCATCGCGGTGCATATCGAGGCGCTGGCGGACGGCGCGGCGCGACTGCGTGCCCGCGTGGCGAAAGTCGGGAAAAAGGAAGGTTCTGCCCTGCCTACCGCCGAATACGCGCTGGCCCTCTACGATGCGGCCGACGCCGGCGACATCAACCCGGCCCGCTACCATCTCCGCGAGGAGTTCACCGCGGCGAACGCGATTCTGGATGCGCTGGAAGCGGGGCGCGATCCGTTCGCGGCGGGGCATGGCGATATGCGCAAGGCCTACCGCTCCGCGGTGGACCAGACGCTGCAGCCGTACCGGCTCTTCGTGCCCGAGTCGTATGACGTGGCCCAGCCGTCGCCGCTGGTGGTGGCGCTGCACGGCATGGGCGGCGACGAGAACAGTATGTTCGACAGCTATCAGAACGGGCTGCTCAAGCGCGAGGCCGGGCGGGTGGGATTCATGGTGGTCTGCCCCAAAGGACGGGACTCCGCCTCGATGTACCGCGGTTCGGCGGAGCAGGACGTGATGGACGTGCTGGCCGAAGTGCGGCGGGACTACCGCATCGACGCTCAGCGCGTTTATCTCATGGGCCACTCGATGGGCGCGTATGGGACGTGGAGCGTGGCCATGGCGCATCCCGGCGTGTTCGCCGCCCTGGGGCCGATCTCGGGCGGGGGCGATACCGCGGGGATGGTCAAGATCAAGCACATTCCGCAATATGTCGTGCACGGCGATGACGACCGCACCGTGAACGTCTCGCAATCGCGCCGGATGGTGGAGGCGGGGAAGCAGGCCGGGGTGAACATCGTGTACGTGGAGATTCCGGGCGGGAGCCACGTGGGAGTGGCGGCTCCCCAGTTCGCTCCGATGTTCGACTTCTTCGTGAAGCAGGCCAAGGCGCAACAGTAGGACAGGCCTCCCGGCCTGTCCAGGCCCAGGCCCGTTGGTCCCTACCTCACGAACTTCAGCAGCTCGCGATAGAAAATCTCCGGCACTTCGAGGTGTGGCACGTGGCCGGCGTTGGGAATGATCGCCAACTGCGCGCCGGGGACCGTGTCGGCGATGTGCTTCGCCAGCGCCGGGAAGTCCTGGCCATCCTTCTCCCCGCCGATCACCAGCGTCTTGACCTTGATTTTCGCCCAGTCGTAGACCACGGGATCGAGATACAACATCTGCTGGTAGATCGAGCGGACCATGGCGAGGCGCGGCCAATCGCCGCTCAGCGTGGGCGCGTAGAGAATGCGGGCGTACTGTTCATACTCGGGCTTCCAGGCGCCGGGCGAGGGGAAGTAGCGCCGGATGTTGGCATAGAATCCCTGGTAGCGCTGGTCGTTGGTCTGCGCCATGGTGGCCTTGTAGGCTTCGTCGGCGGAGCGCCACGGCCGGTCGTAGCGCGGATCGGTGAGGCCGATCGGGTCGTAGATCACCGCGCGCTCCGTGAGATCGGGGAACGAAGCCGCGAAGCGCGCCGAGAGCATCCCGCCCATCGAGTGGCCGATGATGGTCACCCTGGTGATGCCAAGCGACTGCAAGAGCTTTCGGCTGTTCAGCGCCATGTCGTGAAAGTTGTAGGGGATGATGGGCTTCGACGAGCGCCCGAAGCCGATCTGGTCGGGCGCCACGACGCGGAAGCCCTCCTTACGCAGCACCTCGATGGGCCCGGAGAAGTAGAAGCCGCCGAAATTCATCCCGTGAAACAGGACCACCGTGCGGCCGTTCGGCTGGCCCGCGGGCGGCACGTCCATATAGGCCATGCGCACATCCTGGCCGTAAAGAGTGAGCGGGAGGTAAGCCACCGGGTAAGGATAAGGAATCTCATCGTAGGTGATGCTGCCCGGTTTGACATCCGCCGGGGCCTTGGGGAGCGCCGGGTTCTGGGCAAAGAGCGAGGACACGACACAGATCGACAGACAGACAGCCCGCATCTCGAAAAATCCTCCGTGCTCATGATACGCGCACGGGCGGGCGGTGGCAATACAGGGCGCCTCCGCCGTGGCCGAGTGTAGTTAGGTTCCCTTCGAGGATCCCAGCCCACCTAGGCCTAGCTAGGGTGCCGTCCGGTACCGGTCCGGTGCCGTCAGGCACTTGCTACTCGGCACGCGTGACGCTATGATCTCGTCTCAGGCACGGTAAAAAAAGGTTAGAATCTTATACCAGTAATTGGAGGCAACTTGCATGACCGGCAAAGACGAAACGCCGGCGGCGCAAAGGCGCGGCTCCATGGCGGCGCGGGTCAGCTTCCAGAGCCGGGTCCGCATTCTGTCATAGGCAACAGGGATCGAAAGGGGGTCGGATGTCACAGGGAATTTCGAGACGGTATTTCTTCTTCGGCACGCTCCTCGCGGGCGCCGTTCCACCGGGCGGCTTTACGAGTGCGCAGTCGCTCAAGATGCTGGGCTACAAATCGCCCAACGAGAAGCTGAACATCGCGGGCATCGGCGCGGGCGGCCGGCCTTTCGCCGACCTGGTCGCGTCGGAGGCGGGCGTGGAAAACGTGGTCGCCCTCACCGACGTCGACTGGGTGCGCGGCGCGCAGGG